>JADGQS010000109.1 GCA_017881585.1 Gemmatimonadaceae bacterium | reverse complement strand
CCGCGCAAGTTCATTCCCTACGCCTATCAGGTGATCGTCGCGAGCCTGCTCGTCTTCTACGTGCTCCTCCGCCTCGGCCGCGGGCACGACGGCTCAGCGGTGGACGTTTGGACCAGCCGCGCGTTCTTCGTGTGGACGAGCATGTTCAACCTGTTCGTCACGTCGCTCTTCTGGTGCTTCATGGCGGATGTCTTCCGGAGCGACCAGGCCAAGCGGCTGTTCGGATTCATCGGCGTCGGCGGGACGCTCGGGTCGGTGGCCGGGAGCGCGGCGACCGCCACGCTCGCGAAGGGCATCGGTGACGTGAACCTGCTGCTCGTGAGTTGCGTGCTGCTCGAGCTCGCGGTGGTGGCGGTGGCCCATTTCCCGCTGCCCGAGAGCGCCCCAGAGCGCGCGGGGAACGCCGATCGCCGGGCGCAGCTATCGCAGGTGGCGCAGCTGTCGCAGGTGGCGCAGGTGGCGCAGGTGGCGCAGCTCCAGGGGCGCGCGGTCGGCGGCAATCTGTGGGCCGGCTTCACGCACACCGTCAAATCGCCGTACCTGCTTGGGATCGCAGTCTTCCTCGTGCTCTTCACGATCGGATCGACCTTCCTGTACTTCGAGCAGTCGTCGATCGTCGGCGGCACGTTCGCCGACCGTGCGACGCGCACGGCGGTGCTCGCACGCGTCGAGTTGCTCGTGCAGGTGCTGACGGTGCTCACACAGATTTTCCTCACCGGACGGATCATCCGCTGGTTCGGCCTCGTGTCGGCGCTCGCGTTTCTTCCCATCGTGTCGATGCTCGGCTTCGGTGTACTGGCGAGCGTTCCCGTATTCGGCGCGCTCGCGGCGTTCGTGGTGCTCCGCCGGGCCGGGAACTTCGCCCTGACGAACCCGGGAATGGAAGTGCTGTTCACCGTGGTGCCGCGCGAGGACAAGTACAAGGCGAAGAGTTTCATCGAGACGTTCGTCTACCGCGGCGGAGACCAGATTGGCGCGTGGACGTTCGCCGGACTCACCGCGCTGGGGCTTGGCCTGTCGGCCATCAGCTGGGTGGCGGTGCCGATGTCGGCGGTGTGGCTCGGGCTGGGGATATGGCTTAGCCGGCGGCAGGCGGAACTGGCGCGGCAATAGGTCGTCGCACGTCTGGCCTCGTCGGTCGCGTGCGGGCATGTCCCGCCGGGCGGTGGTCGTTCGCGTGCGGGTATGTCCCGCCGGGCTCCGTCCATACAGCGAGCGGACCCGTCGGGACATACCCACCCGCTCTCTCCGAGGCACTGATGGCACGGTGGGCGGGATGGTGTTCGCACAGGACGAGCCCGGGCGAGCGGCGCGACAGCGACGCGATGCGGAAGGCCGTCCTGGGCGAATACCATCTCGCCCGCCGGGAGCATCGCGCAGCTTGCACGAACCGGAAGCGGACCCTAGCGAATCCCCTCTGATTTCCGCACGTTGTCCCCTCTACCACACACACTTCGGAGTGACCATGCGTCTTCACGTTCGCGCCACGCTCTGCGCCCTGCTGCTCATCGCCGCCGCCGGTCCGCTGCTGGCGCAGTCGCACGCCCAGAGCAAACTCTCCCTCGAGCAATATCTCGACTGGGTGGACGTCCAGACGCCGCAGCTTTCCCCCGACGGCGCGCAGATCATCTACACGCGCCGCTGGATCGACAAGATGAACGACAAGTGGGAGACAACCCTCTGGATGATGAACGCCGACGGCTCGCATCAGCGCGCGCTCGCGCAGGGATCCGACGTGCGCTGGTCACCCGACGGAAAGCGCATCGCCTACGTGGCCAAAGGTGAGCCCAGCGGCTCGCAGGTCTGGGTGCGGTGGATGGACGCCGAGGGCGCGGCGAGCCAGATCACACACCTGACCGAGACGCCGGCCGCGCTGGAGTGGTCGCCGGACGGCAAGACGATCGCCTTCACGATGAACGTGCCGGTGAAGCAGGAATGGCGAATCGCGATGCCGGCCGTGCCGAAGGGCGCAAAGTGGATCGAGCCGCCGAAGATCGTGATGCGTCTCGATTTCCGCTCCGACCGCATCGGCTACACCGACGAATCGTACCGGCACATCTTCGTCATCTCGGCCGACGGCGGCACCCCGCGCCAGGTGACGAACGGCGACTGGAACCACAGCGGGGCGACCTTCTCGGCGGACAGCAAGACCATCGCCTTCTCGTCGAATCGCGTCGAGGACGCCGAGCACGCGTTCCGCGAGTCGGAGATCTATTCGGCCAATGTCGAGAGCGGCGCCGTCGTGCAGCTCACACACCACGCGGGCCCGGACAACAGTCCCGCCTACTCGCCCGACGGCAAGCTGATCGCCTACATGTCGGCGGACTCGGTCGATCATTCGGCGTGGTCGGAATCGCGGCTCACCGTGATGAATTCCGACGGGTCGAACCGCCGCGTCCTCACCGCAAACCTCGACCGTCCGATCTCCGGAATGCTTTGGGCGACAGACGGCGGCGGCGTGTACTTCAACGTCGAGAGCGAGGGTTCGAAGAACCTCTATTTCGCGCCGGTGAGCGGGCAGGTGCGAGCGGTGACGACAGGGAAGCAGGTCCTCACGGTCACGGACGTCGGGCGAAGCGGTGTCGCCGTCGGCGTGCGCTCGACGCCAACGTTGCCGAACGATGTGGTGACGTTCGCGATTCCGAAGACCGGCGCGACGTCGACGTTTGCGCAGGTGACGGCGATCAACGAAGACGTGATTCGCGGAAAGGAACTCGCGCAGACGGAAGAGGTCTGGTACACGTCGACGGACGGACTGAAGATCCAGGGATGGATCGTGAAGCCGCCCGGATTCGACCCGGCGAAAAAGTACCCGCTGATCCTCGACATCCACGGCGGACCGCAGTCGATGTACAACGTCGCGTTCAGCTTCGCGCGGCAGGACAACGCCGCCAACGGGTACGTGGTGCTCTACACGAATCCGCGCGGCAGCACCGGGTACGGCGTGAAGTTCACGAACGAGATCAAGAATGCCTATCCGGGCAAGGACTTCGACGACCTGATGGCCGGTGTGGATACGGTGATCGGCCGGGGATACATCGACACCAGGAACCTGTTCGTGTACGGCTGCTCGGGCGGCGGCGTGCTGACGGCCTGGACCGTCGGCCACACGAACCGCTTCACGGCGGCCGCTTCACTCTGCCCGGTGATCGACTGGATCAGCTTCGTCGGCGAGACCGACGGGTCGGGGTGGTACCGCAACTTCGAGAAGCCGTTCTGGGAGGATCCGAGCGAGTATCTCCGCCGCTCGCCCATCATGTACGTCGGCAACGTGAAGACGCCGACGATGCTGATGACCGGCGTGCTCGACCTGCGGACGCCGATGCCTCAGTCGGAAGAGTTCTACCGCGCCCTGAAGCTGCGCGGCGTTCCGACGGCGCTGCTCCGGTTCAACAACGAGTTCCACGGGACGAGCAGCACCCCGTCGAATTTCATGCGGACGCAGCTCTACCTCCGGAGCTGGTTCGACAAGTACGCCAACAAGCCGACGATCAAGGCGGCGATTCAATGATCCGCGTCATGAACCGTTTGGGAATCACCTGCACGCTGCTGGCGCTGTCGGCATCGTCGCTGTCCGCGCAGACGCGAATGCTGCGTTCGCCGTCGGTCAGCGCCGGCAACATCGCGTTCGCGTACGCGCAGAACATCTGGGTGGCCCCGCGCGGCGGCGGCAGCGCCCGCCGGCTCACGAGCTTCCAGGGCGCGACCGAGAACCCGAAGATCTCGCCCGACGGCAAGTGGGTGGCGTTCAGCGCGGAATACGGCGGCAACGTGGATGTCTACGTCGTCGGCATCGACGGCGGCAACCCCAAGCGTCTCACGTGGAATACCGCGCCCGACGTGGTGCAGGGCTGGACGCCCGACGGAAAGAGCGTGCTGTTCGCCTCCACGCGCGAAACCAACGGGCCCACGGCGGCGCCCCGGTTCTACACGGTGCCCGCGGCCGGCGGCGTGGAGGAAGCGCTGCCGCTGAATCGCGCGTACCAGGGGAAGATCTCGCCCGACGGGAAGAAAGTCGCGTACCGCATGAACAACTCGTGGGACGAGGAACGCCGCAACTATCGCGGCGGACAGAACCGTCCCATCTGGATCGTGGACCTCAAGAGCCTCGACCTCGAATCGCCGCCCTGGAAGGATTCGAAAGACATGGATCCGGCGTGGGTTGGTGACGTCGTCTATTTCATCTCTGACCGCGACGGCGTGGCCAACGTCTGGTCGTACGAGAGCGCGACGAAGAAACTCGCCCAGGTCACCGACTTCTCCGACTTCGACGTGAAGACGCTCGACGCGGGCGCCGGTGCGCTGGTGTTCGAGCAGGCGGGTTACGTCCACGAACTCGATCCGAAGACCGGGAAGCACCACGTCGTGAACATCACCGCCAGCGGCGACTATCCGTGGATGATGCCGCAATGGAAGGACGTGTCGGGCCGGATCGCGAGCATGGCGCTCTCGCCCACCGGCAAGCGCGCGCTGGTCGAGGCGCGCGGCGAGATCTTCACGATTCCCGCCGACAAGGGCGACGTGCGCAACCTCACGAACTCGAGCGGCACCGCCGAGCGTGATCCGGCGTGGTCGCCCGACGGCAAGCTCGTCTCGTACTTCAGCGACAAGTCGGGCGAGTACCGGCTGTACATCGAGGCGCAGGACGGCCTCACGCCGCCGCGCGAAATCGCGCTGCCGAACACCAAGCATTACTACACGCCGGCATGGTCGCCCGACGGCAAGCGGATCCTGTATCACGACACCGACCTCAGGCTCTGGGTGCTCGATGTCGCGTCCGCTCAGGCCAAGATCGTCGGCGAGGACCCCTGGATGGTGCCGACCCGCACGATGAATCCGGCCTGGAGCCCCGACTCGAAGTGGATCGCGTACGTGAAGCACCTGAACTCGCTCTACAAGGCGATCGTCGTATACAACGTGGAGACCGGGCAGACCCGGCAGGTGACCGACGGGCTCTCGGACGCGAGCTGGCCGGCCTGGGACGCAGGCGGCAAATACCTGTGGTTCCTCGCCAGCACCGATTTCGCCCTGAAGTCGCAGTGGCTCGACATGACGAGCTACGACCACGAGGAAACCTCGGCGCTGTACTTCGCCGTGCTCAACAAGAGCGATCCCTCGCCGCTGATGCCGGAGAGTGACGATGAGACGGGCGTTCCCGCTCCGGGCCCCGGCGGCGGGCGCGGCGGACGCGGTGGCGGCGGTGGCGGCGCGGACAGCACCGGCGCGCCGGCAGCCGCTGTTGTCGCGCGCGTTCCGGTGAACGTCACGATCGACTTCGACGGATTGGCGGGCCGCATCCTCGCCGTTCCGGGCGTCGCGCTTCGCCAGTACGGCCGGGTCAAGGCCGGCGTCGCCGGCACGGTGTTCTTCACGGAGACCATCGCGGCCTCGGGCACATCCGGGACCGTCGGCAGCACGCTGCATCGCTACCAGCTCCGCGATCGCAAGGCCGCGGCGTTCATGACCGGGATTGCCGACTACGACGTGAGCGCCGACGGCCACAAGCTGCTGTATCGCACCAGCGGTGTTGCGGGAGGCGGCGGACGCGGCGGTGCGGCCGCAGCGGTCGCGCCCGCGATGTTCATCGTCGACGCCGATCGCGCCGCGCCGCTGGCGGGTGCGGGCCGCATCAACGCCACGCTGCGCGCCAACGTCGATCCCAAGGCCGAGTTCAAGCAGATCTTCGACGAGGCATGGCGCAACCAGCGCGACTACCTCTACGTGCCCAGCCTGCACGGCGCCGACTGGCCGAAGGTCAAGCAGATGTACGCGCAACAGCTGCCGTACGTCATGCACCGCGCCGACCTGAATTACCTCATCGACATGATGGGCTCGGAGATCGCGATCGGGCACTCGTACGTGCGCGGCGGCGACATGCCTGAAGTGCCGGCCTCGACGGGCGGACAGCTCGGCGCCGACTTCACGATCGACCAGGGACGCTACAGGATCACCCGCATTCTCGACGCCGAGAGCTGGAATCCCGACCTGCGCGCGCCGCTCGCCGGCCCCGGCATAGACGCGCACGTCGGCGACTACCTGCTGGCGATCAATGGCGAGGAACTCAGGGCGCCGGACAATCTCTTCCGCATGCTCGACGGCACGGCGAATCGTCAGGTCGTGCTCACGCTCAACTCGCGGCCCGCCATGGACGGTGCGCGGCACGTCACCGTCATCCCGGTCCTCAACGATCAGGGGCTCCGCACCCGGGCCTGGGTGGAGCACAACCGCCGACTGGTAGACTCGCTCAGCAAGGGAACGCTGGCCTACGTCTACATCCCCAACACCGGTCAGCCGGGCTTTACGAGCTTCAACCGCTACTACTTCGCGCAGCAGGATCGAAAGGGCGCGATCATCGACGAGCGCTACAATGGCGGCGGCTCGGCGGCCGACTACATCCTCGACGTGCTACAGCGCGATTTCGATGGTTACTTCAACAATGTGGCCGGCGATCGCACGCCGTTCACGAGCCCGGCGGCCGGCATCTGGGGCCCGAAGGTGATGATCATCAACGAAATGGCCGGCTCCGGTGGCGACCTGATGCCGTGGATGTTCCACTACCGCAAGGTGGGCACGCTGGTAGGAAAGCGGACTTGGGGCGGGCTCGTGCACACCGCCGACACGCCGACATTCATCGACGGCGGCTCGGCGATCGCGCCGCGCGGCGGGTTCTTCAACCGTCAAAACCAGTGGGACGTGGAGAACAAGGGGCAGGCGCCAGACGTGGACGTCGAGAACTGGCCCAAGGACGTCGCCGCCGGGCACGACCGGCAGTTGGAGAGCGCGGTGGCCGAGGCGCTCAAGCAGCTGGCGGCAAAGCCTGTGGAGCGGGCAACGAAGGAACCGCCGCCGGCAACGTGGGGCAAGCGAATCAAGCCGCCCACGGAATAGACCGGCCTTCGCTCCCTACTTCGGCCACTCCGGGCTCGTGAGCGCGATGCGCCACACGGGCCCGGAGAAGAGCGGGCCCTCGGATCGCACGAACGCCGGCACGTCGTCGGTGATGATCCAGACGTGGCTATCCGGCGGCATCTTGCCGGTCAGCTTCGCCCCGATCCCGAGCAGGAAGCCGAGCTTCGGCTTGACCGTGAAATTCACCGCGGTCTCCTGGTGCTGGCCGACGTGCACGCGCTGAGTACCCGACGGTGCGAGCTCGAGCGCGATGATACGCGGTTCGGGCATGAAGGCCACGAAGTGCACGGTCGTGTTCTCGCGCGTCGAGATGTTCTTAGCGATGGTGCTCACCATACCGTTGTAGACGTCGCCGGGCATGGAGAGTGTTCCGGAATACTCGTGTTCGCGGCCGTCCTTGTGCGACTTCGTCTTCACGAGGTACGTGCCCGAGCGCGAAAGCGTGGCGTCCAGATCATCGGCGAACGCCGGACCGCTCTGGACGAGGTGGTACGTCTGCATCGTGAATACGTCACGTTGCGAGAAGGTGACCGATTCCTCGAACACGGAGCCTTTGGCGAGATGGAACACCATCCGGCTCGCGATCCCGCCTTCCCTCACGACCTGGAGCAAGTCACCGTGCGCCAGGAGCGCTCCGTCTGCCGTGGTCAGCTCGAGGAATCCATGCACCGTGCCTTCGGTATAGAGCACCGGCACTGCCGCGGACGCGACCGGGCGCTCCCGCCCATGCGAAACCGCGCCGGTGCCGAAGGCCAGGAGCCCCATCGCCAGCCAAGCGGCGTGCGGCTTGCCGCTCACGGGGTCACGGCCCGTGAGTTCGCGTTCAGGAGTGACCGCATGTGTTCGGCCATCGCGAAGTCGGCCAGCGAGTCGCACTGGCGTTCGCGTACGAGGCGGAAAATCGCTTGGTATTCCCGCGACGCATGTTCCTCGAGCATGGCAACCAGCTGTGCGCGACGGGTGCGGCCGTCGCGGCCGATGCGCTCGCGTGAGATTGGGGCTGTTGCCGTGGGCATGTTCACTCCATTCGATGAGGCTTTTTCCTCTCACGAATGATGGGTTCGAGGTCCGCGCGCGCCTATCGCTCGTAAGGGTGGGAAAGGAACTACATCGTTGGAGGCATCCGATCCGTCAATGAGCCGTGTTCCGCGGCAACTGAAACGACCAGCTCAGCGTCCCGCCGCCGCCGGGTGTCGGCGTAACGTGCGTTTTGAGCAGCACCTTGTCGATCCAGTTGTCCGGGTGCGCGTGCGTATACCGCACGACCTTCAGTCCGGCGAAGGTCCCGATTCCCGCGCCCAGCACCACGTCGCTCGCCCAGTGCTGACTCTGGTACATTCGCGCGAGGCCGACGAAGGCGGCGCTGGTGTAGAGGACGGGTCCGACGATCCATGTCATGCGCGGCCACATGCGGCTCACCTCGCTCGACGCGGCCGCGGCCGCGGCGAAGGCGATCGTCGCGTGTCCCGAGGGGAACGACGAGCGGGCGACCGACGTGAATCCCGCCCCGAACTTGAAGTCGTGCGGATTCGTGTCCGCGGAGACATATGGTCGCGCACGGCCGACGAATCCCTTGAGGACTTCGGTGATCGCGACCCCGACGATGGCGGCCTCGGTCGTGTGCCAG
>JADGQS010000108.1 GCA_017881585.1 Gemmatimonadaceae bacterium | reverse complement strand
TCGCCGGTGCCTGCCCGGACGACCGCCTCACGGGCTTCAACCACGGATGGTTCTCAGGAGTCACGCCGTGTTGCTCCCAGACCTCGCGTTCAAACAAGTGTGCTTGCGCGTGCGTGGCCGTGAGCGCCGGGTAGGCGCCGGTAAATGGCATGCTGCATCCGACGACGAGTGTGTTGTCCGCATCGAACGCGAGCACGGCGACGAGGCGCACGGCGCCCAGCGCCCCTTCTGGTTCCGGCACGGCAAACCACGCGCAGAGCCGCGCCCCGCGATCCAGTTCCGCCGCCGATGCGCGCACGAACTCAGCCACCGGCCATGTGGGGATGTCCGCCCACGAGATGCTGGTGGCATTCGCCAGCAGAGCGAATGGTGTCGATTCACTCATGGAGTGGGCGCCAGTTGCGCGGCGGCGGCCGACCACGCCTCCTGCAAGACCGCGGGAGTGAAGAGGCCGAGCCACAACGAAAACCCCAAGAGGAGCAAGGGCGGCACGATCACTCCTGCAGATTCCACGAATCGCTGGTGTGCCAGCCTCGTCGCCTGGCGGGGCCGGCCGTCGACGACCCCGAAGACGACGCGCGTCAGACCGAAGAACGCGAACAGCAGGCAAACGAGGAACAGTGCGATGGCGACCCCATGTCCGGACGCGAGCCCCACGCGCACCACGCGGAGCTCGCTGAAGAACGGGCCGAACGGCGGCGTGGCCGTGACCGCGAACATCCCGGCAACGAAGATCGCCGCGGAACGTGGCGTGAGCACCGCCATCCCACGCACTTCGTCCATGGACGCGGATCCCGCCGCTCGACGAATGTTGGCTGCGCTCAGGAAGAGCGCGCCCTTGGTCAAACTGTTGTTCCAGACGTGAAACAGCGCCGCCCAGATACCGGCGCCGCCAAGCGCCGCGCCGATGCTCAGGATCCCCATGTGCTCGACGCTGGAGTACGCCAGCATGCGTTTGAAATCTCGCGTGCTCAGGAGAAACACCGCCGCCGTGACCATCGAGAACAAGCCGATGACGAGGAGCGTCTGGTCGGCGACGTGGCCCTGACCTGCGGCACCTACGACCGCGCGCACGCGCAGAATCGCCGTAAAAGCGACCGAGGTGACGGCGCCGGCAAGGATCGCACCGACGATTCCCGGCGCCTCGCCGTAGGCGTCGGGCTTCCACGTGTGCATCGGCGCGAGACCCATCTTCGTCCCATAGCCGACGAGCAACAGTACCCACGCGATCAGCACCCACGGACGCGACAGCCCGGCGCCCTGCGCGGTCAGGGCCACGAACGTCAAGTCGCCCACGCCGCCGCCACGCAACGATGCGTAGCCCAGACACAAGGATCCCAGCAGCGAGAGCGCTATCCCGGTTCCGCCAACGAGCAGGTATTTCCACGTGGCTTCAAACGCGCGCGGCGTGCCGTTGAAATGCAGCAGTGGCACCGCGGCGAGCGTCACGGCTTCGGTGGCGATCCACAACACCGCGAGTTGCCGCGCCTGATGGCCGGCGCTTAGCAAACCTAGCACCGCCAGCAAAGCGCATACGAAAACGCGATTTGGCCGTTCGGGCCGCAACGCGAGGTACGGCACGGCATACACCGCGCAGACAAAGAACAAGAGCGATACGGCGGGAAGCACGGCCCTGGCCAGCGGGTCGAAACCCAGCCATGCCCCCGGGTCTACCGTCGGCGGGCTCACCAGCAGCCAGAACGAGAGCACCACATGTATCAGGCTGACGGCCGGCAGCAGCCAAGGCCGCGTCCGATCGCTGCGCCAGAGCGCCGCCGCGCCGACACCCACGAAGGGGACGAGGATCAGGAGGATTTCTCTCATTCCCGAAGCGCCGTCAGCTTGCGGGTATCGAGCGAGTCGAACGCGCGCTGGATGTGGTCGACGATGATGCCGATGACGAACACGCCGACCGTCACGTCCAGCAGTACGCCGGCCTCGACAAGCAGCGGCGTCGTCTTGATGAGGAGGAGGCCGAAGAGGTAGATGCCATTCTCCAGAATGAGATAGCCACAGACTTGCGAGATGGCCTTGCTCCGGCCAACGAGCAGAATGAAACCGGTCAACACTGACGCCAGTGCACCCGGGACCAACAGCGACCCGGCATGTTCCGGCAAGAGCGGCAGCCCCTGCGCCAGCGCCACCGCGGCGACGGTGCCGGCGGCACCGAGTAGCAGCGAAGGCACGAATCCAATGAACGGATCGACCTCCCGCTCGATGCTGGCCGCCCGCATCGCGCGACGCAAGAGCCCCGGGATGACCACGCCCTTGCCGATGGCGGTCGCCAGTGCCACCAGCGCGACGCGCCAGTCGAGTTCCTTCTCCATCAGCAGCGGAATGATGCCCAGCAACACACCCTGCACAGACATCGCCCGAATGAGGGACGGCAGGCGATTGCTGCCGAGCGCAATCAGGTTCAGCCCCATGGCGAAGCCGACCAGCAGGTTGACGGAAATGTTCACGCGGCACCGCCTTTCCACGCCACCAGCACGGCAAATATGCAGAGCAGAAAGGCGGTGGTGAGCAGGAGCGGCACGCGGCGGAAGGAGAAGCGGGCCAGGAACGACTCGACCAGACCGACGCCAACGGCGACCGTGAACACTCCCACGAGTAGCACGCCGGGCGCTGCCGTCGGAGAAAGCTCGCCCATCGGAAGCACTGCTTGAACCAACAACACCGAAAACAGCAAGAGTTTCACCGAGGCACCGTGCAGAATCACCGCGAGTGGCGGCCCGCTGTGATCGAGTACCATCACCTCGTGGATCATCGTGAGCTCAAGATGCGTGTTGGGATCGTCGAATGGCACCCGGCAGTTCTCCGCGAGCAGCACGGTGAACAGGCCCGCCGCAAGCAACACCGCACCCGCGCCCGCGGATGGTGCCAACATCGTGGTGAGCGAGACCGTCCCCGTCTCGATGCTCAGCGAAAGCATGGCCGCGACCATCGCGGCCTCGGCGAGAATCGCGTAGCTGACTTCGCGAGCGGCGCCCATCCCTTCAAAGGCTGATCCGGTTTCCATCGCCGCCCACGCCGTGGCAAAGCGTGCCAGCGCCAACAGGTACAGCATCAGCAACACGTCGCCACGAAAATGCAGGAGAGCCCCAGCCGGCCCGAGCGGCACTAGCATCGCCGCGCCAACGACGGCGACCCATGCCACCGCGGGCCCCGCAATGAATGCGGGCGATGCGAGCGTGCTCATCACCACCGACTTCTTCCACAGCCGGGCCAGGTCGAAGTACAGTTGCAGGATGGGCGGTCCTCGGCGGCCCGCTACCCATGACTTGACCCGGTTGATGATGCCGGGCAGCAGTGGAGCGAGCAGTAGCCACCACGCGACGTGCAACAGGAGCCTGATGAGGTCGTTCACGGTGTACCCGCCAGCCAAGCGACCGATCCCAGCGCGACCAGCGCGGCGATCACGTAAAGGATGTAAGCCTGCAAGTTCCCGTGTTGCAGGCGACTTGCGGTGCGTGACGCCTGCACGATCACGCGGCTGACTGGGCCGATCACCAGCTCCAACACCGTTTCCGGATTGTGTCCGATACGAAACGCTTTGAGCGGCAGGAGCCCACGCGGTCGCCTCACGATGCCCTGCGGCCGCAGGATCCAGGCGAACCACCCGACGACGATTCCGGCGAACGACCCACTCGAGTACTGCATGTGCGCGGTCGGCGCCGCGTATGCGCAATCCCAGGTCAGGCCGCGCCGCAAGCCGTTTGTGCGCACTTTGTGCAGCAGCAGGAATGTTGCCGCCACCGCCGCGAGCGCCAACGCAACTTGCGTCCTGCCGATGGACGTAAGGCTATTCGGCACCGCGGCGGGGGGCCACGAGGTGTCCCACGCGTTGACGGCCCGTGCGACCGCCGGCCAGAAGAGCACAGGAACGAGCGCGAGTGCGATGCACAGCGCAGCCAGCGTCAACATGGGCAGTCGCATCCAGCGCCCGCTCTCGTGTGCGGCGGCAGCAGCCTGCGTGCGCGGCGAACCGAGAAAAATCAACGCGCCCGCCTTGGTGAAGCTTGCGAGCGCGAGCGCCCCGGCCATCGCGAGCATGATGATCGCCGGCATGGCGGCCCACGCCGCTGGTCCCTTGCTCACCACCGCATCGAGCAGCCCGAGATACACGAGCCATTCGCTCACGAAGCCGTTCAGTGGAGGCAATCCGGACACGGCCACGGCTCCAATCGCAAACATGCCCGTCGTCCACGGCATCGTGCGCCAGAGGCCCCCGAGACGGCTCATCGTTCGCGTACCCGTTGCGTGAAGCACCGACCCGGCACCGAAAAACAGGAGCGCCTTGAAGGCACCGTGATTCCAGACGTGGAGCAACGCTCCCGACAGAGCAAGCAGCCCCCATGACGCGTGTCCGTGCGCGGCCGCAAGCATCGCACCACCGAGCCCGATCATAATGACCCCGACGTTCTCGACGGAGCAGTATGCCAGCAGGCGCTTCACGTCGTCCTGCGCGAAGGCGAAGGCAATGCCCAGCAACGCACTCGTGGCGCCGAGCGCGATCACGACCCAGCCAGCCGCCGCGGGCATCGGCAGCCATCCGCTGAAGCGGACGATTCCGTAGATACCCATCTTGATGGCAACCGCGGACATCACTGCCGAGACGTGACTGGGAGCATTCGCGTGCGCGTCGGGCAACCAGAAATGCAATGGGAACACTCCCGCTTTCACACCAAAACCGAAGAGCGCCAGCCAGAAGAGCGGCGCCAGCGACGCGTGATCGCGCAACGGTCCAAGTTCCCAACTCCCGGTGCGGGCAGCCAGCGACGCGAAGAACGCGAACAGCGCGACCGTACCGGCGTGTGAGGCCGCCAGATAAAGCCATCCCGCCGCGCGGACGGCACGGCGCTGACGGTCCAGCGTGATCAGAAAATATGCACAGATCGCGAAGGACTCCCACGCGATGAGAAAATGGAGGCCGTTCACAATTGTCAACACGAGTCCCATGCTCAGTACCAGTCCGCTCCACCACATTCGGCCGCGGGGCGCGGACGTCGGGTAGTCATCCTCCGACCAATACTCGTGGGCGTACACGGCGCCTGCACCTCCCACCACGCTCACCAACACGAGGAACAATGCACTGAGCCCGTCGAGACGGAGAAAAACGAGCTGACCGCCCACAATGAGCGTACTTCGCCATTCCCAGTCCGTGGTGCCGAGAAGCACGATCAGCGCGGCGCTCAATCCGGCGAACACCCCGGTCAGCGTCAGCGTCAGCCACGCTCGCGCGTAGCGGTTGCCGGCGACGATGCTTGCCACAAAGCTGGCGGCGGAAGCCAGCAAGAGCGTGCCAGGATTCACGACGCGGGATCCATATCGGAGTTGCTTGCCGGCACACGATCTGATGCGGCTACCGCCTTCAGAATTTCGTCGTCCGACGCCGCAGCGTTCACCAATTCGCGCAGGGGACCGCGAGTCAGCAGAAGGCCCAAGCGACCGAGAACATCGAGATGCGCGCGCGGCGATGGCGCAATGAAAAAGAAGAGCTTCGTCACCGGCACGCCATCCGCGGGTGGCTCAGCGAGCCGGAGTGGTTCGCGAAGCATCAGCAACGCCACGGTCCCGGACTCGCGACCCAGTGCGATTCGCGCACTGGGATGCGGCAGCGCAAAACCGCCGCCGACGGGCGCAATCGTCACGCCGCCGGGTGCGCGCAGCAGGCGAGCCACAAGGTGGCGAACCGGTGGCGTCGTTCCGGGGAGCGCGGCGGCGATTCGTTCGAACATCTTCGGTGCCTCTGCGGCCGGCACATCGCGCCAAATGCCACCGACGCGAAGCAACGCCTCGAGGCGTACGCCCGTGGCGAAGGCTGAGGTTTCCGGGGCAAGAAATCCGGCTTGCGACGCGAGGCCGCGAGTAGCCGCCCACTGTGCGACCTGCGCTCGATCGAACAGCAGCCGCCCTCGGTCAACGGTATGGGGCAGACCCTCGTCGCGAATCCAGCCCTCCACGACCTTCTCCGCGACCCCGAACGACTCGGCGATCTGGATGAGATTCAGATACATGGCAAATGCCTCGATATTGGGAGACAGTCCTGGCACGCGAACACGATCACGATCATCGCGCGACGTTTCGCGGAGCCGGGCATGTCATCCGCTTCCGATAAGCACGACGGCAGCCAGCACCGCGAGACCGATGAGCAGGTACAGCACGTACGACTGCACGTGGCCGTGCTGGAATCGTCGTGCCGCTCTCGATGCCTGCAGGACGGCGTGGCCAGCGGGTTCGACCAGATAGTCGAGGACCGTTTCGGATGTATGCTCTTCGAACGACGCGTGGGCCGGGAACGGTCCCTCCGGGCGCCGATCTTCCCGGTGCGGTCGGAGAATGAACGCGAACCATTCGGTGATGATGGAGGCGTATGAGGCCGCCGTGTACTGCATGCGAGCCGTCGGTGCAGCATAGCCGCAATCCCACGTGAGCGCCCGGACTACGCCATTCTGTCGCAGTCGACGAAAAAGTAACGTGATCGCTGAGACTGCCAACAGTGCGACGACGACGTGCACGCGTCCGAGAACAGCCAGCGGAGCGGAGGTCTCCCGACCGGCCCACGAGGGCTGCCACGTCCCCACCGCCCGCGCGATCAACGGCCAGAAGACCACCGGCGCCAGTCCGATTGCCACGCATAGGCCGGCCAGCACCATCATCGAGCCGCGCATGGCCGTGCCGCACTCGTGCGCCGACGCCGCCATCGGCGAACGTGGGGCTCCGAGGAATACCACGCCGCACACCTTGGTGAAGCACGCCAGCGCCAGGGCTCCGGTCGCACCGAGGAGAATCGCCGCCGGAATGGCCGCCCATGCGGATGGCCCCCCGGACACCGTGGCGTCGAACAGTCCCAGGTACACGAGCCACTCGCTCACAAAACCGTTCAGCGGGGGGAGGCCGCAGATCGCTATGGCACCAAGGGCGAACAAACCGGTCGTCCATGGCATCCGACGCCATAATCCTCCGAGCTGACTCATGACCCGTGTGCGCGTTGCGTGGAGAACGGAGCCGGCTCCAAGAAAGAGGAGGGCCTTGAACAGTCCGTGATTCCACACGTGCAGCAGCCCGCCGGCGAGCACCAGGGCCCCCCATGCCGCATGTCCATGCTCCGCAGCCACCAACGCGAAGCCGAGGCCGATGAGGATGATGCCGATGTTCTCGACGCTATGGTATGCAAGCAGACGCTTCAGGTCATGCTGCCCGAGCGCGAACGCAACCCCCAACACCGCGCTCGCCACGCCCAGCGTTGCCACGATCCAACCGGCACCGACGGGAACGGGCATCCAGCCAGTGAACCGCACGAGTCCGTAGATGCCCATCTTGATCACGACGCCGGACATGATGGCCGAGACATGGCTCGGCGCATTCGCGTGTGCGGATGGCAACCATATATGCAGAGGAAACATGCCGGCCTTGATGCCGAAGCCAAGCAGCATCAGCCAGAACAACGGCGCCAGCTGCGGGCGATCCCGCATTGGGCCCAGTTCCCAGCTCCCGGTGCGCACCGCCAGCAGGGCGAAGAAGGCGAAGAGGGCGAGCACGGCGACATGCGACACGGCAAGGTACAACCAGCCCGCGGCGCGAACGGCGCGCTGCTGGCGCTCGAGCGTGATGAGGAAATAGCCGGCCAGCGTGAACAGCTCCCACGCCACCAGGAAATGCAGGCCGTTGGCGGCGAGGAGTACGAGCGCGAGACTCAACACGAGCACGGTCCACCACGCGCGGCCGGCACGCGCGGAACGCGGATGCGCCCGCTGCGACCAATACTCTCGCGAGTAGACGGCGCCGACGCTGCCGACGACGCTGAGCAGCGCCAGGAAGAGGGCGCTGATCCCATCCAAGCGCAGGTGGAGTGGTTCACCTCCGATCAACGCGGCGCTCCGCCAGTCCCAGTCCGCACCTCCGCCAAGCACATGCACTGCCGCCACCAGCGCGCTGATCGCCGCGACCACGATCGCAGCGAGCCACAGCCGGGGCGCCGCGCGACTCGCGAGCAGACCGACGATCGCGGCGGCGGCCGCGGCGGCGAGGGGAGCGCCGGCTGTCATCCGGCTGCGGTCCCGGAGCGCCGGGCCGTGCGGATCGCGGTGGAATGTCTATTGCCCCGATGGGTCACGCCGTGGCCTCCGTCGGGCTTGCGATCTGAAACTGGTACACGTCGGGCGATCCCGACACTTTCGTCGGCGTGCTCATCGGGCGTTCCGTCTTCTCGCAGTCATGTCGCGCGCGCGCCTTGTGTCCTGAATTTGAAGCGCATTCACCCTTCCTGCGCGCCAACCAAATTGGCGCGCAATGCCTTGTGCGTGGAGAATATGCGGCGAAGATACCGTCCCCAAGGAGGCGGGATCTCCATCAGCCGGCCGCCCAGCCACTACGCACGAAGGCCCGGCGCTCCGGCATGAGGATGATCGGCCGATCGGCGTTGGCCTGCGGACGGGTCATCTCCCTAGAAGGCTGAAAGGTGCGATACGGGCCGACCTGAGCAGCCGGACCGTTCGCTATTGAACGCGTGATCAATATAGCGCAGTTCTCTGGCGTTTCGATAGGCTAATGATCCCTGCAAAACAAATGTCCTGGTAAAAAAACGCCGCGCG
>JADGQS010000107.1 GCA_017881585.1 Gemmatimonadaceae bacterium | reverse complement strand
TCGTGGGAGTCGGCGGCGCCGCGGACCCGCGCAGCGTGGGGCGCATCGGGGTGCGGGCGCTCGTGCTGTTCGTCGCGATTCTTTCGGTGGCCACACTCGTGGCGCTGCTCGCCGGCCCGCCGATCCTCGCGATGGTCCACATCGATCCCGCGGCCGCGGCCAGCCTGCGCGCGAACGCGGCGCAGGCGGCCGGCGCCGCGGTCGAGGGCGCGAAGACGCTGCCGGGCGTCGCGCAGTGGATCGTGGACCTCGTGCCCGCGAACCCGGTGAAGGCCGCGTCCGACGGCGCGATGCTGCCGCTCATTCTGTTCTCACTCGTGTTCGGCGCCGCGCTCTCGCGTGTGGCGGCCGACCGGCGCGCGACTTTCCTGCGCGTCGTATCGGGGGTGCAGGACGCGTCGCTCGTGCTCGTGCGCGCCATACTCGTGCTCGCGCCGCTCGGCGTCTTCGCGCTCGCGGTGGCCGTTGCGTCGAAGCTCGGGTTCGCGGCGGCGGGCGCACTCGCGACATACATCGTGCTCGTCAGCGGCGTCACGGTCGCGTTCGTGATGCTGGCGATCTATCCGGCCGCCGTGATCTTCGGCGGCGTGTCGCTGAAGACGTTCGCACGCGCGGCGCTCCCCGCTCAGGCAGTGGCGTTTTCCTCACGTTCGTCGCTCGCCGCGCTGCCGGCGATGCTCGAGCCGGTGCGCGAACGGCTGGGGCTGCCGGTGGCGTTCTCTTCGTTCATCTTCCCGCTCGCGGTCACGCTCTTTCGCTGCGGCGCGGCGATCGGGCAAGTGATCGGCACGCTCTTCGTGGCGAAACTCTACGGCGTCGCCCTAGGGCCGCCGCAGCTCGCGGCGATCGCGGCGACTACGATCGTCACCACCTTCTCGATTCCCGGCATTCCCGGCGGATCGATCATCATGATCGTGCCGGTGCTGCTCGCGGCCGGCGTGCCCGCCGAGGGCGTGGGTCTCCTGCTCGGCGTCGACACCATTCCCGACATGTTCCGCACGACGGCGAACGTCACGGGCGATGTCGCGGCCGCGGTGATTCTTTCGCGGCGGGCACGAGGTGGGCAGGCGCTTGGGGTGGAGTCTTCCCCCTTGACCACGGATTTACGCGGATGAGATCCGCATGATCGCGGATCAATCCTGGGGGATCATCGTGCTCGCGGCGTTGCCGTGGTTCGCGGCGCCGCTCGCGGTTCTCTGGCGGCTGCGCAAGCGGACTTCGCTTGCCGCGTATTCTCCCTCACTTCCCACCCACGCGGCGCTCGAACTCGTGTCCGTGATCGTTCCCGCGCGCGACGAGGCGCGAAACATGGAGCCGTGCCTGCGCTCGATCCTCTCGACCACTTGGCCGGGCATCGAGGTGATCGTCGTAAACGATCACTCCGCTGACGACACGGGCGACATCGCACGGCGGATGGCCGCCGGTGATTCGCGCGTGAGCGTGATCGACAATCCCGATCTTCCCGAGGGCTGGTTCGGCAAGCAGTGGGCCTGCCACAACGGGGCGAGCGTCGCCCGCGGGACATTCCTGCTCTTCACGGATGCCGACACCCGGCACGGACCGGAGCTGCTCGCCCGCTCAATGAACGCCTCGCGAGTGCGGCGCGCCGACCTCTTTTCGGTGGTCGGCGCCCAGACCATGGAAACGTTCTGGGAACGACTTCTGCAACCGCACATGCTCGGCATTCTCGCGGCGCGGTACGGCGACACCGAGCGGCTGAACCGGTCGACCAACCCGGTCGACAAGATTGCCAACGGTCAGTTCATGCTGGTGCGTCGCGAGGTGTACGACAGCGCGGGCGGCCACGCGCTGGTGCGGGCGCACGTGGCAGAGGACATGCGGATGGCACAGGAGTGGACGCGACTCGGGTATTCGGTGCAGCTGATGGAGGGCGTCGACTTTCTCGAGACGCGGATGTATCACGGCTTCGCCGAAATCGTTCGAGGGTGGGGAAAGAACGTCTACGCGGCGGGACGGGACACGATCTCGGCGGGACCCCTCGGGCAGGCGGCGTTTCGGATGCTGTTCCCGTTGCCGATGCTCTGGGACATCGTGCCGGCCACCGTCGCCTTGGCCGCGCTCGCCGGACTCGTGTCACCGGCCGCGGGCGCATGGGGCGCGGGCTGTTACGCGGCGTCGGCGTTGTTCTGGATCGTGATGCACCGCGTGTTTCGCGCACCGGTGTGGTACGCGCTGCTGCATCCGTTGGCCGCGGTCGCGCTCTTCGGGATCTTCGCGCGCGCGGCGTGGAAGGGCCAAAACGTGGAGTGGAAGGGGCGCGCGTATGCTTCCCGTTAGCTTTCACCGATGCCACGCCCACTCCGCGCCGTCCTGTTCGACCTCGACGGCACGCTGATCGACTCGATCGGCCTGATCGTCGACGCGATGCACCACGCTTTCGAGGGATTCGGCGGCACCGTGCCCGCCGATTCCGCCTGGATGGCCGGCATTGGCACGCCGCTCTTCAAGCAGCTCGCGCTGTACGCGCGGAGCGCCGAGGAGCTGGACATGCTGCGCGAGCGGTACCGCGCATACCAGTTCATCCATCACGACGACGTGATCAAGGAATATCCGGGAACGACGGCGGTGCTCGAGGATCTTCACGCGCGCGGGTTGGCGATGGGCATCGTGACATCGAAAGGCGACGAACTCGCCCGGCGCGGGCTCGAGCTCACCGGGCTCGCGAGGTTCCTGCCGGTGGTGGTGAGCGCGGATTCGGTGACGAAGTACAAGCCGGAGCCGGAGCCGGTATTGCTCGCGCTCGAACGGCTCGGCGTTCGCGCCGATGAGGCGCTGATGATGGGAGATTCGCCGCACGACATCAGTTCGGGAAACGCGGCTGGTGTGCGGACGATCGGAGCGTTGTGGGGGCCGTTTACGCGGGAACAGATCGCGGTGGCGGGGCCAACATACTGGATGGCAAACATCAGCGAGTTGCCGGCGCTGCTTGAAGCGCTGGAGACATAGAGCTCAACAACGAACTGCAGAACGACGAAAAGCGATAACACGGATTTTCACAGCGTTAACGCTTTAGAGTTTTCCCCGGCGCGTACTTTCGATACCGCATGCGCCGAGGCGGTGACAGTTCGGCGCACGCGAGGCCGCATCGTGCGGCGTGTCCTCGCTACGCAACGCGGCCGCGCTTCTCGCCGGCGCACACAACTTTCGCGATCTCGCGCCGCTTCTCGCATCGCTCGGATTCGCTGAACCGCTTCCGCTCGATCTCGACGCGCGGCGGGCGATCGGGCTCGATCGCGCGATCCGGCGAGCCTCCGTGGCGACCGGCGCCGGAACGCTGCGCGCGCTGCTGCTCGAGCCCGCGGCCGATGTCCCCATTCGCGAGACGGTCGCGCGCGTCGCGGGACAGGTAACAGCGCAGGCTCCGCAGCTGCTCTGGCTCCTCGTCATGGTGCAGCCGGCGACGAACTCGCTGGTGATCGCGGCGCCCGCGCCGGGAGCACGCACGCGCATCTCGGCGCTCGCGATCGATGTCGAGCATGTGACCGACTCCGATGGCGAGACGCTCGCCGCAATGGCGGACGCGGCGAGCGGCGTCGACGTGCTCGTGCACCATCGCTGGCGCGAGCTGCTCGGACGCGACGCGCTCACGCGACGGTTCTATCGCGAACTCGAGGGGCTGGTCGGCACGCTCGCGACGTCGGCACGAGGGCGTGCGCCCGACGAGACGCGACGTGAGCTCGCCCTGCTCTGCTCGTCGCGCATCCTCTTCCTCGCGTTCCTCGAAGCCAAAGGGTGGCTCGACGGCGACCGCGAGTTCCTGCGGCACGCCTTCGACGCCCGTTGCTCGAGAGGCGGCGAGGTGCACCGGCGTCTGCTCGATCCGCTCTTTTTCGGAACACTCAACACGCCGGTCCGCCGGCGCGCCGCCGCCGCGCGTGCGCTCGGACGCATCCCGTTCCTCAACGGCGGTCTCTTCGCTCGAACGCCGCTCGAGCGGCGCGCCGGCGATCTGCGCTTTTCGGACGAGGCACTCGGCGAACTCATCGGCGGCCTGCTCGCGCGATATCGTGTCACCGCGCAAGAGAGCTCGTCGGCGTGGACTGAAGCGGCAATCGACCCGGAAATGCTCGGCCGCGCGTTCGAATCGCTCATGGCCGCCGGCGATCGCCGTGCGTCGGGCGCGTTCTACACTCCCAGGGCGATCATCGAACGCGTAGGCGGCGAAGGGCTCGAGTCCGCGCTGGAAACGCTCGATGTTTCGCCCGCAGTGGTGCACGCGGCGCGCGACGGTCAGCCGCTGTCGGCGGCGAATCGCGACGCGCTTCGCAGAGCACTGTCGAAGATCCGCGTTCTCGACCCGGCGTGCGGATCGGGGGCGTTCCTGGTGCATCTGCTCGAGCGCATCGCAGATCTCGCGCGCGCCGCCGGCGACGAACGCTCCGTGGGCGATCGCCGCCGCGACGTGCTCACGCGCTCGATCTTCGGCGTGGATGTGAACCCCACGGCCGTCTGGCTCTGCGAGCTGCGCCTGTGGCTCTCGGTGGTCATCGACGCCGATGAGGGTGATCCGCTCGCCGTGTCGCCCCTGCCGAATCTCGACCGGCACATTCGCGTGGGCGATGCGCTCGCCGGTCCCGCGTTCGACGAGTCTCTCCGGATCGACGCGCCGGCGGCGCTCGCGCGGCTGCGCGGCCGGTACGCGCGCTCGACCGGCGTGCGCAAGCGCCTGCTGGCGCGCGCGCTCGACCGCGAAGAACGCCGCGCCGCGATCCTCGTGGCCGAACGTGAGCGTGACGCGATTGCCGCGCGCAGGCGCGACCTCATTTGCGCGGTGCGTTCGCGCGATCTCTTCGCCGAGCGGACGATTCCCGCCCCGGTGCAGCGTGGAATGCTGAGCGACCTGCGATTGCGCTCGCGCCAGCTCCGGCGCAGGATCGCCGCGCTTCGCTCGGGGGCATCGCTTCCCTTCTCGTTTCCCGTGCACTTCGCCGACGCCGCGGCGGGTGGAGGGTTCGACCTCATCGTTGGAAATCCCCCATGGGTGAGGCTGCACAACATTCCGCCCGCCGTGCGCGATTCGCTGCGCGCGCGTTACCGCTCGTTCCGCGAGGCCGCGTGGATGCCCGGCGCCGAGGAGACCGGTGCCGGCCGCGGCTTCTCGGCGCAGGTCGATCTCGCCGCTCTGTTCGCGGAGCGATCGCTGGCGCTCGCACGGCCCGGCGGCACGGTCGCGCTGCTCCTTCCGGCCAAGCTGTGGCGCTCGCTCGCGGGCGGCGGCGTGCGGCGCGTGCTCGACGGTCAGGCCGAACTGCGGGCGATCGAGGACTGGGCCGAGTCGCGCGCGGCGTTCGATGCCGCGGTGTACCCGTCGTTCCTGCTCGCGCGGAGGCGCGGCGGCCAAGACGAAGAAGAGGAGGAATGGGAACCGTCCGTCGTGCGTGTCGCCGTGCACCATCGCGACGACGCGCTCGAATGGCACATGGCCCGGGCCCGCATCGCGCTCGACGAATCGCCGGGCGCACCCTGGCTGCTTCTCCCTCCCAACGCGCGCGCCGCGTTCGACCGTCTCACCGCCGCGGGCACTCCGCTCGCACGCACTCCGCTCGGCCGGCCGATCCTCGGAGTGAAGACCGGGTGCAACGAGGCGTTCATCGTCACGCCGGACGCGGGATGGTGCGACGCGCCCAATGATCTCTGGCCGGTCAGGAGCGGCGAGCGCGAGGGGCGCGTCGAGCGGCGGCTGCTCCGCCCTCTTCTGCGCGGCGAGACGGTGCGCGCCTGGCACGCCGAGCCCGACGAATCGGCGGTGCTCTGGACGCATGACGCGACCGATGCGCCAATGAGGCAGCTGCCCGTCGGTGCGTCGGGGTGGCTCGCGCCGTGGCGGAGGCAACTCGAATCGCGCGCGGATGCCCGTCGAAGTTCGCGCTGGTGGACGCTCTTTCGGACCGACGCGGCGCGGAGTCATCTGCCGCGCGTCGTGTGGGCCGACATCGGCAAGTCGCCGCGGGCTCTCGTGTTGCCGCCGGGCGACGCGACGGTGCCGATCAACAGCTGTTACGTCGCTCGCACCCCGTCGCTCGACGATGCATATGCGCTGGCCGCACTCCTGAACTCGCCGCTGGCTGCCGCGTGGCTCGCGGCGATCGCCGAACCCGCCCGGGGCGGATATCACCGCTATCTCGGCTGGACGCTTGCGCGGCTCCCGATTCCCACGGAGTGGCCGCGTGCGGTATCGATTCTCGCACCGCTTGCGCGCGAGGCGCTCGACGGCGAGGTACCCGACGCCGCGATGCTCACCGACGCAGCCATCCGCGCGTATCGCGTGCGGTCCGTGGACATGGAGCCGCTGCTCACCTGGTGCCTGCGCTGACCGTCGTGCTCGACACGATCGCGCGCGCCGTGCTCGGCGACGCGGACGACATGGACCAGGATGCCGTCACGTTCGGCACGGTCACGCTGCGCGCGCACCAGCGCGACGCGCTGCGCCGCGTCCGCGCAAGCATCGCGAGAGTGGGCGGCGCGCTGCTCGCCGACGAGCCTGGACTCGGCAAGACGTTCGTCGCGCTCGCGCTCGCGCGGGATTTTCCAGACACGATCATTGTCGCCCCGGCGGGATTGCGGACGATGTGGCGCCGCGCCGCGGCAGCGGCCGGCGTGGAGAGTCCTTTCGTTTCGCTCGAGACGCTGAGCCGGCGCGACGCAAACATCGAGTCACACATGGGCGCGAAAGGCGGGCTGGTGATCGTCGACGAGGCGCATCACGCATGCAATCCCGCGACGGCGCGATACGCACGGCTTGCCCGGCTCATGTCGTATCGTCGCGTGCTGCTGCTCACCGCCACGCCGGTGCGCAACCGGCGCGCCGAGCTGGCCGCGCTGCTCGCGCTGTTCATGGGCCCGCGTGCATACGTGCTCGACGATGCGACTCGCTCGCGCTGCATCGTGCGGCGTGGCGGCGATGCGTCGCTGCGACCGGCGATCGACGGCCCGCACTGGCATCGCGTGCGCTCGATTCCGCACCTGGGCGAGATGATCGCGGCCCTTCCGCCGCCCCTTCCCGCCCTCGATGGCCGTCAGGCAACGGCCCTGCTCGCCATGACGCTCGCGCGCTGCTGGGCGTCGAGCCTCGCTGCGCTCGACGCCGCCTTGAGGCGGCGATTGCAGCACGGCGCGGCGCTCGCGGCGCTGCTCGACGAGGGACGCGTGCCGACGCGCGACGAACTGCGCGCATGGGTCGTGGGCGACGATGCGGTCCAGCTCGCATTTCCCATGCTCGCGCTGCACGAGACTCCCGATGGCGCACGCCTGCGCGTGGTGCTCGAGGCCCATCTCGACGCCGTCCGCGCGCTGCGGGCGCGCATCCGTGCGTCCGTGAGCCGCGATTCGCGCGCACGGGCGCAACTGCTACTCGACCTGCGCCGCAGGTTCGCGGGCTCGCGAATCGTCGCGTTCACCGCGCACGCCGCGACCGCGGAGGCCTTGTATCGTGCGCTGGCGAGAGAGAGCGGCGTCGCGCTGCTCACGGCGCGTGGCGCGCGCACGGCGGGCGGATCACGGCCGCGAGCGGACGTGATCGACGCGCTCGCGAACGAGGACGGGAGCGCGGGCGAGGGCGCGGGCGAAGGCGCGGGCGCGGGCAGCCGCGAGGACGTGCGAGCCGCCCGTGCGCGCGACGACATCTCGCTCGTGATCACCACGGATCTGCTGAGCGAAGGCGTCAACCTGCAGGGCGCGTCGGTCATCGTCCATCTCGACGTGCCGTGGACGCCGGCGGGCCTCGACCAGCGCGTGGGACGCGCGGCCCGCATGGGCTCTCACCACGCGTGCGTGCACGTGCACGGCATTGCGCCTCCCGGCGCGGCCGAGCGGCTGCTCGCGCTCGAGCGCCGCCTGACGCGAAAGCACGCCGAGCAAGTCGAGGCCACGCGCGCACCGCGAGCGACCGAGCAACTACGCGCGCTCGTTCACTCCTGGCGCAGCGATGAGCCCCGTGATGAGCCCCGTGATGAGCCCCGTGATGAGCCCTCCAAAAAGCGCCATGATCGCGATGCACTCAAAGACGTACGCGTAAACGTACGTCACGACGTACAAGACGCCGAGCACGTCAACTTGGAGGTACGCGGCCCGCTGGTCGCGAACGTGCGCGCCGCGCGACCGGGATTCATTGCCGTCGTGAAAACGCGCGGTGAGTCCGAGGTCGTTTGCGGCGCACTCCACGGAAATCGCCGCTGGAAAATCAGCGATGCGCCCGGTGATCTCTGCGAGATGGCCCTCGCGGTTCGCCCGCGCGACGCCGGGCCGGACGCCGAGCCGAACGCCGAGCCGGACCCGAAATTCGAGTCGAGCGCCCGCGCCGCACTCGCGCGGTGGCTCGCCGGCCGTCGCGCGCGGGAATCCAGCGGCGGCGGCGGAGTGCCCTCACGCGCTCGCCGCCTGCTGCTCGCGCGAATCGACTCTGCGGTCCGTCGCGCCGGCGCTCACACGCGCGCCGCGCTGGCGGAGCGAATCGAGAGGGTGCGCGCCTGCATCGACCGCGCTGTCAGCGCGGGCGCCGAACGAACACTGGACGAGCTCGCGCGTTCCCACGCGTCACAACCTTCCGGTCTCGAATCGTGGCTCGCCGCGTGCGAGACGCGCCTCGCCGATGGCGGTGCCTCGCGGCCCGCGCCGCGCGAGAACGATGCCGT
>JADGQS010000027.1 GCA_017881585.1 Gemmatimonadaceae bacterium | reverse complement strand
ACTCGCACCGGTTTGCCGGCCGCGACGGCGAGCCGCGCCGCCTCGATCGCCTGCTGCGACGCGCTCTTCCCACCGAATCCGCCGCCGACGTAGGGCGTGATGATCCGCACCTTTTCGGTCGGGAGCTTCAGCGCGCGCGCCACCTGCGTCTGCAGCGGGAACGGCGTCTGCGTACTCGCCCACACGGTGACCTTTCCATCACTTCCAACAGCCGCGACGGCCGAGTGCGTCTCCATCGGCGCGTGCGCGACGTATCCCTTGAGGTACTTCTGCTCGACCACCTGCACCGCCGACTTCTCTCCGTCCGCGACGTTCCCGCCTTCCGCCACCGCGCGCCCCTCGGGGGCGCTCTGCTCGAGATGCGCGAAGATCGTCCGTTCGTCGAGCGTCGAGGGCGCCGGACCGAATGTCGTCTTGACCAGCCGGAGGGCCCTGTCCGCTTCGTCGCGATGTTCGTGCAGCACGGCTATGATCTCGCCGTCCCGAATCACGCGCACGCCCGGCACCGCCTCGGCGGCCTTCGTGTCGACGGCCGTGAGCTGCACGCCGTGCGCCGGCGCCCGGACGATGCGCGCATGCAGCGCGCCAGGCGGCACGATGTCGCCGGCATACTTCGCGCGCCCCGTGACCTTGTCGATCGCATCGCGCCGCGGCGGCGACGTGCCGACGATCTTGAAGTTCGCGACGGCTTCGAGCGCGGCCTTGCCTTCGATGCGGCGTTCGATCCGCTTGCCCGCGGTGAGCTCACCATACGTGACGTGCTTGCTGCGGTCGGTCTGCGACGTGATCACGCCGTCCTTCACCTCGAGATCGGCCGCGTTGGCGCCGAGTTTCTCGGCCGCCATCTGCACGAGTACCGCGCGTGCTTCCGCCGCCGCGGCACGCAGCACCGGCCCCAGCGTGCGGACGCTCAGCGACCCGAACGTCCCCATGTCGAACGGGCACAGGTCGGTGTCGCCGAGCACGACATCGACCGACGCGAGCGAAACGTGCAGTTCCTCCGCGGCGAGCTGCGGAAGCGAAGTCATGACGCCCTGCCCCAGCTCGACCTTTCCCACGAGCACGGTCACGCGCCCGTTGGCCCCGATGTGAACGAATGCGTTGAAATCGGGGCTCGGCCGCTGGATTCCCGCGGGATTCCAGACCGGGCGGAGCATTCCCTCAGGGGGCGTGAGGGCGAATATGACGAGCAGTCCCGAGCTGGTGAGCTTCAGGAAGTCGCGGCGGTCGACCGTGTCGACGAATCCCCAGCCCTCGGGGACGATCATTTCCTCATTGACCTTCTTCACTTGGCACCTCCCGTGGACGGTGCGTGCGACGCGGCCGCGATCGCGTCGATGATCCCTGCGTGCGCGCCGCACCGGCAAAGATGCCCTTCCATCCCCTTCACGATTTCCTCTCGCGTGGGTTTCGGATTGTTCGCGAGCAGCGCGGTTCCGCCCATGATCATGCCGGGCGTGCAATAGCCGCACTGGAATCCGAGGTGGTCGACGAACCCCTGCTGCACCGGCGAGAGATGATCGCCGTTCGCGAGCCCCTCGATCGTCGTGACGTGCTTCCCGTCGACCGCTTTCATGGTCGTCACGCAGGAGTGCACCGCCTTGCCGTCGACGATCACGGTGCAGGAACCGCAGGCCGACACGCCGCAGCCGAATTTCGTTCCGGTGAGGCCGAGGTCGTCGCGCAGCACCCAGAGCAGGCGTCGATCCTCTTCCACGGCGAGCTGGTGGGGGACTCCGTTCACGGTTACGGAGATCGATCTCATGGCGGCACTCCTGTTTCGGTGGCGCATTGCGGGACCTACGAACCTATTGGAGACTAGTGAGTATCAGAGGCGGACGCCACTCGGGAGTTCGCTGACATCCGCGTCCGCATGAGACGTTTCACCAGTGGGCAAGCGCATGTTTCACGGCGTGACGTACGATCAGTTCAAGGCGATCGTCGACTCCAGGTGGTTCAACCCTGTTTCGGTTCCGCACCGAAATCAATGAAACCGCGCGACGGGTCCGTCGAGAGAAGTTTCACACGCGTCCTGTCCCCGACGTCGAGGCCCTGCTCACCGCGCATCACCCGCCCTTCCACCGGCGGCGTCACAACACGGACGTAGGTTCCCTTCGGCGACACGCCGGTCACGATCGCGTCGAAGCTCTCGCCCACGCGCGAGGCGAACGACTCGGCGGCGGCTTCTTTGCGCACCTGCCGCTCCACTTTTCGCGCGGCGTCTTCGCGCTCGGTGCAGTGCGCGGCGATCTTCGTGAGGTCGTCCGTCGAGTACGGACACGGCTTGCCGGCGAGCACCGCCTTCAACAGCCGTTGCGTGACGAGATCGGCGAAGCGGCGGTTCGGCGCCGTCGCGTGCGTGTAGTCGTGCGTCGCGAGGCCGAAGTGTCCCGTGTCGGGCGTGCCGGGTTCGTGCAGTTCGTACACTCCCGGGCCGATCAGCTTCACCACCGAGAGCGACAGATCCGGGTAGTGATCGGGATCCGCGCTCTGCCGCTTCGTGAGGAACGCTTCGAGCGCCGCCGAATCGGGAACGGCCGGAAGTTTCTCGCCGAGGGCGGCGGCGAGTGCGACGATGCGATCCCATCGCTCCGGCGTGCGCACCACGCGACGGATCGTCGGCGATTTGTGCTCGTCGAGGAACTCGGCCATCGCGACGTTCGCGGCGATCATGAAGTCTTCGATGAGATGGCTCGCACGCGTCTTTTCCACGAGCTCGACGCTGACCGTCTTGTCGGCGCGCAGCACCGTCTGCGCCTCGATGGTCTCGAGGCTCAGCGCGCCGCGCCGGCCGCGGTTGGCACGAAGCGATTGCGCGGCAGCGTCCTGCAATCGCAGCTGCTCCTGCACCGTCGACGTCGCCGCCGCGGGGAGCTGGCCGCGTCCGTCGAGCCACGCGCCCACGCTGCCGTAGGCGAGCTTCGCCCTGTTCTCGACGCGCGAGAGATAGACGTCGTGCGACCTCACCGTTCCGTCGGTCGCGACGACGAATTCGATGATGATCGACGGGCGGTCCACGTCCTGATTGAGCGACGTGAGCTGCGTGGAGAGCCGGTCCGGAAGCATCGGATACGTGACGATGCCGGTGTAGACGGAGCAGGAATTCGCGGCGGCGAATCGGTCGGTGGCCGAGCCCATGGAGACCGTCGCGTCCACATCCGCGATCGCGACGCTGACGCGCACGTCGCCGTTCGGGAGCCGCACCGCGACTTCGAGCTGGTCGAGGTCCATCGACGAGTCGTTGTCGATCGACGACCATGGCAGCGCGCGCAGGTCGCGCACGTTCCCGAGCGGCAGCGTCGACGGATCCGCCGCCTTCGAGACTTCCGCGAGAACCTCGGGCGGGACGTCGGGCTGAAATCCGTTGGTGATCATCGCGCGGCGCGCCGCCGCGTGGATATCGAACGAGTTGGCCACGTGTCGTTCCTCTAGTGCGTCTTGTCGAGTGCCGCGCGCAGCCCCTTCGCCAGCGTCACCGCGTCATCATTGGCCCAGAAATGCATGAAGTAGAGCCGCGGCTCCTCGTCGATCATGTGACTGTGCAGTGCGGTGACGTCGATGCCGTGGTCGCGCAGCGCCCGAAGGACCGGATTGACCTCCGATCCACGCAGCACGAAGTCGCCGGTGATCGCCGCCTTTCCTCCGCCGGTGGGCTGGAAGTTGATCGCCGTCGACACGCCCATCGACGGAGGCACCTCGTTTCCCATCTCCGTGATCTTCTCCTTCCGTGAAACGCTCACCTGGTAGACAACGCCGTTCAGCTTGCCGCGCACGCCGAGTGCATTCGCGATGCCTGCCGTGTCGAGATCGGCGGCCGAGGGAGCGCTCGGCGCCGCGGCCGGTCCGAGCGGAGTCCTGGTGAGGGCGAGCGCGTCGTGAAGGGTTCGCGCGATCTTCGTTGCATCGCCATGCGCCGAGACATGCATGTACATGACGTGCGGCGACTCGTTCAGCAGGTGATTGTGCAGGGCGGTCTGTTCGACGCCCCCGGACTGAAGCGCGCGCATGACCGCGCCGACCTCGTCGTCCGTGAGCACGAGGTCGCCCATCGCCATGGCTTGGCCCTTCGCCGTCTCCTTGAACGCGAGCCATCCGCCGAGTGCGAGCGCCGGCTTCAAAGTGACCCCGCCGACGGTCACCGCAAGATCGCTTCGCGGGAAGCTGAACTTGATGACGTCCCCGGGCTGCATGACGCCCTTCCGCCCGAGCGCCTCCTCCACCGGTGCCCAGTTCGCGGTGCTCGACTGTGCCCTCACGGGCGAGCTTGCGATCGCGACGGCAAGTGCCACGAGTACGACTGCGGTCTTCGTCATCGTCGGAAACCTCCGTCCGTTGGTGTGCATTCCGGGATCCCACAATATAGAAGGCCGGAGCATCTCGCTCCGGCCTTCCGCTCACCCACCGGCCGCCGCCTGCGTCGGCGGCGTCGAACCGTCACCGGCCGGCGAGCACGGGGTTGCTCTCAAGGCCTGCCGTCCGGACGAAACGGAGCAAGGCTGCAATGCCGCTTGCCTTGGCATCGAGCACGTCGGCGGCCTCGCCCGACAGCACCTCTATATCAGCGTCGTGGTCGAGCGCGAATTCCACGGCAGCTTCCGCCTCGCCGGGATGCTCGGAGAGAAACCGCGGAGTGATGAGCAGCTGCTGTCCTTCTCCGGTCGACATCACGGCGAGCGCCTGTTTCGCACCGGCCACGCCCCGGCCATGCGACGCGGCAAGATTCAGCACCTGCTCGACCGTCGCCGAATCGCGCGCGTTGCGAAGGATTCTCGCATCGCGCTCCGCAGCGGTGGCGATCTCCGCCTCGCTGGAACCCAGCGGAAGATCGACGCTCACGAGCACACGCGACGCGAGCGCAGCCGGGATCGCGCGGTGGAGCGCGCGAGCGGAATCCGGCGTGCCGCCGATCACCACCGCGCCGTCCACCTTCAGCAATTCCTGCAAGTCATGAGTGACCTCGCGCAGCATGTGATCGCGCGCCGAGAGCCGCTGGTGCTCGGCGGCGTCCGTCGCCGTCTCTCCGCGGGTTCCGCTATGGAAATGTTCACGCGGCGCGTCACCCATGTGATCCGCATGCCCGCCGTGACGATGCGAGTGCATCCTCTCGAGCCTCTTCAGCTCGCCACCGTGATAGCGGTACAGCACGGCTGAGCGGCTATCGACCATCACGACGACGACCGGATGCGTTTGCTTGAGCGCGCGAACGTATGGAGCAACCCACGCGCCGACCTGCCATTTGGCGAGCGTGGGCATCGATGTTGCAACCGGTCCGCGGAGACGCACGCCGTCGGCCGTGATGAAACCCACCCACCCCGGTGCGCCAATGGCCGACGGAATCTCATCGAGCGCCGTAGTCAGGAACTGCGTGCAGCGCTCGAAGGCTTCCCGGCTCGCCTTCGGCTGCGACTCCGCCGTGCCGCGCGCGTCGTCCAGCGCGTTGCGCAACGCTTGCCGCCACGCGGCCCGCCGCGCCGGGTCAGGCGCGGCGCCATCGATGTAAACGCTGAGGACAGGCGTCGTGCGAAGGTCTCGCGTCAGCCCGAGGAGTTGTTCGTAGGAGAGCAGCATGTTCGCACCTCTCATGAATCGCGCTTCGACGCGAGTACGTGCTTCTTGTGTGCTGCGCGCCGCGGCGCGGCCGCCTTCGCGACCGGCGTGCGCCTGAGCAGGATCGAGCAGTTGGTTCCACGGAGAATCTTGTCGGCGACGCTCCCGACCAGGAGCCGGGACGCGCCACGACCGTGACTCGTCATTGCGACCAGATCGGCGCGGAAACTCTGCGCCAGGTCGACGATCGCGGGTCCCGCGCTTGGCGCGATCAGCACCTTGGTCTCGACCCTCGCCGCGCCTTCGCGGTCGAGCCGATGCGCGATGCCGGTCAGGTACTTTTGAGCCTGCTGCGCGACCTGTTCCGTGGCCGGGATGTCCGGAGCCATTGCCGTCACGATGCCCGCGTCGGGGTAGTCGATGATGGGCAGTGTGACCGGATCCACGATCCTGACGAGCATATGCACGGCGTGCTCCGACGTCCGCATCGAGCGAACGCATGAGAGAATGCTCTCCGCCGTGTCGGAGCCGTCGAGCGCGATCAGGATGCGCCCGAACGCGGCCTCAGGCTCCGTGCGCGGCCTGGTCGCCTCCTTTTCGACGGGGCGCACCATCAGCACCGGCAGCGACGACTCGTGCGCAAGGGTGTCTGCGACGCTGCCGAACCAGGCGCGACTCAAGCCCGTACGGCCGTGGGTCGACATCACGATGAGGTCCGCGCCCTGCTCACGCGCGTACTTCGCGATCGCCTCGGCCGGAGGGCCGGCGAGCATCGCCAGCTGGCACTTGCAGCCGGCGCGCTTCTCGATGTCATCGGCCACTCGGCGCAGATGGCGTTCGAACTGCGCGCGCTCCAGCGCGATGATCTGTTCGTCGACTGCCGAGCCGCCTTCAAACGCCGGCAACCGTGGTTCGTACACGTGGACCAGATGAAGCGCGGCGTGCGTCGATCGAGCAATGGCCGCGGCCTTCCATGCGGCCTGCTCGGACAGCGGGGAGGTATCGAGTGGCACAACGAGTTTGCGGAACATGGTATCGCCTCCAGCCCTGTTGTCTCGTGGCGCTCTCCGCAGGGCAGCGGGTGATCGTCACGCACTGCACTATCGACACGCTACGGAACGCGAAGGCAAAGGTCAGTCAGGGTTTGGCCGCTGTGATGTCAGGCTGTTGCCCGACAGACGCGCGTCGTCCTTGACTGCACGTTGGAGTCGTGCGCTGGAGACGTGCGCTCCCTTCATCGTTCGAGGTGCTCCATGCTCAAGGTCCGCGATATCATGACGACCGACGTCGTCACCGTCACGCCGCACACGACGCTGCGTGATGCGATCGAGTTGTTCGCGAAACGTCACGTCAGCGGCGCGCCGGTCATCGACGGAGTGGACGTGGTGGGTGTCGTCTCGACGTCGGACGTGCTCAGCTTCGAAGCGTCGAATCCCAGCGTGCCCACGGAGCGTGACAGGGTCGAATGGACCGACCTCGAGGAGGAGACGCCCGAATCGGACGACATCGATCCGGAGGACGAACCCACCGCCGAGTTCTTCACCGAGCAGTGGGACGACGCCGGAGCCGACGTCTCCGATCGCATGTCGGCGCTCGCGTCACCGGAGTGGGATCTCCTCGAGGAGCACGAGGTGGAGGAGATCATGACGCGCAAGCTGCTGGCGGTTCCGCCCGACGCCCCGGTCGAAGAGGCCGCGCGCCTGATGAAGAAGTCGGGCGTCCATCGCGTGTTCGTCACGGAGGACCGGAGGATCGTGGGCGTCGTCAGCGCGATCGACATCGCCCACGCCGTGGCCGAGCACCTGCTGGACCGGAAGACTTATGTGTTCAACCGGGAGGGGGACTTCGGTACCGTCTGAACCGGCGCGGGCGACCCGCGCAGGAGCGTCTTGTAGGCGTCCCATTCGTCGTGCGAGATGGGACGGGCCGGCACACCGCCCCACCGCTCGCCGGCGGGAACGCGCGTGCCCGGCAACAGCACGGAGTTCGCGAGGATCGTGGCGCCCTCGCCGACTTCGACGTCGCCCATCAGCGTGGCTTTCTCGCCGATCGTGGCCCGGCTCCCGATGATCACCGGCGCCAGGACGAGATTGCCCGCACCCCCGTAGTGGCAGAAAATCTGCGCACTGCCGCCGATCGTCACGTCGTCGCCGAGTGAAATCATGGAGACGTCGCTGAAGTTCTCCGTCGAGATGCGTGGCCGCCGGCCCATGCGCATCCCCATCGCGCGCAGAAAGAGCACTCCGGCGGGAGTGAGGGTCACAAACGGCAGGAACGTGAAGCGCACGAGATAGAACAGCCCGTTGTGCAGGTACCACGGCAGGGCCGCGATCGTGAAGTAGCCGCCGCGGAACGCCCGGATGCGCGTGGGGAGGACGAAGTTGAACACCGGCACGACGACGAGCAGCGCGAATCCCCAGAGGAACAACGCGCCGGCGACCAGCACCGCGAATGCCGGCACTCGCCACCATCCTTCGCCCATCAGGAGCGGCACCCCGAGTCGCTCGACGATGAGCAGCGACGGGACGAGCGCCAGTCCGAGCGCGCACGCCGCCACCGCGTAAAGCGCCATGGTCGCCAACAGGTGGCTGAGTGCGCCGAACCGCCTGATGAACCGATCGAGAGGGCCGCTCGCGGGAGGATTCGCGCGTTCGTCGAAATATTTCATGTTCCTTCGGTGCGGACGTGTTGCAAGCTCGACGGAGCGCGCGGGATCGCTGTCAGGGAACGCGCCCGACGGCGTAGGGGAACTCTTGACGCCTTGGTCGCATGCAAGTCGCTCTGGACAGCCGATGCCCTACGGGAATTCAGGCGTCCCCCGATACGCCGGGTCGCAGGGCACATGCACTTTCCGAAGATCACTATAGGAGGACACATGAGATTCTGCAAACTATTGCTGGGGGTGTTGTTCGCCGTGCCAGCGCTCGCGCAGGGCACGGCGGGCCAGGCGAAGCCGGACGTGAAGACGACGTTCAGTGTCATGAAGGCAAACGTCGCGAAGATCACCGCGCCGTCGGAGAAGGAACGCTGGGAGCCGAACAAGGATGCGTGGGAAGTGGCGGTCGCCCAGACCGGAAAGCTCCAGAAGATCGATCTTGGCAAGATCTCGGCGGCGCTCGACAAGATCAAGGCGAACATCGAGAAGATCAGGGGGGGCTCCGAGAAGGAACGCTGGCAAGCCAACGTCGACCTGTGGCAGCTCTTCGTCGCGCGTGAAGGCGCGTTCGGCAGGGCCGATATGGCAGCGGCGAGCGCGTCATTCGCGAAGATGAAGGCCAATGTCGCGGAGATCGCTTCGCCGGTGGAGAAGGAGCGCTGGCAGGCGAACCGCGATCTGTGGCAGGCGATGATCGACCGCGCTGGCCAGCGGTAGGACCTACGCCCCTCCGGCATGCCAAGGCGTTCGGAGGGGCGCGCGGACTGAGGTTCAGCGCTTCTCCCGAGGGCCGCACCATGGTCGGGAATCCCCTGAGAGCTGGTGCGGCAGACCCCGACAGCGCGCGGGCCGTCCGCCCGACAGACGGATGACAGACATGATCGCATCGTAATGGGCGTGGCGTCGTCGTCGGACGATTCCCATTCCGCAGTGACTTGCTGCAAGGATTCCGCCATGAAAACCGATTCCCAACTCAGGAAGGACATTCAGGACGAACTGAAGTTTCAGCCGAATATCCGGGAGACCGAGATCGGCGTTGCCGTGAAACTCATCGCCGTCGGCGTCTGACGGTTCCCGCCGAGCAAGCCATGTTGACCACGCGCTTTCGCGACCGCCGCGAGGCCGGACAGCATCTCGCACGGGCCCTGAGCGGATATGCGCGTAGGCCTGACGTGCTGGTGCTGGGCCTGCCTCGCGGCGGTGTGCCGGTGGCGAGCGAAGTGGCCAGCGCGCTCGATGCGCCTTTGGACGTGCTCGTCGTTCGCAAGCTCGGCGTTCCGGGTCATGACGAGCTGGCCATGGGTGCGGTCGCGAGCGGCGGGATCACGGTGTTCAATCGCGACCTCATCCAGCATTTCGGGATTTCGCAAGCCTCGATCGATCGCGTGACGGAACTGGAACTCACGGAGCTCGCCCGCCGCGAGCAGACGTATCGCGGCGACGCTCCGCCCTTGGACGTGACGGGGCGCACGGTGATCCTCGTCGATGACGGTCTCGCGACCGGAGCCACGATGTCGGCGGCCGTCGCCGCGATTCGCGCGATGCATCCGGTTCGCATCGTCGTGGCAGTACCTGTCGCCTCTCGCGACGCGATGCGCCTGCTGAGACAGACTGCGGATGACTGCGTCAGCGTGCTCGAGCCGGAGCCGTTCCATGGCGTGGGACTCTGGTACGAGGACTTCGCGCAGACCTCGGATCGCGAAGTGCAACAGCTGCTCGCCGCGTCGCTCCAGCGCCCGCTCGCGCAGGCGCTCCCGTCGTGAGCACGCGAGCTGCGCCATTGCCTGCATTCGCCGCAGGCACGGCGGCCGAGACGATGGGAGGTCTCGTCCATCCGCTGACGGGTGCCGTCAGCGACTTCGATCCGCTCATCGCCCGCGTGGGCGACGCGCGTTTCGTGCTCATCGGCGAGGCCTCGCACGGGACCCACGAGTTCTATCGAATCCGGGCGGAGATCACCAAGCGCCTCATCACGGAGAAGGGATTCGGCGCCGTGGCCGTCGAGGCGGACTGGCCCGACGCCTATCGCGTCAACCGATACGTTCGCGGGACCAGCGATGACGCGGACGCCGTGGAGGCGCTCGCGGGCTTCCTGCGGTTCCCGCAATGGATGTGGCGCAACGCGGACGTCCTCGACTTCATCGGCTGGCTGCGCGCCCACAACGACTCGCTCGCGCGCCCTGCGCCGCGAGTCGGCTTCTACGGAATGGACCTGTACAGTCTCCATGCTTCGATGGAGGCCGTGCTGCTCTACCTCGACTCGGTCGATGCTTCGGGCGCCCGCCGTGCGCGCAATCGCTATGCGTGCTTCGACCAGTTCGGCGACGATCCGCAGCGCTACGGCCACGCCGCGGCCGGCGGGTATGCGCGATCGTGCGAGGCCGAGGTGGTGGCGCAGCTCGTCGACTTGCGCCGTTCGGCTGCCGTGTATGCACAGCGCGATCACGGCATTGCGCCGGACGCCCTGTTCTACGCGGAGCAGAACGCGCGGCTGGTCGCCAACGCCGAGGAGTACTACCGCGCGATGTTCGGGAGCCGGGCGTCGTCGTGGAACCTGCGCGACCGTCATATGGCCGAAACGCTCGAGGCGCTGGACAGGCACCTCTCGCGCGACGAGCGGCGGCCGAAGATCGTCGTGTGGGCGCACAACTCGCACCTGGGCGACGCCAGGGCGACCGAGATGTCGAGATCGGGCGAACTCAACGTCGGGCAGCTCATGCGCGAGCGCCACGGACGGAACGCCGTGTTGGTGGGCTTCAGCACGTACGGCGGGACGGTCACCGCCGCTTCGGAGTGGGGCGCCGCGGCCGAGCGAAAAGTCGTTCGACCGGCGCTCCCCGGCAGCTACGAATCGCTCTTTCACGAGATGGGCGGACCAAACTTCATGCTGGACCTCGCGGGCGGCGACGACGCGACGTTGCAGCGTCCCAAGCTGCAACGGGCGATCGGGGTGATCTACCGGCCCGAGACCGAGCGACAAAGCCATTACTACCACGCAACACTCCATCGCCAGTTCGACGCGCTCCTGCATTACGACATGACACGCGCGGTCGAGCCGCTCGAGCGCACCGCCGCATGGGTCCGCGGCGAGACACCTGAAACATTCCCATCTGCACTATGAGGCGTGCCATGGCACATGTAACGGAGCCCGTTGTTCGATCGCGTCACGTCTGGCTTCCAGTGGCCGGAGGCGCAATCGATGGTGACCTTTCGGTGCCGGACCGGGCCACGGGCATCGTACTGTTCGCCCACGGCAGCGGAAGCAGCCGCCTGAGTCCGCGAAACCGGAAGGTCGCGCGCGAGCTGCAAGACGGAGGGCTCGCCACCCTGCTCTTCGACCTGCTGACGCCGATGGAAGAGGAAGAGGACAAGCGGACCGGTCAGCTTCGCTTCGACGTGAAGCTGCTCGCCGACCGCTTGGTGACGGTCATCGACCTCGTCGCGGAGGGGCTCGGCGAGGGCGTGTTTCGCATCGGCCTCTTCGGCGCGAGCACTGGATCGGCGGCGGCGCTCATCGCCGCGGCAAAGCGTCCGAAGCTCGTTCGTGCGATCGTGTCGCGCGGCGGACGCCCCGACCTCGCGGAGTCCGCGCTCGCCTCCGTGCGCGCGCCGACGCTCCTGATCGTCGGCGCCCAGGATCCGCAGGTGCTGCAACTCAACATGAACGCGCTCGCCCAGCTGAAGTGCATCAAGCGTATGGAAGTCGTGCCGCGCGCCACTCATCTCTTTGCGGAGGCCGGTACACTGGAGCAAGTCTCGTGGTTCGCGAGGGATTGGTTCAACCAGCACCTCTCGATACCGACGTATTCCTGACATGCCCACCGCGAAGGCGACGCCGTTCATCCGCGCGTTCGCCGACCTGACCCGGCGCGACGTCGCGACCGCCGGCGGCAAGGGAGCCAACCTCGGAGAACTGACGGCGGCTGGTTTGCCGGTGCCCGCCGGCTTCGTCGTGCTCGTCGATGCGTACGAGCGATTCGCCGTCGCGTCCGGACTGCGCGCTGCGATGACCGCGCTCCTTCGCGACCTCGACATCGAGAACTCGGACCTGCTCGCCGCGACGGCGAAGAAGGCGCGCGATCTCGTGCTCCAGAGCGAGATCCCTCAGGAGGTGCGCGACGCGATCGCCACGGCGTATCGCGGCCTGTCCGCCGGCAACTCCGCTCCGGCGGTCGCCGTCCGATCGTCCGCGACGGCTGAGGACACCGCGCAATTTTCGTTCGCCGGGATGCACGAGAGCTTCGTCGAGGTGAAGGGCGAAGCCGCCGTCATCGAGATGGTGCGCGCGTGTTGGGCCTCGGCGTACTACGCCAGGGCCATCTACTACCGGGTGAAGCAGGGATTCCCGAGCGAGATGGGTCTCGCGGTCGTGGTGCAGCGCATGGTCGAGTCACGAAAGTCCGGCGTGATCTTCACCGCCGATCCCGCCGCGCAGGACGTCGGCCGGATCGTCATCGAGGCGGCATGGGGTCTCGGCGAGGTCGTCGTCGGCGGCGAGATCACGCCCGATCGATACGTGCTCGACAAGGAGTCGCTCCGCGTGCTCTCGCGAGCGATCGCAAAGAAGGAGTTCATGCTCGAGCCGGCGCCCGCGACCGGCGGAGTGAAGCGAATCGACCTGCAGGGTGACGAGCGTTCGGGCGCTGCCGTGCTCACGGACGGCGAGTTGCAGACCCTTGGCTCGCTCGCGCGCCAATCCGAAGCGCACTACGGCGCGCCGCAGGACCTCGAGTTCGCCATCGACGCGGACGGCCAGGCGTTCCTCACGCAAACGCGCCCGATCACCACGCTCGCTCGGGAGGGCGGGCCGTCAGCGGCGCGGAAAGAATCCGCCTCCGGCACGGTGATCGTTCGCGGGCTCGGTGCGAGCCCCGGCATCGGCTCCGGAACGGCACGCGTGCTCACGGCACTGAGCGAGGCCGCGACGCTGCAGAAGGGTGAAGTGCTCGTGACCCGCATGACGTCGCCCGATTGGGTGCCGATCATGCGCCGCTCGTCGGCGATCGTGACGGATGCGGGCGGGATGACGTCGCACGCGGCGATCGTCGCGCGCGAGCTCGGACTTCCCTGCATCGTCGGCACGCACGACGCGACGCGCCTTCTCGCGACGGGAACGGTCGTGACGGTCGACGGCGGCGCGGGTACGGTGGTCGCAGGACTTCCGGAGGCCGCGAAGCTCACGGCAGCGGCTGTGCCGGCGACATCCGGCGGCCCGGCCGCTGCGCCCGTCACGGCGACGCGCCTGTACGTCAACCTCGCCGAGCCCGATCGCGCCGATGAGGTCGCCAAGCTCGACGTGGACGGCGTGGGACTGCTGCGCGCCGAGTTCATGATGGTCGAGGCACTCGAGAACATGCACCCGCGCGCGTTTCTCGCGAAGCGAAGCGCCGATGAGTTCGTGAGCCGCATGACCGATCGCCTTCGCGTGTTCGCGCGCGCCTTTTCTCCGCGACCGGTCATCTACCGCGCGATGGACTTCCGGTCGAACGAGTTTCGGAACCTCACGGGCGGCGATGCGTACGAGCCGACCGAGTCGAACCCGATGATCGGCTATCGCGGCTGCTTCCGGTACACGCGCGAACCCGACCTGTTCGCGCTCGAACTGCGCGCGATCGCCGAGGTGCGCCGCGACCACGAGAACCTCCACCTCATGATTCCGTTCGTGCGCACGGCGCACGAGCTGACGGCGTGCTTGCGGCTCGTCGACGCGAGCGCCCTCGGCGCCGACACCCGGCTCCAGCGCTGGATCATGGCGGAGGTGCCCTCGGTCGTATACTGGCTGCCGCGATACGCGGCCCTGGGGATCACCGGCGTCTCGATCGGCTCAAACGACCTCACGCAGCTCATGCTCGGCGTCGATCGCGACAGCGAGCTGTTCGGTCCGGCGTACGACGAGCGCGATGCCGCGGTGCTGCACGCGATCAAGTCGATCATCACCGAGTGCCGGAAGCTCGGGCTCACCAGCTCGATCTGCGGGCAGGCGCCGTCGGTGCATCCCGAATACGCGGAGCGCCTCGTCGAGTGGGGCATCGACTCCATCTCGGTGAACGTCGACGCCATCGACCGCACGCGGCACAACATCGCGGTCGCGGAGCGGAAGGTCATGCTGGATCGTGCCCGCGGGGCGGAACCGAGAGCCACGGGCTGAGAGCTGCGGGAGAACGGCGACGTTCGGGTTCTAGCGGCGCCCCTTGTGGAGGAGCTTCAGGAGCGCCTTCAGCGGCCGGGTATTCGCGACGTCACCCTTGGCCGCCCAGCCGCGCCGCGCCTGGTCGACGCCCCATCGCATGTTCCGCAGTTCGTCGCGTGAGTGGGCGTCGGTGCTGATCGCGATGGTCACGCCCAGCGCGATCGCGGCACGGCACGAGATGTCGTCGAGGTCGAGCCGGGTGGGCTGTGCGTTCACCTCCAGCATGACGCCGTGATCCGCGGCCGCGCCGGCGACACGCTCGAGATCGAAGCCGGCTCCGCGCCGCTGGCCGATCAACCGGCCGGTGGGGTGCGCGACGATGTCCACCGCGGGATGCCGGATCGCGCGGAGGATTCGCTCGGTCTGCCCGGCCTTCGGCAGGTCGAACTTGGAGTGCAGTGACACGAGCACGATATCGAGCGACTCGAGCGTCTCGTCGTCGAGGTCGAGCGATCCATCCGCGCGGATGTCGACCTCCGCCCCGGCCAGCACGGTGAGCTTGCGCAGCCGCGCGTTCAGCCGGTCGACGCGCTTGCGCTGGAGAAGAAACCGTGCGCGATCGAGACCGTTGACTATGCGCAGCATGGGCGTGTGGTCGGTGATCGCGATGTACTCGTATCCGAGCTCCTGCGCCGCTTCGGCCATCGCGTCGAGCGAGTCGCGCCCGTCGCTGTCGGTCGAGTGCATCTGCAGGTCGCCCCGCATGTCGCCGTACTCCACGAGCTTCGGCAGCTTCCCCCGCCCCGCGGCTTCGATTTCCCCGCGATCCTCGCGTAGCTCCGGCGGAATCCACGGCAGCCCGACCGCATCGAACACATCCTGTTCGCGGCGTCCGCCGATGGATCGTTTGCCCTTGAAGACGCCGTACTCGTTGATCTTCAATCCGCGCTGCTGCCCCATCTTTCGAACAGCGATGTTGTGCGCCTTGGAACCGGTGAAATAGTAGAGGCCGGCGCCGTAGGATTCCGCCGGGAGCACGCGAAGGTCGACCTGAAGCCCGGATGCGAGCCGCACCGACGCGCGCGTGGGCCCCTTGGCGAGCACGGCGCGCACCTCGGGATACTTCACGAATCGCTCGGACACTTCGACGCCGAGGCTCGACTCCACCAGCAAGTCGAGGTCGCCCACGGTCTCGCGTCCGCGCCGAAAACTTCCCGCGAGTTCGGCGCGCCGGACGCCGGGCAGGGCGCGCATGTACTCGAGCAGGGCCTCGCCGTACTGCGCGGCCGTCGCGCGAAGGATGCGCTTCTCCTCACCGGAGTGCACGGCCAATTCGCTGATGATTTTCTTCTCGATCGCCGCACCGAATCCTGGGAGGGCTTTCAGCTTGCCTGACTTCGCGGCGCGCGCGAGCCCGGCCATGGACCGGATTCCCAGAGTATCGACGAGTGTGCGCGCGCGCTTCGGGCCGATGCCCGGAACGCGCAGGAGTTCCACGGCCGCGTGCGGAACCTCTCGATGCAGGTCGCGCAGCAACTTGAGCGAGCCGGTCGCCGCGATCTCCGCGATCTTCCCCGCAAGGTCGTCGCCGATGCCCGGCAGCTCGTGAAGGCGCTCCGGCGAGAGTGTCGCGGCCGCTTCCGGCAGCTCCTCGATCACCCGCGCCGCGTTCGAGTACGCTCGCACGCGAAACGTGTTTGCGCTCTCGAGTTCGAGCAGTTCCGCGACCTCACGCAGCAGCCGGGCGATCTCGGCGTTCGGCATCCGTCGCCGCGTCGTGCGTGCCGTGGATGACACAGGCGTTCGCCTCTTCACACGCTCCTCACTCGCGGCTCATGCGCGGCTCATGCGCGGCTCATGCGCGGCTCGCGCGCACCGCGTTCAGGATCACCGCCACGTCGATCGCCTCTTGCAGCAGGGCGCCGACCGCCGGCGGGATGTACCCGAGGCCGGCCGCGACCATCGCGATTCCGCTGAGGCCGAGGCCGGCGATGATGCTCTGCCGGGCAATGTGCATCGTCCGCCGGCCGATCGCCAGCGCGTCGGTGACGCGATCGAGCGAATCGACCAGGATGATCACGTCCGCCGCCTCCGCGGTGATCCCGCCGCCGTGACCTGCGAGCGCAATGCCGACGTCCGCGCTGCTGAGCGCCGGCGCGTCGTTCGTCCCGTCGCCCACCATCATCACGACGTCGCCGTTCGCACGAAGCCGCGACACGACCGCCGCCTTCTGGGCGGGGAGCAAGTCACCCTCCACCTCCGTGATCCCCACGCTGGCCGCAACGGCCCGCACGTTCGGCGCGTGGTCGCCGGACAAGAGCAGCACACGCGAAATGCCCCAGCTCCTCATGTCCGAGAGAACTCCCGCGAGTTCCGGGCGCAGCTCGTCGGCGTACTCGATGATGCCGGCGAGCCGGCCGTCGATCGCGACGTACGCGCGCAATCCGACATCCGATCCCTCGAGGCGCGCGAGCTGCGCCGAATCGACCTGCCCGTGGGGCAATACGAAGCTGCGAGAGCCGACGTGCACCTCGTGTCCCTCGACCGTGCCGACCGCACCCTGCCCCGGCGACTCGACGTGCGCGGATGCCTGCGGAACGGTTCCGCCCCCGAGCGCCTCTGCCGACTCGACGATGACGCGGGCCAGCAGATGGCTCGATCCCTGCTCCACCGCCGCCGCGTAACGCAGCACCGCGTTCGCCTCGAATCCAGCGGCGGGATGCAGCCGGCGCACGCGCGGCTGTCCGACGGTCACCGTGCCGGTCTTGTCGAAAACGGCGACCGTGACCGCCGCGAGCCGCTCGAGTGCGGCGCCGTGTCGCATGATGATCTGACGGCGCGCCGCGCGATTGATGCCGCCGATGATCGCGACGGGCGCCGCGAGAATGAGCGGGCACGGCGTGGCGACCACGAGGATCGCGAGCACACGCAGCGAATCGTGCGTCGCGAACCAGGCGACGCCGCAGGCCACGGCGGTCGCGGGTGTGAACCACACGGCATACCGATCGGCGAGGCGCTGCAGTGGCGCCTTGCTGGACTGTGCCGTGCGCACGAGCTCGACGATTCGCGCGTACTGGCTCTCGGACGCGAGTGCGGTCGCCCGCAGCCGGAGCACTCCCGTGCCGTTGAGCGTGCCGCTCATGACATGCGCGCCCGGAGACGCCTCCACGGGCGCCACCTCACCGGTGAGCGCCGCGACGTTGAGGTCTGACCGGCCCTCGACCACTTCACCATCGCAGGGAATCAGGTCGCCCGGCCTCACGAGCAGCAGGTCGCCGACGACGACGACGCCGACCGGCACGTCTTCGACACGCTCGCCCGCGACGCGATGCGCGATCCGCGGCGCCGCCTCCTCGAGTGCGCGTACGGCGGCGGAGGCTCTGCCCTCAGCCCAGTGCTCGAGGGCCTCGCCGCCGCTCTGCATGAGCACGATGACGAGTCCCGCCAGCGGCTGCATCAGGAGCACGGCGCCGACGATAGCGAGCGACGCCACTATATCCGTCGCGAAGTGTCCTCGCCGGGCGGAGGCGATCGTCTTCCAGACGACCGGCGCGCCGGTGAGCACGAGCGCGACGCTCCAAACGAGTCGCGCGGCGTCGGCGCCGAGCGCGAAATAGCAGACTCCGCCCGCCACTATCAGGAGCAGGACGGCGGCGGGCAGGACGACAGCTCTGGTTCGCGTCACACGAAGGGGGTCGCCATGACGCAACTTGCAACGCCTCGCGCGTCAGCGCCGTCAGGTGTCGGAGTGCCGTCTTGTCAGCGAAACCCCTACCGCCCTCTCCCGATGCTCAGAGCGCCGCATCGACGATCGCCTGCGCCTCCACCAGGATGCGGTCCAGCGCCGCCCGCCCTCGAAAGCTTTCCGCGTAGATCTTGTAGATCTCTTCGGTGCCGGACGGCCGAGCGGCGAACCATCCGGTCGCACTTGAAATCTTGACGCCGCCGATCGGTGCACCGTTGCCCGGCGCCTCACTGATGATGCCCAGGACGCGTTCACCCGCGAGTGTCTCACAGCGCACATCGCCCGCCGCCAGCCCTGCGAGGCGACGCTTCTGCTCCGCCGTGGCCGGCGCCTCCACACGGTCATAGGCCGGCTCGCCGAATTCGCGCGTGAGTTCTCCATAGAGCTCGCCGGGGTCGCGTGCTGCGCGCGCCGTGATCTCCGCCGCGAGCAGCGCGGCGACGATGCCGTCCTTGTCCGTCGTCCACACCGACCCGTCGCGGCGCAGGAACGTGGCGCCCGCGCTCTCTTCGCCGCAGAAGCCGAGCGAACCGTCGGCGAGGCCACCCACGAACCACTTGAAACCGACGGGTACCTCGTGAAGCCGGCGGCCGAGCTTCGCGCTTACCCGGTCGATCATGCCGCTGCTCACCACCGTCTTTCCCACGCCCGTCCCGGCGCGCCACGCTGGCCGATGCTGGAACAGGTGCTGGATCGCGACCGACAGATAGTGATTCGGCGGCAGCAGTCCCGCGCTCCGCGTGACGATTCCGTGCCGATCGTGATCGGCATCGCACGCGAAGGCAATGTCGAACCGGTCCTTGAGATCGACCAACCGCTGCATCGCCCATGAGGATGAGGGATCCGTGCGGATCCGGCCATCCCAGTCGAGCGGCATGAAACGGAACGTCTGATCCACGACGTCGCTCACAACCGTGAGGTCCAGGCGGTAACGATCCGCGATCGCCGGCCAATAGTGGACGCCCGCGCCGCCGAGCGGATCCACGCCCAGGTGCAGGCCCGCACCGTGAATCGCCTCCATGTCCACGACGTTCGCCAGGTCGGTCACGTACGCGCCGAGATAGTCGTGCCGGTGTGTCGTCGCCGCGCGCAGCGCGCTTTCATATGGCAGGCGCTTCACACCATCCAGGCCGCTTTCCAGCAGCTCGTTGGCCCGGGCTTCTATCCAGCGCGTGACGTCGGTATCCGCTGGCCCCCCATTGGGCGGGTTGTACTTGAACCCGCCGTTGTCCGGCGGATTGTGCGACGGCGTGATCACGATGCCGTCGGCGAATCCCGACGTGCGCCCTTTGTTGTAGCACACGATGGCATGCGATACCGCGGGCGTCGGCGTATACTCGTCGCGCTCGGCGAGCATCACCTCGATTCCATTCGCCGCCAGCACCTCGAGCGCGGTCGCACCGGCCGGCACCGACAGTGCGTGCGTGTCGAGGCCCAGAAAGAGCGGGCCCTCGATTCCGCAGTGCCTGCGATAGCGGCAAATGGCCTCGCTGATCGCCACCACGTGCCATTCGTTGAACGTTCGCTCGAACGCCGAGCCGCGATGTCCCGACGTGCCGAACGCGACTCGCTCCGCGGGCACGCCAGGATCGGGAATCTCGGCGTAGTACGCCGTCACGAGTTTGGAGACGTCGAGCAGCATCGCCGCGGGGGCGGCGTGGCCGGCGAGCGGACTGACGTTCATGCGACTCCGAGCACCACGCGAACGTGATGGACCTGGCTGTCGTCCGCGAGCGGAACGCCCGAGCGATCGGCCAGTGCCACACCGTCGAGCTCGAGCGCTGCCACTCCTCGGCACACGCCTCCCGGATTCTCGACGGCAATCTCGTATCGCGCAGAGCGGTGGCGGAATGTCACCGTGAAGCCGGGCCACGCCGCCGGAATGCACGGGTCGATCATCAGTCGCGATCCCCGCTGCCGCACACCGAGGAGCCATTCGATTCCGGCGCGATGGAGCCAACCGGCAGACCCGCTGTACCACGTCCACCCACCGCGGCCGACATGCGCCGTCGCGGAGTAGACATCGGCCGCGACAACATACGGTTCGACGCGGTAGCGCTCGACGCCTTGCGGAGTCGTCGCGTGGGTGATCGGGTTGAGCATGCCCAACAACTCGGCGGTCTTGTCCCCTTCACCGAGTTCGGCGAACGCGATCGCCGCCCAGACCGCAGCGTGCGTGTACTGCGCGCCGTTTTCGCGCACGCCGGGCACATAGCCCTTGATGTAGCCGGGCTCGAGCTTGGTGTGGTCGAACGGTGGCGTGAGCAGGAGAATCATGCGGTCGTCCCGCCGCACCAAGTGCTCGTCCAACGACTCCATCGCGCGACGTGCGCGACCAGGATCGCCCGCGCCCGTCATGACGGCCCACGACTGCACGATCGAGTCGATTTCGCAGGCATCGCTTCCCGCGTGTCCGAGCGGGGAGCCGTCGTCGAAGTAGGCGCGAAGATACCAGTTCCCGTCCCACGCATCACGCTCGATCGCCGCCGAGAGCTTTGTGGCATGTTCCGCCCAGACCTTGGCGCGCTTAGTCTCGCCGCGCGCGGCCGCCACCGGCGCCCACGCCGTGAGGACTCCCTGCAGGAACCAGGCGAGCCATACGCTCTCTCCCTTGCCCTGGTCTCCGACGCGATTCATCCCGTCGTTCCAGTCGCCGGTCCCCATCAAAGGCAGGCCGTGCACGCCGACGGAGAGGCTGCGATCGAGGGCGCGCGCGCAATGCTCGAAGAGCGTTCCCCGCTCGCTCGCGATGCGCGGCTCGAAGTACGACGTCAGTTGCCCTGCCGCCAGCAGCGCTCCATCCATGAACGGGATGTTCTCGTCGAGGAGCGCCTGGTCACCGGTCACGTCGAGATAGTTGCTCGCGACGTACGGCAGCCAGAGAAGATCGTCGGAGAATCGCGTGCGGATTCCGCGGCTGGCGGGCTCGTGCCACCAATGCTGCACATCGCCCTCGACGAACTGGTGCGCGGCCGCCTTGATGATGTGCGCGCGCGTCAGGTCTGGGCGCGAAACGGCGAGCGCCATCACGTCCTGCAGCTGGTCGCGGAAGCCGTACGCGCCGCTCGACTGGTAGAACGCCGTGCGCGCCCAGAGCCTGCAGGCGAGGGTCTGGTAGAGGAGCCACTGGTTCAGCATGAGATCGAGCGCGCGATCGGGCGTCTTCACCTGCACCGTCTCGAGGACCCGTGCCCACCCGTCAGTCACCGCCTTGAGGCTGGCGACGATATCCACTGACCGGTATCGCTGGATCAATTCTTTCGCCTGCTCGCTGGTCTCGGTCTGTCCGAGCATCCACACGACTGTCGCTTGCCCGCCGGCGGGAATCTCGAGGGTCGTCTGGAGGGCGCTGCAGGGATCGAAGGCGGCCCCCGTGCGCCCCGACAGCGGTTCGCGTCGATGCAGCGCGGCGGGACGGTCGGACGCGCCGTTGCGTCCAAGGAATTCCGCCCGGTCGCCGGTCCACGCCGTCTGTGCGCCACCCAGGTCGGCGAAGGCCACACGGGTGCCGAAGTCGCGGCTCCACGAGTTTCGCGCGAACATCGCGCCGGTGGACACATCGATCTCGGTCGTCACGAACGGCGCAGAGCCGCAGCGGGACGTGCCCAGCACCCACTCGAGATACCCCGTCACCGACAGCCGCCTCGCGAGCGGAGAATGATTCGTCAGCGTGAGGCGGGAGATCTTGATCGGGTCGTCCGCGGGCACGAACTGCAGCAAGTCGAGCGCGATGCCGTGAGATTCGTGAGCGCAGGTCGAGTAGCCGTGACCGTGCCGCACGACGTATCGTCCACCATCATCGCGAATGGGCAACGGCGTCGGACTCCATACTTCTCCGGAATCTTCATCGCGAATGTAGAACGTCTCGCTCGGCGGATCGCGCACCGGATCATTGGACCACACGGTGAGCAGGTTCTCCTGGCTGTTCACCGACCACGTGCAGCCGGCCCCCGCCTCGGACACGAGACAGCCGAAGTTCGGATTGGCGATCACGTTGATCCATGGCGCAGGGGTCCAGTTCCCGTCGCGAAGAATGATGACGTACTCCCGCGCCTCGGCGTCGAAGCCGCCAAGTCCGTTGAAGAACTCGAGGTCCGCCTGCAGCGCGATCGTTTCCGGCGTGGTGCTCGCGACCGCCGCGCTCGGGCGAAGGGCTGGAGCCGAAGCCGGAACCGTCACGGCGATCGCATCGGGCCGGTACGCCCGCGCGGCCTGCTCGGCCAGCGTTCCGCGCCGGTTCGACAGCTCCACGCGGGCCACGCTGCGCAGCACGTCGCGCTGAGCGGCGGTCACGCGGTCGGCCCGCAGCGTGAACACCCGCCCCTGCAACTCGAATACCCCGGGACGCGGCATCGACTGACTCGTCCGCACGATTGTTTCGATCAGCGTCTGCAGGTCCTGCACATATGACGGCGCACGGTCGTTGAGGATGACGAGATCGACGGGCAGCCGTTTCATGCGCCAGTACTGGTGCGCGCGGAGCAGCTGCCGCACGATGCCGATGTCGTCGGTGTCGTCGATCTCGACGAGGACGATGGGCAGGTCGCCCGAAATCCCCTGCGCCCAGAGAGCCGATACTCCCTCGACGCGTCGCGCGAGCACATCGGCGGAGGCGCGCAACGCGCGATCGACGTACACGATGGACCCGCCCAGCATCTGGAACAGGTGGGCCTCGTCCGGCGCGATGCCAAGATGGTGCAGCTGGACTTGCCCCTGCGTCCACGCAAGCGTCGCGACGCGCTCGAACGTCGTCACGTCGTGATATTTTTCCGCCAGATCGAGCACCGCGCCGCGCGACGATCCCACCACCGTGGAGAATACCACGCGAACGGTCTTGCCGGGACGGACGCGCACGCGGCGCCGCAGGCTGACGATCGGATCGAGCACGGCGCCCACCGTTCTCGAGAGCGGCCCGCGGTTCATGAGCGCGTGAGGATTGCGAAGGCTGTGCCCCCGCCCGACGAACCGGTCGCGGTCGGTCTCCCATTCCAGGTCCCCGATCGCCTCGCCTTCCACGGCGAGCACATGGGCGAGCCAGATCTCGGCGTCCGTGTCCGATCGCGGCCGGCGCGTCGCGAGCAGGGTGTCGCGTTTCGCGATGCTCTCGGTTTCGATGGACAGATTCGAAAACGCGGGATGCGCCGCGTCGGCCGCGCCCGGCGCGAGCACGATCTCCGCGTACGACGTGACCTCGATCTCGCGCGTCCGGTCGCCGTCGTTCGTGATCGAGACCCGCCGGACCTCGGCGTCGTCCTCCGACGATACGATCAGCTCGAGGCGCGTGGTGATCGTCCCGTCGCGACGGATGAACTCGGCGCGGTCCTCCGCGAACGACACGTCGTAGCTCTCGGGCGTTTGTCCGCTCGGCTGGAATCCCGCGGACCAGCGCTCGCCGCTCGCGATATCGCGGAGGAAGACGTACGAACCCGTGTCGTCACGGGTCGCGTCCTCACGCCACCGCGTGACCGCCATGTCCCCGCAGCGGCTGTACCCCGAGCCCGCGGCCGTGATCATGACGGCGTAACGACCATTCGAGAGCAGCTGCGTGCGCGGCGTCGGGGAATGCGGGGATGAGAAATGGCGGGTGGCCGGCGCCACCAGCTCGCGCACGTCTCCCCTGGCAGCGGCCGTATCCACGCGCGGCCTCGCGACGGCGACGTCGCGCGGTGTCCGCTCCTGAAGCAGGAGTTCACTCGCCCGAATCATCGGCTCCGAGTGAAAGCGTGTGCGCATGGCGCCGTAGTTCAGGGCGTTCGCGATGGCGACGATCGTCATGCCCTGGTGGTGCGCCATGTACATGCGCACGATCGCCAGCGACTCGCCGGCCGGCAGCCGCTTCGGCGTGTAGTCCACCGATTCGTAGAATCCGTGCCGTCCATCGGCACCAGCCAGGTCGAGCGCGCGGAGGTTGCCGATCGCTTCCTGCGGCTCGTACATCGCCGCAAGCGCGGTGGCATACGGCGCGACCACCACGTCATCGCCGAGCCCGCGACGGAGACCGAGCCCCGGCACGCCGAAGTTCGAGTACTGATACGTCATCGCGATGTCGCGAATGTGATACCCCGACTCCGACATTCCCCACGGCACGCCGCGCTCGGCCGCGTAGTCGATCTGTCGCTGGATCGCGAGGCGGCACGTCTGTTGGAGGAGGCTCCCGATCGGCGCGCGCATGATCAGTCCCGGCATCAGATACTCGAACATGGACCCCGACCACGAGAGCAGCACGGAGTCTTTCCCCACCGGCGTCAGCAGGCGGCCGAGCCGGAACCAGTGCCGCATCGGCACGTCGCCTTTGGCGATCGCGACGAAGCTCAGCAGCCGGGCCTCGGACGCGAGCAGGTCGTAGCGGCCTTCGTCGAGGCTCCCGTCGCTCATGCGATACCCGATGGCGAAGAGCATTCGCGTCGGGTCGAAGAGAAAGCCAAAATTCATCGCCGTGACCATCGCGCGTGCGTCCGCCGCGAGCCGGTGCAGTCGTGCGTGGAACGCGGTCACGGCGGCGACGGAGCCCGCGGGGTCTCGAGCGAGCGCGTCGAAATCGCGCACGTGCGAAGCGACCGTCTCGCGCAATGCGGCCACTGCCGCGCTCACGACCGACGGCGGAGCGGCGGCGACGCCGTCGCGAGAGACACGGGCGCAATCCGCCACCACCTTCGCGGCGGTCTCGAGCTCGGCCAGTCGCGCGGCCCAGGAAGCGGGCGATTCCGGTCGCTCGGCGACGAGCTGCATGACCACGTCGAGGGCGTCCTCGAAGCGCGCCGGCTGGGCGATCCCGCCTTGACGGCCGAACACCGTCGTGTGCGCGGCTTCGCGCAGGAGCATCGCGGCGTCGGCGATGCCGGAGAGCGAGGGCTGTGCGGCGGGCGCCTCCTCGGTCATCTCCCGCAGTGCGTTCGCCAGCGTGATGAGCGCACCCGCGAGATTGCCGCTGTCCACCGACGACACGTACTTCGGCTCGAGCGCATGACGATCGTGCGTATCGTACCAGTTGAAGAGATGGCCCTGATGATGCTCGAGTTCCGCCACGCTGCGAAGGGTCGCCTCGATGCGATCCGCCACGTCGAGCGTCCCAATCCAGCCGAAATCGCGGGCCGCCACTGCCGACAGCAGGTACAGTCCGATGTTGGTCGGTGACGTGCGCTGCATGACCACCGGCTGCGGCGTTTCCTGGAAATTGTCCGGCGGCAAGTCGTGGCTTTCCGCCGTCACGAACGTCGTAAAGAAACTCCAGGTGCGCCGTGCTATCAGCCGCAGCGTGCGCCGCTCCTCAGCGGACAACGCCGTGGTGCGCGCCGCCGTGCCTGGACGGCTCGCCCAGCGGGCGATGGCGGGCGCGAGCGCCCACAGCGTGAGGATCGGAAGCACCGCGGGCCACTCGCCGGGGCGCCGCCATGCCATCAGCGTCGCGGCCATCACGGTGAGCAGCACACCGCCGGCCATGCGGCGATAGTACCCCAGCAGCGTGGGCGGAACGCGTGACGCGGCGAACTCCGTCGTCTGCCACTCGAGCATCCGGCCGTGCGTCACATACAGGCGTCCGAGCGTCCGTGTCACGGCGTCGATCATCAACTCCGCCTGATGCGCCATGATGGTGAGCGTCAACGCCACATGGCCGCACGCGGAACGGAAATCGCGCGCGACGGCGCGGCCGTGACTCCTCTTGGAAATTCCCGGCGTGCGTGGCCACACGCCTGCCAACGGCGGGAGCATCGGAGGCACGGCGATGACCGCGAACACGAACAGCGTCCAGGGCACGGGCGACGATCCCGGCCAAGTCCATCCCAACAGCAGCGTGAGAAACGCGGCCGGCATGGACAACGTGCGCCGGAGATTGTCGATCATCTTCCAGCGTCCCACGAGGGAGAGGCGCTCGCGCAGGATCCAGGGCAGAAGCTGCCAATCGCCGCGCGCCCAGCGGTGCTGGCGCGCCGCGGCCGTCAGGTAATTCGCTGGAGCGCTCTCGAACAGTTCGACGTCGGTCACGAGGCCGGCGCGCGCGAACAGTCCCTCGAACAGGTCGTGGCTCAGCAGCGTGTTATCCGGAACACGTCCCGCCAGCGCCTCCTCGAAGGCATCGACATCGTAGATCCCCTTGCCGGTGTACGATCCCTCGCCGAAGAGATCCTGGTACACATCCGACACCGCCGCCGCATACGGATCTATCCCCGCCGGCCCCGACGAGAGTCGCTGGAACACCGAGCCCGAGCGGCCGGGGAGCGGCGCGGTCACGCGAGGTTGGAGTACGGCATACCCCTCCACCACCCGTCGCGTCAGCCGATCGACGCGCGGACGGTTGAGCGGATGCGCCATCGTCCCGACCAGCCGCTTGACGGCACCGAGCGGAAGCCGGGTATCGGCGTCGAGCGTCACCACGTACCGCACACCGCCCGGCGCGACCGGAGCGGCCCCGTGCTCGGGGAGGAACGTCGTGGTGGCGACGCCACGCAGGAGCTGATTCAGCTCATGCAGCTTGCCGCGCTTGCGCTCCCATCCCATCCACACACGTTCGCTCGCATTCCAGAACCGCCGACGGTGGAACACGTAGAAGCGCGGACTCCCGTCGGCCGCGGGACCATGGCTCGCGTTCAGCCGGGCTATGCCCGCGCGAACCGCCGCGAGGATCTCCTCATCGCCGGGCACCGCTTCCGCAGGGGCGTCGACCCAGTCGGAGACGAGCGCGAACCGCACGTCGCCGTCGGCGTTCGCGAGATAGTGCACTTCCATCTGGTCGACCTGATCGTCGACGTCGACGAGCCCGGTCAGCAGCGTCGGTACCACCACCAGCGTGCGAAACTCCGGCGGCACGCCGGTTGCCCACTCGAGTCGCGACAGGAGGTTCGGTGCCACGACTGCGGTGATGAACCGATTCAGCAACGCGGCGGCGAGATCCGACGCCGGTACCACCGCAATCACGCCCAGCACGATCAACCCCGTGAGCGCGACATGAGTTGCGGCGATGTGCAGCGGAATGGAGAGAATGCCCGCCGTCAGCAGGACGAACGCGCCCAGATATGCCGGCGTGGCGGCGTCGATCAAAGCGCGCCGCAATCGAAGAGTGATCGGCGGACGGAAGCCCATCGCACGCTCGAAGTCCCGCCGGCCACCGCCCATGAGATAGAACCCGGGGTCGGCCTCGCGGGTGCCGGATGCCTTCCCCTCTTCAGGCGCCTGCGCTCGCACGCGCTGGGCGTGCGCCAGCGCATTCCGCGCCACATCGAGTTCCGTGCGCCCCGATCCACGCGCGAGCGCTTCGATCGCGTGCCGATAGCCGTCGCGACTCGCGAAGTCCATCTTCCCGAAATCGCTCCGGGCGCGGAGCTCCTCGTCCACGAGGCTCACGCTCTCGAAGAACGCCGTCCAGTCAAGTGCCGACATCAGCCGCATGCTCGTGATGATGTTCCGCACCGTCACCGTCATGGCGGCCTGCCGCTGGTGCTCCACCAGCGCGATCTCGTCGGCCGTCGTCCCTTGCGCCGCGAGCCGCTGATTCAGCCACGTCAGGGCGGGCGTTACGGCGGGATCCTGGTCGCGCAGCCGCTGCACCAGTTCCACGGCGAATGCGGTCACGAGGCGCGGACTGTCGTCGCGTGACATCACCTTCGCCAGCGACGGCTCCGCGCGGACTCCCAAGCCGAGGAATTCATCGGCCAGGGCGTCGGCTTCCTGGCGAGCGGTGCGCCCGCGAACGATCGCGTCCGCGAGGCGCCGAAGATTCTCCACCAGCACGACGCGGAGCGAGATCGTGACCGCCCACAACTCGCCTATGGTGAGCGGCTGCACCTTCTGGTACGCCCGCACGAAACGGCGGAGCGTATCGGGATCGAAGCGGCTGTCGGTATGCGCGACGAACGCCCACGCGATGCCGTATACCCGCGGATAGCCCGCCAGCGGCCCGCCGGCGAGCGCCGGCAGCTCACGATAAAAGCCCACCGGCAGGTCGTCACGAATCTCGCGCAGCTGTTCGTCGACGACGAAGAAGTTGTCGACGAGCCACTCCGCCGCCGGCGTGATCCACCGTTCTTCGCGCAGGGCGTCGGCGACGGCCCGGTTCGCGTCGCGCAATGCGCGCCCGTTCTCTTCGACCCGTGGCAACAGCGCGGCCCGCGGCTTGAGACCGCTGGTGACGTGTTGTGCGGCGGCGAGACTCGCCGCGTGCTGCTCGAGTCGCTCGATGCCGAACAGCTCCGAGCGAATCGGATCTTCGAGCGGAGGCAGCGACGGAAAGAAGATTGGGAGCGGAACGCGCATCGGACAGCAATTTCAACGCGGACGCCGGCGTCGGGTATCGCACGAAGTAACTACTCGCCGGGCGCGATCTCCTACGCCCGGCGAGTAGCCACTTCCTCGAACTATTTTCCAGCCCGCGCCAACCTGTTCACGGCACTCTTTCAGCGAACCACTACGGCAGTTCGATAATCAGCACGCGACGGTTCAGCGCGCGTCCCGCCGGATTGTCCTGGCCATTCAGCTCGTTGTCGGCCACAGGCTGCGACTCGCCGAAACTTCTGGTGCTCACGCGATCCAAGCTGATCCCCTGGGTGCCGAGGAACGCCTTGACCGATTCCGCGCGGCGCAGGCCGAGCTTCATGTTGTAGTCGTCGCTGCCCTTGCTGTCCGTGTGGCCCTGGATCTCCACGCGCACATCGTCGTGGTCCTTCAGGTAGCGGACAGCGACTCCGAGCGTGTCCTTCGCGCCCTTCGTCAGCGTGCTCTCATTGAACTCGAACAGCACGGCCTTGAGCGTGAACAGTTCACGCGCACGGGCGGGAGCGGGAGCGGGCGGCGGCGTGCACATGCACGGCTTGATGTTGTTCACCGAATCTCGCAGCCTGCGATAGTCGCCCTCGAAGCGGCGCCTGCGCGCCTGCTCATCGGCGCTCACCGAATCCGCACGCTGCACGCT
>JADGQS010000106.1 GCA_017881585.1 Gemmatimonadaceae bacterium | reverse complement strand
GCACAGGCCGCCGCGCAGTCCGCCGTGCAGGGCGACACCGCTCTCGTGGTTGCGCTGGGTTCCGGGCCCGTCTGGGACATCGACGTGCTGTCGTACGAGACCCACACGCGCGTGCAGCACTTTGTCGGGCTGTTCTCGGGCAAGGTGCGCGCAGAGTTCGAGAAGAGCCTGCAGCGCCAGACGCGCTACGGTGCGCTCATTCGGCAGAAGCTGCGCGCGGCCGGGTTGCCGGAGGACATGACGTACCTCGCGCTCATCGAGAGCTGGTACGATCCCAACGCGTTCTCGAAGGCCGCCGCAGTCGGAATCTGGCAATTCATGGCCGGAACCGGACGCGGCGTGGGCCTCCGAGTCGACTGGTGGGTGGACGAGCGCCGCGATCCGGTGCGTTCCACGGAGGGAGCGGTGCGCCTTCTGTCGGGATTGCGCGCACAATTCGGCTCGCTGTACCTCGCGGCCGCCGCGTATGACGGCGGTGATGGGCGCGTCTCGCGCGGGCTGGTGCGCTACGCCGGCCGCCTCGACGGCGTCGAGGGCGAGGACCGTTTCTTCTCGCTCGCCGAAACGAAATTCCTGCGACCGGAAACGCGCGATTACGTGCCCAAGATCATCGCGGCGGCATTGGTGGGAAAGGACCCGTCGCGCTACGGCGTCAAGGTGGAATCGCTTCCGCCACTCGCGTTCGACACGGTCCGCGTGGCCGGCGCGACGCCGCTCGCCGCGGTCGCGAACGCCGCCGGCACGGCCGCGGAAGCCGTGCACGAGCTCAATCTCCATCTGCTGCGCGGCATGACGCCGCCGGGTGACCCGTCCTGGGTTCGTGTGCCCGTCGGCACGGCCGGGGGATTCGACGAGCGCTTCGCTGCGCTCGATCCCGAAGAGCGCACCGCGGTGAAGCGCGTCACCACCAGGAAGGGCGAATCGATGTCGTCGATCGCGCGCGCACACGGCCTGACGGCGAAGCAACTCGGATGGTACAACCCGAAAGCCGTGCGGCTGAAGAGCGGGAGTCTCGCCACGGGCCAGTCGATCCTCGTGCCGACGCGCGAAACCGTGCGGGTCGCAGCCGAGGTGCCGAATCCGTCACTCGAGCGTTACCCCCACCACCCGAAGGCCGCCGCGAAGGGGCGACCGGTCGCATCGGCGAAGAAGCCCGCGCAACCCGCAAGGAAGAAAGCGACGCACTGACCGGGAACCACCCTGCGTTCAGCGCGCGCGCCACTCTCCGCTCTTCCCGCCGGTCTTTTCGAGCAGGCGCACGCGCTCGATCACCATCCCCTTGTCCACGCTTTTGGTCATGTCGTAGACCGTGAGGAGCGCGACCGACGCGGCCGTGAGCGCCTCCATCTCGACTCCGGTCTGCGCCACCGTGCGCACGCTGGTCTCGACGCGCACTCCGGGAAGCTTCGCGTCGATCGTGAACGCGACCTGCACGTCGGTCAGGGGGAGCGGATGGCAGAGTGGAATGAGCTCCGCCGTGCGCTTCGCGGCCTGGATGCCGGCGAGGCGCGCCACGCCGAGCACGTCGCCCTTCTTCACCGAGTTGGAGCGGATCGCGCGGAGCGCCGCGGCGCTCATCTTGATGCGCCCCTCGGCGCGCGCGAATCGCGCGGTCGAAATCTTCGCTCCGACGTCCACCATATGTGCTTCGCCGGCGCGATTCACGTGCGAAAGCTTCCCGGCTTCCGGCTTCCGCGCTTCCGGCTTCCGGCCGGTCGTCTTCTTCTTCACGCGCCGATCTCCGCGAGCTGGCCAAGCAGGCGCGCGCTGAGGAGCTGCGGGCTCGTGTTGCCCTCCGCCGCGCGCTTGGCCTCCTCGACGAAGCGCACCGCGCGCGCCGACGCGGCTGCGGCCGCGCCGTCTCCCGCGCGAGCGGCGTCGCGCGAGCGCTCGTGCAGCAGCACGGTCATCGCGTCGAGCACGTCGGCGAACGCTCCGCGGGCCTTCGAACTGCCCTGCACGAACGCGGCGCGCATCGCGTGTTCGCGTCCCCGCCGTGCCGCATCGAGCAGCGCACGAGCGCGCTCGAGTGCGAGGCCGCTGTTCTCCGCGCCGATCAGCGCGCCGGGCGCGCCGTGCGCGAGGAGCACGAGTTCGTCGGTCGTCGCGCCGGTGCCGGCCGCGGCCGCGGCCTCGGGCTGGGCGAGGAATGTCCGCACCGCCGCATCGGTGAGCGGCGGTACGCGAACGCTCACGACGCGCGAACGGATCGTCGGCAGCAGCGCGCCCGGTTCGCTCGACGTCAGGATGATCGTCGTGTCGGCCAGCGGCTCTTCGAGCAGCTTGAGAAACGCGTTTGCCGCTTCCGTGCTCGCCGACTGCGACACCATTCGTTCGGCGTCACCCACCACGAACACCTTGCGGCGCGCCATCGACGGCGTGCTGACCGCCTGCTGCATGATGAGCCGCGTGACGTACAGGAAAATGCCCTGCGATCCGTCTGCGCGCGCGTACAATCCATGCGCGGCGGCCCGCTCGGCGATCGCCTCCGCATAGTCGCGCGCGACCTCTTCGAGCGCGACGTCGGACGATCCCTTCAGGTGCGGGCGGGGAAAGTACCAGCGCAGGTCCGGGTGTACGCCTTGCAGCGCGTAGGAGCAGTGCTGGCACACGCCGCACGGCGCATCGCTCGACTCGCAGAGCAGGCGCTGGCCGAGCCAGAGCGCGAGCCGCTGCTTGCCGATTCCGGGAGCGCCCTGCAGCAACAGGCTCGCCGGCAGCGCGCCCCGAGAGAGCTGCTCGCCAAGGCGATCGCGCAGCGAATCGTGACCGATGAGTGGAAGGAACGGCATGGCGAAGGAAAAGATATGCGGTATCTTCGCCGGATGCGCAGCCACCTGCTCGTGATCGTTCCGCTCGCCGCGTGCGTGTCCCTTGCGGGCGCCCAGTCCCCTCGCGTCCGCTCGCGCGATCTCGGCGTCGCACCCGGGATCTTCAAGACCGGGGCCATCAACGCCATCACCGACGTGGCGGGCGTTCGCGTCGGGCAGGTGACGCTGAACGAAGGCGACAATATCCGCACCGGAATCACGGCGATATTTCCGCACGCCGGCAACGCCTATCTCGAGCGCGTTCCCGCGGCGGTGTTCGTCGGCAACGGCTTCGGCAAGCTCGCCGGCAGCACGCAGGTCAACGAGCTCGGCGAGATCGAGACTCCCATTCTCCTCACCTGCACGCTGTGCGTGTGGAAGGCCGCCGACGCGATGGTCGAGTGGATGCTCGCGCAGCCGGGGATGGAACGCGTCCGGTCGATCAACCCGCTGGTGGCGGAAACGAACGACGGGACGCTCAACGACATCCGCGCGCGCCCGGTGACCGCCGAGGCCGTGCGGCGCGCGCTGGAGTCCGCGTCCGGTGGCGCCGTGACGGAGGGAAGCGTCGGAGCCGGAACGGGCACCGTCGCGTTCGGCTGGAAAGGCGGCATCGGCACGTCGTCGCGCGTGCTGCCGGCCTCGCTCGGCGGATACACCGTCGGCGTGCTCGTCCAGACGAACTTCGGTGGAGTGCTTCAGGTCCTCGGCGCTCCCGTCGGCACGACGCTCGGCCGCTACGCGTTCGAGGGCAGCGTGAGCCCTGAGCGCGGCGACGGATCGTGCATCGTGGTGATCGCGACCGACGCGCCGCTTTCCGACCGCAACCTGAAACGGGTGGCCGCGCGCGCGATGCTGGCGCTCGGCCGCACCGGCTCCAGCGCGTCGAACGGTTCCGGCGACTACGCCATCGCGTTCTCCACCGCTCGCGAAGTGCGGCGCGCGTGGGATGCAAAGCGCCTCACGACCACCGAGCTGGCCAACGAGGAAGTCTCCGGCGTCTTTGAGGGTGCGGTCGAAGCCGTGGAAGAGGCGGTGTACAATTCGCTCTTCATGGCGACGACCGTGACGGGAAACGGGCGCACGGTGGAAGCGCTGCCGCTGGACCGCGTGAGGCAGATCCTCGCGGAGCACGGCATTGCCAAGAAGAAGTGAGCTGAGGACACGCCATCACTGGATCGTCCGCCTCACCCGTCGCTCGTCGATCCGTGCGGCGGCGTCGACGCCTGGCGTCCCGTGACCTGGTCCGCGTGAATCCGGAACAGCACCGTCCGGTCCGGCACGGGATCATTCTCGCTGAGCGCGTCCGGGTTGAATCTTCGCAACACTTCGACGGCGTGTTCGTACGCTTCGCCCCGCACGCCGTCCGCCGCCAGCAGGTAGAGCGCTCCCTTGATCACGGCTGACTGCCAGTCGAACATCGCGCTGACTTCGTCCGTCTCGAACGCCACCCACCGGTTGTGCGCGAGCGCGCGCAGCTTCGTGCCGTCGGCCGTGCGTCCGTAGATCCAGCCGTCTTCCCACACGTAGTGGATCGGCTCGATGTCCACATGGTCGTGATAGCTGAACGCGATCCGCCCGACGTGCTTGCGGGCGAGGAGCGCGTCGCATTCCTCCCGGGTGAGCTCGCGGAACATCGGCGCCTTTGACGGCGTCATGGCGCGGGCGCCTGTTGCGGGAGCGTCTGCGCGAGCACGTCGCGTGCGCGGCTCTCGCGCCAGGCGCGCAGCTTCTCGCGCACTTCGGGGTGAACGGCGCCGATGATCTGCGCCGCGAGGATCGCCGCGTTCGTCGCGCCGGGCTTGCCGATCGCGAGCGTCGCGACGGGAATCCCGGCGGGCATCTGCACGATGCTCAACAGCGAGTCCAGCCCGTTCAGCGACGTCGACGGAATCGGCACGCCGAGCACGGGAAGGATGGTTTTCGATGCGATCACGCCGGCCAGGTGCGCGGCGCCGCCCGCCGCGGCGATGATGCAGAACAGCCCGCGCTTCTCGGCGGACGCGGCGTACTCGGCGGTCTGGTCGGGCGTCCGGTGCGCCGACAGCACTTTCGCTTCGTATGGTATGCCGAGGTGCGTGAGCATTTCGCACGCGGGGGCGAGGTAGTCGTAGTCCGACTTGCTGCCCATGATGATGCCGACGAGGGGTGCGGTCATGCGGATAATATGCATCGTGGATGCGGCGTGGGGTATTCGCTATCTTCTGGCCAGCTGGTCGAGGTTCCGTCGCGTGTCGCGCAGCCGGCCGACGCTGCCGACCTTGCGTCGAGCCCCCAGGTCGTGCTGCCATTCGCCCTCCTCGACGTTCGCTATCGCGAAGTCGAGTCGGGCGCTCAGGTGAATCCCGGCGAAGGACGCGCCATTTACGCGAACATGAGATTCCGCGTTCCGTAGGAATTGCCGCCGACCTGCGCGGGGTCTACGTTTCCGCGCTGGACCGCCCGGATTTTCTGCCAAAGGAAACGTGGAGTACACGGTCTATTCTGATTTTACTTCCGCCGAGTGCTACGGGCTGAACGAACAACTCGCGACACTCGGTGTGAGCGGAAACATCCAGTGGCGCGGAGTGCAGCACGAACCGGCGCTTCCGCTGCCGATGCGCACGCTCGACCGTCGCGCGCTCGACCGCATCGAGGCCGAGATCACCGAAGTGCGCCGCCGGGTGGACGGCGTCGTGATGCACCTTCCGCGCGGAAAGCCGAACACGCTGAAGGCGATCATCGCCGTCGCGTCGGTCATGCGGCAGCAGCCGGCCCGGGCGGCCGTGTTCCGCGACGCGCTCTATCGCGCGTACTGGCGCGACGGCGTCGATCTCTCCGTGATGGCGGAGCTGCAACACGTCGCCGATCTCGTCGCCGTCCCCCGTTTCGTGGAGCTCGATCATCCGGACGCCGACGAGATGGTGGAGAACTGGGATCTCGACTGGGCCACCGAGCGGCTCGGCGGGGTTCCGCGCGTGATCCGGGGCGACGGCAAGATCCTCTGGGGGCTCAAGCCGATGCACGAAGCGACGGCCTTCTTTCGAGCGTGACCGGGAGCACTTAACCTTCGTCAAGCCTCCAGCGTCTGTTTGGCGGCGCCGTAACGCACTCATTCGGGAGAGATCATGAAGCGGATCCACCTGGCAGTGTTCGTCGCTGCGATCGCGTTGGGAAGCTCGAGCCTGGCGGCGCAGCAGCCCAACGCGGCGGCGAAGAAGGGGACCCCGCAACACGACAGTCTCAAGACGGTCAAGAGGACCATCAAGTCGGACAAGTCGGCGCGCAAGGCGGCCAAGGCGAAGGGCGACACGGCGGCCGCCAAGGCGCTCAAGAATCAGATCAAGTCGGCGAAGAAGACGAAGGCCGCGCTGAAGGCGGAGGGCGCGAAGACTCCGCCTGCGAAGAAGCCGTAACCGTCAGGCAATTGAGAGAACGAGGCCGCCGACGTGAGCGGCCTCGTTTCGTTGACGATACGGTCCGGCCGCCCGGATGGCGCAATCATGTCAGCCCATTGCCAGCGTCGGCCGCCACAACATAGATATTGATGTCGTCAGTTCTCGCCCTGCGCGCAGGGAGTCTCCATCGCGAATAACCTGCATGCGCTTTTCAAGTAACGTGACCCGGCCGACGGCGGCCGATTGGCGCCACTTCGTACCGATCTTCGTCGTCGTGTTCGGCGTCGAAGTGGGCGTCAGGATCGCATTGAGGTCCTGGCCGCCGCTGTCGGTATTCGCCGAAGAGGCCGTGGCTGCGCTCGTTCTCACGATTGTCGCGGGCCCGCTGCTCTGGCTCATCGTCGCCAGGAGGATCGCCGGCAGCACAGAGACGGAGAAGTTCCGTGCCGACGCCCGAGTGGCGAACATCCTGGCGACTTCGATCGACGGCATCATCACGACCGACGCGGCGGGCGTCGTCACGCACTTCAATGCCGGCGCCGAGAAAATCTTTGCCTACCCGGCGAGTGAGATCATCGGCCGGAACATCAGCCTCCTCGTTCCGGAGCATTTCCATTCTGCGCACGAGCGGCACGTCGACCGGTTCGCCACGGGTGCGAATAGTTCACGAGGTATGGGCGGGATCCTCAGCACTGAAGGGCGGCGCAAAAGCGGCGAACAGTTTCCGGTCGACGTTTCCATCTCGAGGCTGGCGGTTGACGGAAGGGTGATGCTCACGGCCGTCGTGCGCGACGTCACCGAACGCCAGCGGGCGGAGACCGCGTTACGCCAAGCGGAGTCGCGACTGCGTGCAGTCCTGAATAATGCCCCGATCACGATCTGGGCCACCGACGGCGACGGCGTGTTCACGTTGTCGGATGGCCGTGCGTTGGCGCTGGCCGGACTGAAGCCCGGAGAAAATGTCGGCACGTCGGCCCTCGCACTCTACGCGGATCTTTCGTTTGTCGACCACGCGGGCAATGTGTCGACCGGACGAGAGGTGTTTCGCCGCGCGCTCGCCGGTGAAACCGTCGTTGCCGTCAACGAACTGAACGGGACGTTCTTCGAGAATTATATTGGTCCGCAATTCGGTTCGGACGGCGGCGTGGTGGGAGTCGTCGGCGTGGCGACCAACGTCACTGAGCGAATGGAAGCGCGGGTTGCGGAGCGACACAGCGAAGCGCGGTTCAGGGCCATCTTCGACCGGGCGCCCTTGGGGATCGCGCTGATCGAGACCGTGACCGGGCGCTTCCTCGCAGTAAATCCGGAGTTCGCCCGCATCGCGGGCCGAACCGTTGATGAAGTGACACGTCTCGACTGGATGACCATCACGCATCCGGAGGACGTGCGTGAAGACCTCGACAACATGACGTTGCTGAATGCCGGGAGGATCTCCGGCTTTCAGATGGAAAAGCGCTATCTGCAGCCCGATGGCACCACCATCTGGGTCAAGCTGACGGTCACACCGATGCCGAGCGACGGAGATGCCCCCCGGCATCACCTCGCGATGGTGGAGGACATCACCGAACGCAAGCGCAGCGAGGCGATGCTCAGGCAGAGCAACGACCGGCTGCAGAGCCTCTCCAGCCGGTTGCTGGACATCCAGGAAACGGAGCGCCGGCATCTGGCGAGGGAGTTGCACGACGAGATAGGGCAAGCGCTCACGGCCGCCAAGATCAATCTGCAGTCGCTGCAGCGTTATCCGGATCCGACCGCCGTCACGTCCCGGCTCGCTGACAGCGTGCGCATCGTCGAGCGGGCGCTCCAGCAGGTGCGTTCGCTGTCGCTCTCTCTTCGCCCGCCCCTGCTCGACGACCTGGGCCTGGCGGCGGCCCTCCGGTGGCTTGTCGACGAGCGCGCGCGCCGCACCGGCACCCGAGTGGAATTCCAGGATGGCGTGTCGGATTCGCGGTTTGACCCGGCAACCGAGATCGCCTGCTTCCGTATCGCGCAGGAGGCGCTCAACAATATCGACAAACACTCCGGCGCTCGGAACGTCGCGGTGAACCTGCAGGTGCAGCTCGAAGCGTTGCATCTGCGCGTGCTCGACGACGGCGCGGGGTTCGACGTGGCCGTCGCGCGCCAGCGCGCCGCGGGCGGCGCGAGCCTCGGTTTGCTCGGGATGGAGGAGCGCGCGACGCTGGCCGGGGGCGGCATCGAATGGCATTCGGTGCCGGGCCGGAGCACGGAGGTCCACGCGTGGTTCCCCCTGCATACGACATCCGACGCCGGCCCCGACGCGATGGCGTCCGCATGAAGCCGCTTCGCGTGGTGCTGGCCGACGACCACACGCTCGTGCGCGCGGGCATCCGCTCCCTGCTGGAGCGAATTCCCGGAATCGAGGTCGTGGGAGAGGCAGACACCGGCCTCGAGGCGCTGGCGTTGATCGGAGCCCACCAGCCGGACGTCGTACTCGTCGACATCGCGATGCCCGGACTGCACGGCCTCGACGTGGCCGCTCGCGTCGCCAGAGACTGGCCGCGAGTGCGCGTCATCGTCCTCTCGATGCATTCGAACGAGGAGTACGTGGCGCAAGCGCTGCGCGCCGG
>JADGQS010000026.1 GCA_017881585.1 Gemmatimonadaceae bacterium | reverse complement strand
GCCCTTGGCGAGCAATTCCTGCGGCGTCAGGAAGAAGACGATGTTCTTGTCGAGATTCCCATACAGCAGCCATGCGAATGCGCCGAGCGCCACGACGACCGCCACGATGGCTGACTGGCGGCGCGTCATGGGGCTCGCTCCGTGTGCTTTGACGCGCTCTCGAACTCCGCGCGCGCCTGGGCGAGCGCGCGATGCACGCGGATCAGGTAGCCCAGGATAACGCCCCAGGTTATTGCGTACGCCGCGCCGATGAATGCCCAGTTCTGATCTGTCATTGTCAGGTACCCCCGAGTGCAGCCGCGTCGGCAATGAGCTCGGTCGCCCGGCGAAGGCGCGCAAGCTCGTACCGGCGGCGGATGAAGTAGATCATGATGAGCATAAACGCTATCGCATTCGTTCTGAGCCCCAGTACGTACGCGGAGTCCATCGTGGAGGGGCTCGATTGTATCTGGTGAAGGGTACGCCACCACCGCACTGACATGTAAACGATTGGGACATTGATCGCACCAAATGCACCGACTGCGGCGCTCCACTGCGCCCGTCGCTCAGGGTCGTCGACGAACGATCGCAACGCAAGGTAGCCGACGAAGATCATGAAGAGGACGAGAGTCGTGGTGACGCGGGGATCCCACACCCACCAGGCGCCCCACGCCGGTTTTCCCCAAATCATGCCGAGGACCAACGTCAGTCCGTTGAAGGTAGCGCCAACCTCTGCGGCAGCCGCCGCGAGCAGATCGTCCTTCTCCTGCCCGCGCCACATATAACGAATGCTGAACACGAACACGACCAGAAAGGCCAGAGACATGATCCACGCGGCGGGCACGTGCACGTACAGGATCTTCTGCAGGTGCCCCATGTCGCGATCCGCGGGCGAGGTCAGGACGGCGTGCACCTGCGCCGCGATCAGGGCGACGAACGCGAAGACGCCGAACAGCGTCCAGGCGCGCGATCGAGGAACGTTCATGGTGTCGGCTGTTTCATTCATGCGAGACCCTCAGGCTTCAATGACGTGCTCGAACGCGAGCAATGTAGCGGAGACGAAGACAATATCGTACGCAACGAGCAACCGAATCCACGCGCCGGCCTCATGCATCAGGTCGCCGGTCAGGAGTGCTTTCGACCCAGAGATCGCCGCGAGCAGCACCGGGACCAGCATTGGAAAGAGGAGCAAGGGGAGGAGCACTTCGCGCGCGCGAGTCCGGCTCGACATCGCGGCGTAAAATGTGCCGAGTACCACAAGACCAACCGCACCGAGCGCGAACAGGCCGAGAAGGGACGGCCACGCCTTGGGAATCGTCACCTGAAAGAGCGTCACACCGACGATGACGACGATGGCGAGCATGAGCCCCACGAACAGCGCATTCGCCAGGAGCTTGCCGGCGAGGATTGTCCAGCGCGAACCGGGATACAGCAACAACGGCTCGATGGCGCCGCTTTCGAGCTCGACCTGAAATGACCGATTGAACGCAAGGACTCCGGCGAAGAGGGCGGCGAGCCACACCGCCCCGGCTGCGGCGTCGCGCAACGCTTGCGCCTCGGGCCCAAGCGCAAAGCCAAAGAGAACGAGTATCGTCACCGCCAGCGCCGCGACGCTGTTGAAGCCGGCCTTCGAGCGACGCTCCGTGGTGATGTCTTTCCACGCGATCACGCGGACGCGGCGCCAGTCTTCTCGCCATGCCATCAGCGCGCTCCAGCGGCCGAGGCGAGCGTCGGCGCACTCGCTGTCGGGGCGTTCGCGGCGGGTCCATCTCCCTCGGCCGCGATGCGACCATCAACGAGCGTTAGTACGCGATCGAGCATACCCGCCGCCGGAGCGAGTTCGTGAAGGACGAGGAGCGCCGCGCCGCCAGCATTCCGCACCTCTGTGATGACCGCGTTCATGATGTCGATGCCGGCGGCGTCGAGGTTGGCGTATGGTTCGTCGAGGAGGAGCAACCGCGGGTGCATGAGCATCAGGCGCGCGAGCGCCAACCGGCGCTGCATGCCGGCGGAAAAGCCACGCACCCGATCATTTGCGACGCGGGCGAGGCCGACCCGATCGAGCGACGCCTCAAGACCCTCGGGCGATCGGCCCAGCATCTCCGCGGCGAACCGCAGATTCTCTAGCGCCGTCAGGTCGTCGTACAGCCCGGCCGTGTGCGCGAGGAAACCCACATGCCGGCGCACGTCATCCGCCGCCCGCGTGACGTCGTGTCCATAAACCCGGGCCGCCCCAGCGTTTGGCTTGAGCAGGGTTGAGAGGACACGCAGGAACGTGGTCTTGCCGCTCCCATTGGCACCCGCCAACCCGACGACCTCGCCGGGCCGAACCTGCAGTGACACTCCACGCAGACACCAGCGGGCGCCGAACCGACGCGCAATTCGTTGGGCGTCTACCGCGAGGGATGACTCTGCATTCATTAGTCTGTCGGGTGCGTCTGGGTACGATTGGCTGAGAGGCGCCCACTGGTCGCCAGCCGGGCGCAACGCGAGCCGACGGCTCGCCATGCTGGTGGCTAGACGCCTTGAGCCTAATGCGGCTGACGTGCCATCAGAGGCCGGCTTAACCCAATGTAGTCCTTTTGGTGGCAAGCGGGAGTGGGTTGGCGACCGGTTTTCGGGGGCCGAATAAGGTCGCGAGCGCCCTAGACTAGCAATTCCCAATTTCCTTTGCAACTGGGCGGCGCTCGCGCGGACCAGGAGACGCACGCCGATTTGGGGCGGGTGCGGGGGTCGCGGGCGGCCTCGTCCGCTAATCCCGGGATTGCCTGAGTTCGATCGCGTCCCGCTTCGACGTCGTCCCACACTCGGAGCAGATGCAGTACTCGGGGCCCACAACCACGAAGTCGGTCGAATTGTCGCACGCCGGGCAGTGAGCTTTCACAATCGGCTGCATCTCTGTCTGCAACCCGTTTCGTACCAGCCGCGCCGCCATGACAATTGGCGGTACCGCGCCCACTGGGCAAAGAGCACCCGAGCAATGCTCTCCAATCTCCAGACAAACGATCTCACGGTCATGAATCGGTGAAGGGTCGTCCTGCACCGGCTCGTCCGTGAGTACGAGCCGCACATTGTGATCGCAGGCCGAACAATAAGCGTCGATGGTTTTCATTACGACCTCCTTGGTTCCTGTGCGGCGGCATCACCGCAACGCGGTTATTGGTGCATTACCGATCCGTTGGGAATCGCTTCGTGCGTGCCCTCACGTCAATGGAATCACTTCGGCGCTCGCGTCGAGCCGCCGCGCGATCACGAGCGCGGCGTCGCTTGGCAGCCCGAATACGGCCGTCGATGCAGCGTCGGCGTCGATGCAGCGGCTGGCGAGCACGGTCGCGCTGTGGAACGGCGTGCGCCGCGGCGCGGCCGTCGCCGGATCGATGAGGTGGTGATACCGCATCCCGTGCCAGAGGAAGAACCGTTCGTAGTCACCCGAGGTGGCCACGGCGCGATCGCTCACGCGAAGCGTGGCGGCCAACTCATGCCGGTCGTGTGGCGAGCGGATGCCCACGGTCCACGGCTCCCCTTCGGGCGATTGCCCGAGCGCAAACAGGTCGCCACCCACGGTGACGATCGCGTGCTGCACGCCGCGCGAGCGGAGCACACCAGTGGCGCGATCCACGCCGTATCCCTTGGCGATCGCGCCGAGGTCGAGGTGCAAGTCGGGATCGTCGAAGCGCACCCGCGGCGCGCCGGCGCTCACGGCCACATCCACCTTGCGCCAGAAGCCGCGCGCGGCGAGTCGCTGCACGCGATCGTCCGCGGGCGGCTCGTGACGATTGAGCACGTCCCACAACTCCGAAGCCGCGCCGACGGCCGGATCGAACCGGCCATCGCTCACCGATGCGGCGCGCAGCGCGGCCGCAATCACGACGGCGGTCTCGGGCGCCACCCGCACACCGTCGCGCCCGGCACCGAGGTTGGCGCGCCCGATATCGGAGTCGCTCCGGAACCGGGTCATGGTCCGCTCCACCCACTGGAGCTCGGCGATCGCGGCATCGATGGCATCCTCGGCGAACCGCTCGTCCGCGTGAGCGACCTGCACCTCGGCGATCGTGCCCATCAACGGGACGGTGCGCTTCACGAGCGAGGTGTGCCGTCGCAGCGCCCGCGGCAGCGAGAGCGCCACGAACACGCCCATGCCCATGGTGAGGAACTCGCGCCGGTCAGGATGCCGGCGAAGGAACGGGTTACTCGACATCGTGATCTCCCTCGGTGTGACGCCCGCAGGCGCCGGTGCACCCCGCACAATGTCCGGTGCAGCCGCGGTACTTGATCGCACCGAACAGCACGAACAGCAGGGCCATCAATACCATTGCGATGATCGTGTCTATCATTGGCTTCCCATCCCCGCGAATCCCATGAATGCCAGCGAGAGGCAGCTGGCGGCGACGAGCACTAATCCCATCCGTCGGGCGATTACCGGCACATCGGCCACTTCCATTCGCTCGCGGATCGACGCCAGCAGCGACAGCGCGAGCGTCAGGCCGAAACCGGCGCCGAGGGCGAAGACGAGCCCTTCGACGAAATTGTAGCGCCGGCTCGTCTGGAAAAGCGCCAGCCCGAGGATCGCGCAGTTGGTGGTGATGAGCGGCAGGTAGATACCGAGTTGGCGGAACAGCACCGGAAGGTACTTCTTCACCGCCATCTCGACGATCTGCACCGCTGACGCGATCACGACGATGAAGGCGATCGTGCGCAGGTAGGGTGTCCGCGTGAGGATGTAAGTGTTGAGGATCCAGGCGCTCACCGCGGTGATGATCAGCACGAAGGTGTTCGCCAGCCCGAGCCGCCACGCCGTCTCGATCTTGGCCGTGACACCGAAGAACGAGCAGAGCCCGAGGAACATCACCAGCGTGAAGTTGTTGACCAGGAGGGTGGAGACGAAGATCCAGGCGAGGTTGCTCACTTGGCCTCCAGCGCGCGCCGGCGGCGCCTGAGTTCGTCGATCCACGCCGCGGTGATCAGCAAGAGTCCGAGCGTGAAGAAGCCGCCCGCTGGCAGTACCATGAACACCCACGGTTCCCAGTGGGGGCCGAGGATGTCGAAGCCGAGCAACGAGCCACGTCCAAGCAGCTCGCGAATCGCGCTCATCGCCGCGAGCGAGAGCGTGAAGCCGATGCCCATCCCCATTCCGTCGGCCACCGCGCGCACCGGCCCGACCTTCGCCGCGAACGCTTCGGCGCGGCCGAGCAGGAGGCAATTTGCGACGATGAGCGGGATGAACGGCCCGAGCGCCTTGCTGATCTCCGGGAAGCTGGCCGCGAGGAGCAGGTCGGCGAGCGTCACGAACGTCGCGATGATGAGGATGTACGAGGTGATGCGCACCTCGTGCGCGATGTACTTGCGCAAGAGCGAGACGAAGAGCCCCGAGCCGACGAGCACGAACGTCGTCGCGACGCCCATCGCGATGCCGTTCGCGAGCACGTTGGTGACAGCCATCGTGGGGCACATCCCGAGCATCTGCACGAGCACGGGGTTCTCGGCGGCGATGCCGCGCCAGATGTCGGCCCGGAGCGTCGCCGGAGGCGGCGCGCCGGGAACGAAATCGAGCGCCGCCGCGGGCGAGAGAGCGAGAGCGGTGGTCACTTCGTCCTTCCCTTCTCATAGGCGGCGAGCAGCGGCTGCCACCGCTCCACCGCATGATTGATGATGCGGATCACCGCGCGCGATGAAATCGTCGCGCCGGTGATGGTCTGCACCTGGCTCGGATCGGTGGCATTGCGCGTCTTCACACCCTTGAGCGGCGCGATGCGGCCGGCGAACTGCGAAACGAACGACGTGTCGCGCTCGATCTTGTCGCCGAGCCCGGGGGTCTCCTTCTCTGCGAGCACCTTGAAGCCGATGAGCGTGCCGCTCGAGGGCTCGAACCCGATCATCAGGAGCACTTCCTCCTGGAACCCCGGCTCCTGCGCAGTCACCGCGGCGCCGAGTTTCTTTCCGTCCGCGTCGAATCCCAAGTAGGCTTTTGGAAGTCCCTTCCGGTCCTCACCCGAAGTGGGCGATTTGGTGAGCACGCCTTTCTGCAGGTAGAGCGTGTCCCACCGCGCCGGCGCCTTGAGTACCTCGCGCACGGCGGTCGCCTCCTTTGCGGCCGCGTACTGCTCGATGGTCGGCAGCGTGGCCTTGTAGACGGCGACCACCAGAAGCCCGGCCGCGGCGCCGCCGATGGCGAGCGTGGCGAGCAGCTTCCACGACGACACTTCGGGCGCCTTCGCCGTCGCTGGCGGAGTGACGGCGACGGCACTCGGCGCGCTCGGCGGCCCGTGATGCGCGTGCCCGCTCACGTCGCGCTCACGAGCCGCGTGCCGAACACCCGCGGCTGAGTGGCCCTGTTGATGAACGGCGTGAGAGCGTTCATGAAGAGGATCGCGTACATCACGCCCTCGGGGAGCCCGCCCCACACCCTTATCACCACGACGAGTATTCCAATGCCCGCGCCGAACACCCACCTGCCGAGATTGGTGATCGGCGAGGTGACCATGTCGGTCGCCATGTACACGGCGCCGAGCATCAGGCCGCCGGAGAAGAGCATGAACAGCGCGTCGGGCTTGGTCGCGTCAACGAAATGGATGGTGGCGCTCAACGCCATCACCGTGACGAGGACGCTCACCGGAATCCGCCAGTTGAGGTAGCCGCGCCAGGCGAGGTAGATACCGCCGGCGAGGATCACGAGCGCCGCAGTTTCGCCGAGCGATCCGCCGGTGCTGCCGATGACGAGATCGGTGAGCGGCGTGCCCTTTCCCTCGAACTTGAGCAGTCCGAGCGGTGTCGCCGACGTCACGGCATCCGGCAGCGGGTGCGTGAGCGGCATCGCGAACAGGTCGCCGTGGAGCGTGAAGAACCCGCCGCCCGCCGACGGCCAAGTGGTGATCGCCACGGGGAACGCCGCCTGCAGGAATGCGCGGCCGACGAGCGCCGGGTTGAACACATTCTGCCCGAGCCCGCCCCACACCTGCTTGCCGAAGACGATCGCGAACGCGGCGCCGAGCGCCGTCATCCAGAGCGGAAATCCGGCGGGAAGCGAGAGGCCGAGCAGGAGCCCGGTGATCGTCGCCGAGCCGTCGGCGATCGCGCCGCCCTTCCCGGTGGAGCGTTCGGTGAGGAGCGCGACCGCCACCGCGGTGGCGATCTGCAGCAGCGCGCTCACGCCGAAGAACCACGCCGCGGACAGCACTACCGGGACGAGGCTCGCCACCACGTGCCACATGATGCGCGGCGTGGAATCTAGTGATCGGATGTGCGGTGAAGCCGTGACGATGAGTTTATCGGCGGTCATGTGACCGCCGCCTGCGCACGCCGGAGCGCAACCTTGCTCGCCTGGAAGAGCTGCGACAGCGGAATGTTCGACGGACAGACGTACGCGCACGAGCCACAGAGCATGCAGTCGGCGAGGTGCAGGTCGGCCATCTCCTCGTACTGCTGCACCCGGGCGTGGTCGCCGAGCAGCGAGGGATTGAGGAACACCGGGCAGGCTTCGAGGCAGCGCCCGCAATGGATGCACGGGTACACCGCCGCCTCGCGCGTCTCGCCTTTCTCGAGCACCACCACGCCGGTCGTCCCCTTGATCACCGGTGCGTCGAGATTCGCCAGCGCCTGCCCCATCATCGGGCCGCCGATGATCACTTCGGCGGCCTCCGCCGTCACGCCGTCGCAGTGCGCGAGCAGGTCGCGCAGCTTGGTGCCCACGGGAACGATGAGATTCGCGGGCTTCCGCAGTCCATGCCCCGACACCGTCACGATCCGCTCGATGAGCGGCAGCCCCGTCTCGAACACCTCGGCGATCGCCGACACCGAGCCGACGTTCTGCACCATGACGCCGACGGTGACGGGGAGCTTTCCCGACGGCACTTCGACGCCCGTGACCGCGTGGATGAGCATCTTCTCCGCACCCTGCGGATACTTGACCGTGAGCGGGAGGATGGTCACATCGATGTCCTTCGGCACCGTGCGCCGGAGCGCCTCGATCGCGTCGGGCTTGTTCTTCTCGACGCCGATCACGCATTTCTGCACGCCCATCGCGTGCATCATCACCCGGATGCCGAAGTGCACGCGATCCGGATACTCGACCATCGTCCGGTGGTCCGACGTGAGGTACGGCTCGCACTCGGCGCCGTTGATGATCAGCGTGTGCACCGGGCAATCCTTGGGCGGCGCCAGCTTCACGTGCGTGGGAAAGGCCGCGCCGCCGAGTCCGACGACACCGGCGTCCTGCACAGCCTTCACCACTTGCTGCGTGGTCAGACCCTCCCAGTGCGGCACGAGGCGGGGACGCGCGACCTGCGGCGCGAACCGGTCAACCTTGATGCGCACCGCCTCGGCCATCGAACCATCTGGGTGCGGCCACCAGTCCACGTCCACCACCGTGCCGGCGGCGGACGCGTGGATCGGCACGGACATGAAGCCATCGGCTTCGCCAACCTTGTCGCCGCGTTCCACCTTGTCGCCCACTTTCACGCAAACCTTCGCCGGCTTTCCCGCGTGCTGCCGGAGCGGGAGCACCAGTTCGTCGGGATAGGGCATCCGCCGGATGGGGAGCTGGCTGGTGAGCTCCTTCTCCTCGGGCGGGTGAACGCCGTGCCGGAATCCCGTCGCGAAACTCACTATCTGATCAGTTGAACTTCTCGGCGCGCTTCACCCACTTCGCGAGATCTTTTTCCTTCGGGCTGAGGGGCGATCCGGGATGGATGATGGAAACCGGGCACCGCTCCGCCGCGACGACGAGCTGCTGGAACGTGCCGGCCCTGGCATCTTTCACGTACGCCTGCTTGTCGGCGTTGTAGGCGAACATCCTGTTGTTGAGATTCGTGCACTCGTTGCAGCTCGTGCAGCGGGCGGAATCGATGTACGCCTCGAGCACCAGCGTTTCGTCGTCGGCGACGGCTGTCGCAACCGCGGCCGGTGCGGCAGCGGGTGCCGGCGTCGGCGCCGCCGGCGACACAACGGCAAGGGGAGCCGGGTTCGCCACGGTGTTCGGTACCGAACCATTCCCCGACGGCTTTCCCACCGATGGTAGCGACGCGAGCAGCTGGGCCACGGCCGCCGAGCTGCCGGCATTCTTGAGCAGCCCTTCGGCCAGCCGTCGCGCGATCTGCGCCGGCAGGCTCGCCTTGAGCTCGGCGACCTTCGTCTCGTAGTCGAGGCGCAGTGCATCGGCGCGCTGTTCGAACTCCGATTCCATCTGCCCCACTACGGTGTCGTGCACCGCCACCGGGACTTCCAGACCGGCGAGTTGGCGGAGCTGCGACCAGAACTGCTGCCGTTCGGCGGCGAGCTCGACCATTTCTGCCGAGACCTTCAGGCGGCGGAGCTTCCGCTCCTTGGTCAGCGCCCAGATGAACGGCGTGCGACCCTCGCGATCGTCGGTGCTCGCCGCGACGTACTCGTGGAAGAGCATCATCTCCTCGCCGGCCTCCGACGCCGGCAGCTCGGAGAAGTGCTGCTTGAACCGCACTTCGGTGGCCGCCCAGTCGGCGATGGTGACAGGCAGTTCCATCGTCTGTTCGGCGCCGTCATCATCCACGTACTTGAGCGCGTAGGAAGGCCACGCATCGTTCGGTGACGGATTGCCCTCGAGGCTCAGGCAATCGGCGAAGCTCGGCCCGCCGTCCGGATCGTAGGTGAGGAACGGAAACGCGCGGCTCTCGAGTGCGAGGCGCGCCGCGTGCTGCGACCAGTCGTCGGCGAGCCCATGCTCCACCGGGCACGGCGTGTAGACGTTGAAAAGCACGGGGCGCCGCTTGTGGAGCCCCTTCAACACACCGGCAATGAGGTGCGACGCGGCGGCCTGCGATGTCTGGTGGACGTACACGCCCCGATGCGCGATCGCGATCAGCGCCAGTTCCTTGCGCACCTCCGTCTTGCCGTGCTGCGACTTGCCGTAGGCCGACATGTCGGCCACCTGGCCGATGAATCCCGACGTGCACGCCTGGCCGCCGGTGTTCGAGTAGACCTGCGTGTCGAGCACCACTACCCGGATCGGCTTCCCCGACGCGAGCAGCCGCGAGAGATTCTGGAGTCCGATGTCGAGCATCGCGCCGTCGCCGCCCATGGAGACAATCGGCGGACAGAGCGCGAACTCCTCGTCGGTGAACTGTTTCCAGTCGAGGTCGCTGAGCGCCGCCTCGTCCTTGGCGGCGTCGTAGGCGCCCGCCGCGAGCAGCTCGGCGCGGCGCACCGCGACGAAGTTGTCCGTCATCTTGCGCATGTGGGCTTCGAACAGCCCGATGGCGATTGACGGCGAGTCCTGAAAGAGGTGATTGACCCATGGGAACGGATATGGATTGTACGGATATGTACTCGCCCACACGGAGGAGCAGCCGGTGCTGTTGGCCATGGCGAGCGACGCGCGGCCATTGCCGCTCGGTCCCTCGACGTAGCGCCACTTGAGGTCGCGCAGGTCGTGCAGCGCGCTGTTGAGCAGGCGCAGCCGCTCAGCCTTGGTTGCATCGACCGGCACGGCGACCGACCCTTTCGCGGATGCTGCCGCATCGAGGTCGGCACCGGCCGACAGTAGGTCGCGTGCCTGCTGATCGAGCGCGTTGATCAGCGCGTCGAGTCGTGTTAGGAACTGTGCAACGTGCGGCTGCATCGAGGCATGGATCGCGGAGACGATCAGGTGCACGGCGGTCTTCTCGCCGCACCCCATGCACGCGCCGTCGCCGCCGACCATCGAGCGATATGTGTCCTTCTTGAGCAGGAGCGAGGAGAGCACGCCGATCCCTTCGTCAACGTTCGACACATTCACGTACTTGTCGTCGGTGTCGGGAAGGCGCTCCCAGACGCTCCAATTGCGGCGCAGCTTGTCGAGCCCGGGCTCGTCCTGCTTCACCGTGACGAGCGCGCCGTCGGGACAGACGGCGACGCAGAGATTGCACCCCTTGCACGCTTCGGGATTGATCGTGATCGAGAGCAGCCCGCCCGCGCCCTTCGCTTTCGCTTCGACGGCGTCATAGAACGGCTTGGTGCGGGCGAGCGGAAACTCAGCGAGCCGCGCGTTGACCGCCTGGAATTCCGGCTCCGCGGCGGCCTTCCGTTCCGTATCCCAGCCGAGCTTGTCGGTGACAGCGCGATACGACAGCGCCCACGCGTCGGCGAGCGGCGACGCGGGATTCTGGTCAATGAGCTTGCGCGCCTCGCGCGCCCAGTGCTTCACGATCGGCCGGATGCGCTCCATCCGCAGTCCATTCACCGACGCGTCGATTGCCGCGGTCAGCACATCCTCGACGCTGTTGACGAGCCCCGGGATGGCCGAGTCCGGACACTGCGTCCAGCACTGGCCGCAGCCGGTGCACTTCTCGGCGATGAAGTCCGGCACCTCGAGCCGCACGCCGCTCATGTCGCGAATCGCGCCGGTGGCGGCGGGAATCGCGCTGATCGCGGCGAACGGATCGGCGATGCCGTCCTGCCCCATCTGGCAGAGCGCGCACACCTGCTCCCAGAACCGGCCCGGGTTGCCGGGCCCCTGTTCGGCGTTCGGCGAGTCGAGCAGCATCGGCATGTGCGGCACTTTGCCCGGTTCGTCGGCAACGTCGCCTTCGGCCGGCTCCACCGCGTGCACCTCGTCGAAACCGCGGCGGATCACCCGCACGTTGTCCTCCACCACCTGCTCACCCTTCGATCCGAACTTCTTGGCGAGCTGTTTGCGAATGCCCTCGAAGACGGACTTCTCACTCACCCCTTCGCGCGCGAGCAGCGGCGAGGTGGCGAAAAAGGCGCCCATGAACGCCGCGCCCTGCATCCGGTATCGCAGCTCGACGTCGGACGCTTCCTTCCGCGCGATCGCAAACGCGTCGAGCACGTACAACTTGATCTTCCGCTTGCGGATCGTCTGGCGCGCCTTGGCCGGCAGCGTCTGCCAGAACGATTCCGGCGAGAGGTCGCTCTGGATCACGAACACGCCGCCCGTGGCGAGTCCGTCGAGCGGATCGCTGTGGCGGAAGACGTTCGGGTCGGGCGAGAGCACGACATCCACGTACCGGAGTTCGCAGTTGAGCCGGATCGGCTCGTGCGCGAGCACGGCGTAGAACGTCGTCGGCTGCCCCTTCTTCTCCGAGCCGTACTTCGGGTTCGCCTTGATGTGCATCCCGAGCAGCTCGAAGGCGGTCATGGCGAGGTTCTTCCCCATCGTGATCGCGCCCCATCCACCCACGGAATGGATGCGTAGCGCCGTGGAGCCCTGCGGGAGCAGGTTCACGTCGCCCGCCGAGTGGACGGCGAGCTCGGGGAGCCGCGGATAGCTTTCGACGAGCTTCTCCTGCCAGATCTGGAGCTTCGGCAGCCGCGTTCCTTCGCGCACGAAATCGACGCCGAGGTAGAACTGCCGCGAGCGGGCATTGCCCGGCAGCATGTTGTCAACCGCGGCGACGATGTCGCCCGGTTGCAGGTCGCGGCTGCCGAGCCCGAAACAGGCGGTGAAGAAGTCGGGCACCTGCTCGCCGCGAATGGGGATAATCCCCGCGTACGGGAGCGGAGAGCCGGGGGTGACGCGGCCGTTCTCGACGGCTTTCGACATCGCCGCGCGAATCTCGCGCAGCAACGGCGGATCCACCGCGAGCGGCTGGTCGGTGCGTTCCATCACCACGACGCCCTTCTTCCCGGCGAGCAGATCGGCGATCGCGTCCGCGGGGAACGGCCGGAACATCGTGAGGTTGACGACGCCGATCTTGAGCCCGCGCGTCGAGCGCAGGTGATCGGCGACGGCCTCGGCGTTCGATACGACGGAGCCCTGGCCGACGATCACCCAGTCGGCGTCATCGGTGCGATAGCCCATCGCCCGCGCATATCGGCGCCCGGTGAGCGCGGCGTATTCATTGAACGCGCGATCGGTGAGGTCGGCGATGTGGTCGAAGTAGAACGGCCGCTGCGCCGCCACGCCCTGCGCGTAACTGTCCTGGTTCTGCACCACACCGAGCATCGCCGGGTAGTCGAGATCGAACGACTCCGGAATGCGGCGGCGCTTGTCACCGAACACGAGCCGCTGGGCCGGTGTCGGCGATTCGATCAACTCGGCCGGATCGCCGAGGAACGTCTTGATGAGGTCGCGCTCGGGGAGGTGCAGCGACTCGATCACATGACTGGTGAGGAACCCATCCTGCGCGATGATGCCGGGGTTGAGCGAGAGTTCGGCTATGCGGTGCGCGATGAGGTTGAGGTCGGCGCACTCCTGTACGTCCTTGGCGAAGAGCTGGAAGAACCCGGTGTCGTCCACCGCGTGATAGTCGTCGTGGCCGGCGTGCACGTTGAGCGCGTGCTTGGTCATCGCCCGCGCGGCGACGTTGAGCACGTAGGTGAGTCGCTTGCCGACGGCGGCGTAGAGCGACTCGTGCATATAGGCGATCCCCTGTCCGCTCGAGAAGTTGGTCGCGCGCAGCCCGGCCATCGACATGCCCGCGGTCACCGCTGCGGCGGCGTGTTCACCCTCGGGCTCGAAGAAAAGCAGGCGCCGGCCGTTCACGTTGCGCTTTCCCTCGGCCACCGCGACCGCCCAACCTTCGCCCATCTGCGTGGACGGCGTGATGGGATAGGCGCCGGCCGCTTCGCTCCCCGCTGTTTCCATCGCGACCACGGCGCCGCTGCCGTCGAGCGCCTGGAGTACACCGGGATACGCGGGGCTGGCCTGAGCGGCCTCTTTCGGTTTCGAGGTTGTCCACAGCTTCATTGCCAATCACTCCCGGAAATTGCCAGAGCAGGCGCGAACTGCGCGCCCGAAAGCCACACGATCGCACCGGTCGGGCACCGCTCCACCGCACGCGGTTCGGCTAGCGCGATCTTGTCGTAGTTTACCACGGCCACCCCACTGGCGACGCTGATCAATCCCTCGACGGCGTCCTGTACGCACTTGCCGCACGCCGTGCACGCCACCTTGCACTGCTCGAGCGCCTCGTCGCCGCCAATCAGGTTTCTGCACTGCACGAGCAGCCCCGCGTTCACCGGCCGCAGCTCGAACAGCGACTTCGGGCACGCTTCCACGCAGTCGCCGCACGCCGTGCACTTCTCGATGTCCACCACCGGAAGCCCGGTCTCGCTCATCTCGATCGCGTCGAAGTCGCACACGCGTTCGCAGTCGGCGAGCCCGAGGCACCCCCACGCGCAGCCCTTCCCTCCGCCGGCGACAGCCGCCGCCGCCGCGCAGGTGGGGAGTCCGCGGTACTCGGCCTGGTACCCGGCGACATCGCTGTCACCCGCGCAGAGCAGTCGTGCGACATTCTTCACCGCTTCCCCAGCATCGACCCCGAGGTAACTGGCGATCTGCTCACGCGCCGCTTCGCCCGACACGGTGCACTGCGCCGGCGTCACCTTTCCTTCCACGGCCTGCTCGGCGAACGCGCGGCAACCGGGGAGCCCGCAGGCACCACAATTGGCGTTCGGCAGCATCTGCGCGACGATGTCGATGCGCGGATCTTCCCACACCCAGAGCCGTTTGTTGGCGATCGCGATGAACACGCCGAACACCAGTCCGACGCCGCCGAGGATCAGAATCGCGAGCAGCGTATCAGACATGGGTCTTCAAGGGACGCCCGCAGGAGTGGATTGATCGAGCAGCCAGGCGGTGAGCCGATCAGTGGGATCGGAGCCGTTGCCGCCTACCGCCGCGAGGCGTGCTTCAGCGGGATTCGCCGGCAAAACCGGTTCCTCGATGAGTGCTTTCAGATGAGACAGATCGTCACGCTGCTGCCACGCACTCCGGACGCCAAGCGACTTTCGTGGCTGCGCGTCGGGCATATGAGTCACTTCGATGCGCTGCCACATCGCCGATCCGACTCGCGGGTCGTGGACGAACCGGGCTTCCGCTCCGTTCATCACGGCGATGACTGCGGGTCCGTCGAAGTCAGTGACCCTTTCCAGAACCTTCATGTCGCCCGATTGCGCGACGAACACGCCGGGTGAGACGAGGCGCGCAAGAGGCGCCGGCGGACTCGGCTCCTCTACGAGGAGAATGAGGCGTACGCAGCCATCGATTAGCGGAGCGAGTTCGAACGCGTCGAGGTCGCGACCGTCGAGGCGGATTACGAGAGGCGGTGCCAGCTTGCGCTCGGCAGCCGTCCATTTCTCGAACGGATATCCCTCGAGCGGCAAATCGTGCTGCACAGGATCGTACGTGCGCCGTCGTACCAGCTCGACCAGGGTCGCGGCTCCGAACGCCGCGCCCAGAGTCGTCATGCGCGCACGAATCGCGGCGGCGGGGGACGCACCGGCGTGCACGTCCACGACGAAATCCTCATCGCCGGCATGAAGGAGAGCCTCGAGTGCTTCCGCGGCGCACTCGACGACTGCGCGGCCGACGGCGTCGAGCGGGCCGGAGCCGGAGGAAATCATCGCGAAACGATCGGGATCTATGAGCCCGGCGGCGAAATCGCCCAGTGCGATGCGCGTCTGACTCGGGCCGGATTCGGACGCGAGCGTGTTCCTGGCTCGCTCGAGCGTGCCGGAGACCACGAAACGAAAGAGCGCGATCCGCGGACCGAGAGCGGAAAGCGCCGCCACGACGCGTTCGTCAGACTGCATAGTGGTCGAGCTCCTCGTTCAGGAGAGCGATTCGCTCGCTGCTCGTGACCTTGGGTGCCTTCCGCAGCAAATCGTAGCGCGCGCGGGTCTCGTTCCTGTAGAAGAGGCCGAGCCGGATATGAGTGGAGTCTTCGGCGAGCCTTCTCGCGGAATCGAGATCCGAGGGATCGTGCGTCGCGCGATTCCTGTAGATCTTGTCGAGCTCGGGCGCGACGACTCCGTCGTCGTGAACCAGGAGTTCGATCATTCCAGGATTTCTCACCGCTTCTTCGTATATGCCCTGGGTGTACATCGGGCACCGCTGGAGAATTCGTACGAAAGAGAAGCCCTGGTGCCGATATGCCGCGCGAAGTGTGGCGTAAAGATGCGCGGGTACCCACTCTGCCGTCTGCGCGACGAAAGATACGTTCGTGGTCCCAAGAGTCGTCGTCAGCGGATTCAGCGGCGGGAGGAAGCTACCGAACGGCTGGGTGTTCGTTTTGAATCCCTGCGGCGTCGTGGGTGACGTCTGCTTTTTCGTTAACCCGTAGATGCTGTTGTCGAGCAGCATCGCCACCATGTGGATGTTGTAGCGGATGGCGTGAATCCAGTGCGCGGCACCGATGGAGCAGCAATCACCGTCTCCCATCACGACGAAGACTTCGAGATCGGGACGATGCAGCTTCACTCCGGTGGCGACCGGTAGCGCGCGCCCGTGCAATCCGTGGAAGCCGTATGTCTTGAGGTAGTGAGGGAATCGGCTCGAGCATCCTATTCCCGACACGAACACGGTCTGCTCCGGCTTGAGCTGCTCGGCGACGAGGAGCTTTTCGACAGCGGTGAGAACCGAGTGGTCGCCGCACCCCGGGCACCAACGGGCCACGGTTCCCTCATAATCGCCGAGCGCGAACTCGCGCTCGTCGTCGCCGAGAAGCGGCAGCATGGCGCAGTGTGTCATGGCCGGGCCCCGGTCAGAGTGAGTACCGCGTCGCGTATTGCCTTGTGAATGAGTCCGGGACGGAGCGGCTCGCCCGGTACGCGGGTCCAGCAATCCACGTCGCACAGCGTCTGCGCGCGGAGAAGCATCGCAAGCTGCCCTCGCCGCCTGTTCTCTTCGGTGACGAATGGATCGCCGGGCTGGTCACTGTAGTTGATCTCGACCGTCATAACCTTCCGGAATCGCGAAAAGATCTCCTTGAGTCCCGGCTGCAGCGGTGAGAGGAATGTCAGATGCACCGACGACGCGCGAATACCCTCTGCGCGTGCTCTTTCAACAGCTTCCTCGATGGCGCCCTTCGTGCTGCCCCAGCCGACGACGAGAAGGTCGCCGTCCTGGTCGCCATTGATGGCGGGCCGGAGCAGCGTTTGCTGAAGGACCGCAAGCTTGCGACTTCGCATCGTTGTCGCGCGCTGATGAACGCCGGCACCGTACGCGACTTTGCTCCCTTCGTCGTGCGAGAGCCCGGTGACCGTGAACATTCCACCAGGTTGCCCCGGTATCGAACGCGTTGACGTACCCGTCCGCGGGTCCCACTCGTAGGGGCGCTGTCCCTGCTTGACCGGCGCGAGATCCAGCTCGGGAGCGAGCCACTCCTTTTTCAGCTGCGGACGTGGGAAAGGTTGAACTCCCGTCGAGAGGTTCGCGTCCGAGAGAATGATCACCACAGTGCGGAAGGTCTCAGCGATCTGACGTGCCGTGATCACCGCATGGAAGCACTCCTCGATGGTCGCTGGCGCGATCACGACGCGCGGGGCGTCGCCGGGCTCCGCGAACAACGCGGCGAGGAGATCTGACTGCTCCACTTTCGTCGGCAGTCCGGTGCTCGGCCCGCCGCGCTGTACGTCTATGACGACGAGCGGAATCTCGGTGATGACAGCCAATCCGATGAACTCCGTCTTCAGCGCGAAGCCGGGGCCCGAGGTGATCGTGAACGCGACCTTCCCGGAGTACGACGCACCAATTGCCACTCCGACGGCGGCGATCTCATCCTCCGCCTGATGAAGGATTCCCCCAAACTTCGAAAAGACCTCCGCCAGATAGTGAGACACCGAAGTGGCCGGCGTGATGGGATACATCGCGCAGAGCTCCATTCCCGACGCTAGCGCACCCATGCCAAGCGCTTCGTTGCCGTTCATCACGACGAGGGCTTCGGTCGGAGGATGAGTTGGAACTTCGATCCTGAAATCGAGGTTGGCTGCGGCCCATTCGAGACCCAGCCGCAAGAGCGCGACGTTTCTCTGGTAGACCTCTTCGGATTTCTTGCGGAACGCGTACGCGATCTGCTCTTCGATTCGCTCGAGGCTGCGGTCGTAGATGTACGCCAGCAACCCTAAGGCAAACATGTTCTTTCCCTTGCGCGGATTCTCGTCGATGGTGAGGCACTGCTGCTCCATCGGAACCTCGATTATCCGATACGACTGCGCGGAAAGCTCGGCGAGCGCCTTGTCCCAGGCGGTCCGGATGTCGGGATTCGAGTTCGTGGCCCAGGAATTCTCGAGCAGAATTATGGCGTCGCTCGCGAGGGCGCCGAGTCGGTGGCGGCCGAGAAGGACCTGCTCGTTGAAGGCGATGATGAGGTTGGTTTCGTCGCCCCCGTTTGTGATGGGTCCAGTGCCAAAGCGGATGCGATTGCCGCTCGCTCCCTCGGCCATTCGAGGGGGTGGCTGGATCTCGGCGGGGATGATCTCCACCGTCCAGACCCCGTTCCCCATCTTGGCGGAGACTGCGCCGAAGATCTGGCCGCATTTCTGCGCCCCCTCTCCGGCGTCGGAGACTATTTCTATAGTATGCTCCGGCCGCCTGAGGACGGTCGGTGCAGCGCGAAGCTCGACAGGCAAGGCGACGGCAGTCATTGGCGGATACGTCTCTTTTTCGGGAGAGGAACGGATACTGCAATTCTTACCAGCCGAATAATAGCGTCAGTCAGTGATAGGGGCGGCTTTTGTCAGGGATTCCCTTCAATTGCCTCCGCTATCGCCGATGCATCGCCCGCATTCTGAACTTGCTTGATCAGAGTCAGGAGATGGCCGCGCGATTCCCCAGCATGGCGTGAAACACGAACTGGTGCACCGGGCGCCAGGGACGGCGAATGTCAGGGGCATCCCTTATTGCGTCGGCTGAAATTTCAGCATACCATCCCCTGCAACAATACTGGGAATGCATACGCGACTGGTCTTCGGGGTTGGTAGCGTCGTCTGCGTGCTAATGTTGGTCACGCCCCTGCAAAGCCAGCAGTTGGACTCGGAATCGTTTCGCGGTCGCGACGTCGCGCTCGAGCTCTCCATCGACTACTCCGCGCAGCGGCTGTCCGGCTCGATGACGCTCGACATCGAGAACCTAGTTCGGCTGCAAGCACGTTACAACCATTGCGGCGAAGCCGCATCCGATTACTGAGACTCACCGTGAACCCGATCGGTTGACGTCCCGAGAACGCGGCGAGCACTAGCCCGCCGAGGAGAAGACCGATCGCCGCGAGCACCGGCGCGCCAAGGAGCCACAGCATACACGCCACTATCACACGACGCGGGGACCAACTCGAAAGCTCCTTCACGTTTCCCCTGCTTCGCCATCCCGGTAATCCAGATCGGCCGGCCGCACCGCGCAGTGCTCACCACAACCCATCCTGTACCTGTTGCGCGCGAACCATCCGTAGAACTTGTCGGCGAGCGGCCGCGCGAACGGGATCTTGAAAAGCCACGACACCAGCCCGCCCTTCGGCAACACCTTCAGCAATTCTTCGAGCCCAGCGGCGGCCTGCCACGTCTTCCCGTCACTCGACCGGATCACTTGCATCGATTCCACGTACGCGCGCGGCGGAATCCAGGGAAACCTCGCCCGCACCGCCGGCGCCTGCGAAGGAATTATCTCGAGCTCGTGCTCGCGGTCCCACCTGGTGAGCAGCTTCACCATCCTGCCGCACACCTTGCAGTCGCCATCGTAAATCACGGTGTAACGGCGGCCACGATCGCCACTCTTTGGCACGACCGGCTCGTGCGTCGCTTCACCTGTCAGCGTGATCTTTCATCTCGATGCCGCCGTTCCCGCGGGTTGCTGTTGCGTTAGACAATGGAGCGTGCCCAAACCCCACACCAAATCAACGGCATGAATCCCAATCACCGCGCGACCCGGAAATGCCTCGGCGATTCCGTTGAGCGCCACGCGATCGTTGGGGTCATTGAATGTCGGTACAAGAACGGCGCCATTGGCGATGTAAAAATTGGCGTAGCTCGCGGGAAGCCTCTCGCCGTTCATGATCACCGGGCGAGGGAAGGGGATCGTGACTATCCGGAGCGGATCTTTCTTCGCAACGGCCTGGAGCCGGCGCATGTTGTCGGCCGACCGGGCGTGGTTCTCATCCGCCGGATCCTGCTCGTACGCCAGGATCACCGTGTCGCGCGAGCTGAAGCGGGCGATGTCGTCGATGTGCCCATGCGTGTCGTCGCCCACGGCGCCCTCGCCCAACCATATAGTATCGGTCACTCCCAGGTACTCGTGGAACGCTTTCTCGTAATCGCCGGCCATCATCAGTGGATTGCGCACCTGCACATCCGTGAGCAGCCATTCCTCGGTCACGAGCATGCGGCCCGCGCCATTCACCTCGATCCCGCCACCCTCCAGAATGAGGCGCTCTCCGTTGTCGGGTCTCCGCGGCACTATCCGCGGAAGCCCGGTCAGGCGCTCGATCTCGGCACCGATCTCAGCGTCCTTCTTATAGTTGTCGTACTTGGCCCAGCCGTTGAATCCCCAGTTGATCAGCTCGACGCGCCCGTCGCCGCGAACGACGCCGGTCGGAGCGGAATCGCGGAGCCACACCCGATCGTTCGAGACAGTGTGTAGGCGATAGCGTTGCTCCTTTACCCCGTGCGCAACCAGCAGCGTTCGCGCGTTCTCCGCCACCGTCGCGTCGTGACAGAGAATCTCGACTTTCTCGTAATCGCTGAGCGCGCGCACGACCTCCGCGTACACCCAGGGAATCGGCGCCAGCTTGCCAGGCCAGTCCGGCTCGTGGTGCGGCCACGCGATCCACGTCGCATCGTGTTTCTCCCACTCCGCCGGCATGCGCCGGCCGAGCGAGAGTTCCATAGTCAGAGCGCCGCTTCCGGCAGAAGCGGCGCTCTTGCCTTCGCGCATCATTAGCGCTTGACGGGGATCATGCGCTCGCCCGCGCCGCGCGGAAATATCGATTTCGGGATCATCACGTGGACCCCGACGTTCCCATCGACGAGCTCGGTGATGTCGACATCGCACGACACGCTCGTCAGCATGTAGGCGTCATCGTGCGACAGTCCCTGAACGGTCATCAGAAAGTCGATCGCCTGGCGGACCGCAATCTTCGTCGCCTGCACGAGATCCTTGTCCATTCCCATCGCGATCCAGTGCGTGGGCGTTTCCGCGCGCGGCCACGCGAGGTGAAAGTCCTTCCTCACCGTCACTTTGAATCGGCCGCGAAGAGACGTCTCGAGAGCGGTGATGTCGACCTCGCCATTCCCCTGGCCGGCGTGGCCGTCTCCGATCTCGAGCAGCGCGCCGGGAGTATGGACGGGAATGTAGAGCGTGGTGCCTGCTACCAGCTCCTTGTTGTCGAGGTTTCCGGCGTGGATGTCCGGTGGCGCGCTGCTCACTCGCCCGCGCGATGCCGGCGGAGCGACTCCGATGCTGCCGAAGAAGGGATGCAGCGGGATGTCGATTCCCGGCGCGAAGTGCGCGACGAGCCGCGTCGTGTCGAGCGGAATGATCCGCATCTTCGAGTACGCAAAGTCTTCCGGCAGGAACCCGCGATTCACGCCGAATGCGTTGTACGCATAAGGAATCGCGAGATCGATTTTCTGGATCTGAATCTCGAGGACATCGCCTGAATCAGCTCCGTCGACATAGATGGGACCGGTGAGTATGTGTCCGCCCGGCCCCTTGTTGGTAACGGTCGTCGTGATGTCGCGGAGCGAGCGCTCGACATCACCAGGCTTGACGCCGGCCGCCTCGAGCCGCTCCGGGGTTGATGTGAGGAGAGTCCCGACCACAATCACGTCGCCCGAGCTGATATGCAGAACCGGCGCGGCAGCCGCGTCGTAGTAACCCCACGCCACGGTCGTGGGCGTGGGCATCAGCGTATGCGTTGGTGCTCCTTGCGCGCCCACGCCCATGACCGGCGCGATCCATAGGCTTACCGTCAGACTCATCGTCGCGGTGTGCCTCACCGCCAACTCAGCGAGTCTCGCCGGGTTCGTCTGCCGCTGTCGTCCGTAACGCATCACCCGATGTATCGATTCAGAATCGGGGCGTACGCGTCAATGCGCCGGTCCCGCAGGAACGGCCAGTTGCGGCGCGTGCTCTCGATGAGCGCCCTATCGCATTTCGCGACCAGTAACGCCGGCTCCGTCCCCGCTTCGGCGAGAAGCCGGCCGAACGGATCGCAGATGAATGAGTGTCCGAAGAACTCGATGCCGTCGGTGCCGGGCTCGTCCTCGTGCCCGACACGATTTGGCGCCGCGACGTACACTCCATTCGCGATCGCGTGCGCGCGCTGCGCCGTGCGCCACGCCTCCACCTGCGCTTCGCCGTGCTCCGCCTTCTCCGACGGATGCCAGCCGATCGCCGTCGGATAGAAAAGGATTTCCGCGCCGAGCAGGCTCGTGATGCGCGCGGCCTCGGGGTACCATTGGTCCCAGCAGATCAACACGCCGATGTTGGCGTAGCGGGTTTTCCAGACGCGGAATCCGCCGGCGCCCTTGTGATCGCCATCGTCAGTGATGTGCGAATCGCCCGGCGTGAAGTAGAACTTCTCGTTGAAGAGCGGATCGTCCGGGATGTGCATCTTCCGATACGCGCCGAGGACCGAGCCGTCGGCGTCGATCACTGCGGCGGAGTTGCGATAGACGCCCGCCGCCTGCCGCTCGAAGATGGGGACGATGATGACCACCTCGAGCTCTCTCGCCAGCTTCTGCATGCGCTCGACCGTCGGCCCGTCGATGGGCTCGGCCAGATCGAAACGCTCGTGCTTCTGTGATTTGCAGAAATACGGCGCGTTGAACAGCTCCTGGAGGCAGACGATCTGCGCGCCCTTCCCGGCCGCTTCGCGGATGCGAGCCTCGGCGCGGTCGACGTTGTTTCTGACGTCGTCGGTGACCGATTCCTGGATGATTCCGACGGTGAACGAGGGCGATGTGGCCATGAGGAAAGGTTAACCGATTGCGCGTCCGCAGGAAGTCTCCGCGGTCACGTCCCTCGAGCCGTCACGAGTATGTGAACCAGGAGAATACGAGCGCGGCACCGGCAAAAGTCATGAGGGCTGCCGCCAGAATCCCGAACAGGTTGAGCTTCCAGCCGTTACGATGGTCTCCCATCACCTTCGGATTGTTGCAGACGAAGAGGAGGATGATGAGCAAGGGTGGCGCGAGCAGTCCATTGATCACGGCCGTCCAGAAGAGGAGCCGGACGGCGTTGAACTGAGCGAAGTTCATCGCCATACCGATGAGCATCGCGATGGCGATGACGCCGTAGAAATTCCGGGCGGCGTGGATCTTCTCGCTCATCCCCGCGTTCCACGCGCCGGCCTCGGCAAGGGCGTACGCGGCCGATCCGGCCAATACCGGAACGGCCAAGATTCCGGTGCCGACGAGTCCGAGCGTGAACAGCAGATAGGCCGCGTTACCGGCCAGCGGCCGTAAGGCGGCAGCGGCCTGCTCGGCGGTCTCGATGGTGGTCTGTCCCGCTTTCTGAAGCGTGGCGCCCGCGGTGAGAATGATGAAAAACATGATCAGGTTGGAGATTAACATGCCGGCGCCGACGTCTCGTTGCGACGACCTCAGCTGGCGTTGCAGCGCACGCCGCGGCCGGCCTTCGATCTTCTTTTCGAAATGCTCCTCCTGCTCTGCATTCTGTGCCGCCTGCCAGAAAAAGAGATAAGGAGAGATGGTCGTGCCCAGAATGGCGACGAATGTGAGCAGATAGTCGTGCGTGTATTGAATCCGTGGATGGACCGTCCCGCGGAAGACTTCCAACCAGTCCGGCTTGGCGACGAATGCGGTCAGGACATACGCGAAAAGCACAAGCGTGAGCCACTTGAAGATGCGCGTTATGTACTCGTACGACGCGAAGATCAACAGCGCCAGAATGGCGATGGTGAATGCTGGAACGAACCACATGGATGGTATTCCGCTCAGCATCGATGCTGCGGCCGCCATGCCGCCGAGGTCGGCCGCGATGTTGATGGTGTTGGCCACGAAAAGCAGGAGACACGCGAACCACAATAGCCAGCGCGAGTAGTGCTCTCGAAGGACGGCCGCGAAGCCGCGCCTCGTCACGACTCCGATTCGAGCGCACATCACCTGTACCGCGGTCATCAGCGGGAGAGTGACGACTGCGGTCCAGAGCAGGTGGTATCCGAACGCCGCTCCGGCCTGCGAGTAAGTAGCGATGCCGGACGGGTCGTCGTCAGCTGCGCCCGTCACCAGTCCAGGCCCGAGCTCGCGAACAAAGCTTTTCAGCTTGTCGCCAGTCCTCAGCTCATATTCGCGCTCGGGGCGCTCCGCATTGCGACGCTCGACGTCACGAGGCGGAACCAGCATGAATCGTCGGATTGGGGCCTCGCTTGTTATCGGCTGATGGTCACTTTTGCCGCGGCAATGCGAGGAATATGCCGAGCAGAGGTCGTTTTCGTGCACGGCGTTGTGTAAGGCGTGCTTCCCACGAGCCGGGAGCTATGCCTGTTCCGAATTTGTGAGCCATCGTCGCCTCACGCACGGGGTACAATATCCCGCTTGGATGTAATATCCTGGCTCTGTCACAATCATCGTCTCTTCTCAAGCATCCCCGGCACTTACTGCCAGGATTTGCCCATTGAGTACCGACAGTGGCCCGTGATCCTCGAAAGAAATCGATGGCGTCGCGGGGCATGGAACTGCTTCGTGTCCTGCGCCGGTTCTGGCGCGCGCTTGGACCTGGTGTAATCACGGGCGCGGCGGACGATGATCCGTCGGGCATCGCCACCTACTCTGTTGCCGGGGCACAGTACGGCACGATACGATGTGTGGGTGGGCTCGGTTTCCTGCTGGGTGACGGCCGCCTCAACTGGGCTACGCCGGCGCCTTTCCTACCAACTGTCTAAGGACGTACGGCAGGATCCCCCCATGCCGGTAGTAGCTCATCTCCTCGGGCGTATCTATCCTCGACACCGCGCGGAATGTTTTTTCGGTCCCATCTGCCGAGCGAGCCCGCACCGTAAGGAGAGCGCGCGGCTTCAGATTCTCCGACATTCCGTCGATCTCGTACGTCTCGAATCCGGTGAGCCCGTGAGTCTGTCGCGTCTCCCCATTCACGAACTCGAGCGGAAGAACTCCCATCCCGACCAGATTCGACCGGTGTATTCGCTCGAACGACTCGGCGATCACGGCCCGGATACCGAGTAGGAGCGTCCCCTTGGCCGCCCAGTCGCGCGATGAGCCGGTGCCGTATTCCTTGCCGGCGATGATGACGAGCGAAGTCCCGGCCTTCTGGTACTCCATCGCTGCGTCGTAAATCGTGACCGGCTTCTCGCCCAGGGCGCGCGTGGTCCAGCCGCCCTCCGTTCCCGGCGCGAGCTCGTTGCGCAGGCGGATGTTGGCGAACGTGCCGCGCATCATCACCTCGTGATTTCCTCTGCGCGCTCCGTACGAGTTGAAGTCGGCGGTCTTCACGCCGTGCTCGATCAGCCACTTGCCGGCCGGACTCGAAGCGGGAATCGAGCCCGCGGGTGAGATGTGGTCGGTCGTGATCGAATCGCCGAACATTCCTAGCACCCGGGCGCCCCCGATCGGCCGGATGCCGGGCGGCGTGAGCGTCATCCCATCGAAAAAGGGAGGGTTTTTCACGTACGTCGAGTCAGGATCCCACGCGTAGAGATCGCCCTCCGGCACCGGCAGGCTCCTCCAGTTGTCGTCCCCGTGAAAGACGTTCGAGTACTGCGCCTTGAACATCTCGGCTTTCACCGAGCGCAGTATCTCCTCCTCAACCTCCTTGGGCGCGGGCCAGATGTCGCGCAGGAAAACGGGACCGCTCTTGCCGACGCCGATCGGCTCGGTGGCGAAGTCGATGTCCATCCTTCCGGCGAGCGCGTACGCGACGACGAGCGGTGGCGACGCCAGATAGTTGAATCGCGTGAGTGGATTGATTCGCCCCTCGAAGTTGCGGTTGCCCGAGAGCACCGCTGCGACGACGAGCTTGTTGGCCTCGACGGCGTCCGCGACCGGCTGGGGCAGGGGGCCGGAGTTTCCAATGCACGTCGTGCATCCGAATCCGACGACGTTGAAGCCCAGCTGCTCCAGCGCACCCATCACTCCCGCTTTCCTGAAATAATCCGTGACGACCTTGGAGCCTGGCGCGAGACTCGTCTTCACCCACGGCTTGGACGCCAAACCCTTCGCGACCGCGTTCCTCGCCAGCAAACCCGCCGCCAGCATCACGCTTGGGTTGGATGTGTTGGTGCAGCTGGTAATCGCGGCGATCACGACCGAGCCGTGACGAATCGAGAACTTCTCGCCATTCATCTCGACCGGCACGCTCGAATTCTCTCCCGCCTGTTCGTCCGGATTAGTCGCGACGACAGACGGCGAAAGCTGCGGCGAAGCCGAAACCGATATCGCCTGTTTTGCAACTGCAACCGCGGCGACGGTTCCTGTGCGCTCGAGATCTGCCGCCAGCGCCTCCTTGAACATCTTCTTCGAGAGCTTGAGCGGCACCCTGTCCTGCGGACGCTTCGGGCCAGCGAGACTCGGCTCCACCGTAAGAAGATCCAGCTCAATGGTGTCGCTGAACAGTGGATCGGGAGTCTCGTCCGTCCGGAAGATGCCCTGCGCCTTGGCGTACGCTTCGACGAGCTGCACCTGCGCCTCGTCCCGCCCCGTGAATCTCAGATAGTTGATCGTCTCTGCGTCGATCGGGAAGAATCCCATCGTCGCGCCGTACTCGGGCGCCATGTTGCCGATGGTCGCGCGATCGGCGAGCGAGAGACTCGACAAGCCCGCGCCATAAAACTCGACGAACTTTCCGACGACTTTCTTCTTGCGCAGCATCTCGGTGACCGTGAGCACGAGATCGGTAGCCGTCGCGCCGGGCTGAAGCTTTCCGTGCATCTTGAATCCGACGACCTCCGGAATGAGCATCGACACCGGCTGTCCGAGCATCGCCGCCTCGGCTTCGATGCCGCCGACGCCCCAGCCGAGTACGCCGAGTCCGTTGATCATGGTGGTGTGGGAATCGGTGCCGACCAGGGAGTCGGGGTACGCGTACGTCTGCTTGCCCACGACCTCGGTGAAGACTCCCTGAGCCAGATACTCGAGATTGATCTGGTGGACGATCCCGGTGTCGGGCGGCACGACGCGGAAGTTGTGCAGCGCCTTCTGTCCCCAACGAAGAAACGCGTAGCGCTCCTGATTACGGCGGAACTCGAAGTCGGCATTGATAAGAAAGGCCGCCTCGGATCCGTACTCGTCGACCTGCACCGAGTGATCGATGACGAGATCCACCGGCTGAAGCGGATTGATCAGCCGCGCATCACCGCCGAGACGAGCGAGGGCGTCGCGCATTGCGGCGAGATCGACGACGGCGGGAACTCCGGTGAAATCCTGGAGCAGCACACGCGCGGTGCGGAACGCTATCTCCTTTTCAACTTTCCCCTTCATGTTCCAGGTCGCGAGGGCGCGCACGTCGTCCGGCTTGACGAACTTGCCGTCTTCGTTCCTGAGCAGGTTTTCGAGGAGGACCTTGAGGCTGAACGGGAGTCTGCCTGCGTTCCCGTCCGCGAGCTTGGACAGGGAATCCAGCCGAAAGATCGTGTACTGCCGACCCGCAACGTCCAGCGTTGATCGGCTACCGAAGGAATTCGGGTGTGCCATTTTGATTTTTTCCGAACTTGGCCGCGTCAGTGCGCTGGCCAGTGAAGCGCGGAGCCACTGCCGCGCGCATAGCTCGGCAGGCTGGCGTAAATCTAGCACATTTCCGTGCGGCGGTGTCGCCTAACCGTGTCGTGTCAGCGCGACCCTATGGCGAGCTTGCCCACACGAACGCTGACCTCCTTCACAAGGGATTGATACTCGGGATCAGCGTCCTGCCAGCGCACAATGAAACGGCGGTAATACGCGAGCGATTGTCGAGTCTCCCCGCGGCGCTCGTAGATCTCGGCCCGCCGCAATAAAGCTGGAGCCAGATACACGAACTCCGTCCCGTATTTCTCGCCTAACGTCCCGTACCAGCCCAGCGCCTCCTCGTCACGTCCCAGCTGCCGGAGCGCCTCGGCTCGTATGAAGCGCCCAAGAGGCCGCGAATAATACGGCGAATACCAAACCTGATTCGAATGAGCGACGGCCATGCTGGCACCCTCGAGCAGGTGAAGCGCGGCTTCCGGTTTACCGTCTGCCAACGCTACGGAGGCCCGTATCTCGAGTGCCAGGTCGCGCCGCAGCCCGATGCGATCGCGCGGCTCTTCGGCTGCGTCGAGCTTCGCGGCACAGCGCTCTGCTCCCGCGCTCCGCCAGATGCTTCCAGCGACGGACTACCGACGGCGAGACAGAGAGCTCGCGGCTCAGCTCCGAAAGCGTGATGCTGCCCCGCAAAACCCTCTCGATCTGCTCGCGCTTAAAGTCTGCAGTGAAGACCCTGCGACCGTCCGAACCCCGCCGATGTGTCTCCATTGAAACGATCTCCTTTGTGAATCATACTAAAGATCCCAAAGTGTCTCGTCCAATTGGGGTACACAGCAGATACCAGACGCTACGGGCGGCCCTGCGCGGCCGCCCGTAGCGTCTTAGGAAATGCCCTGCCGGAGATTGCAGCTTGCCTGCTATTTCCCGGGCATGTAGCCATCGGAGAGGGTGCTCAGGAACGCGACGATGGCCAGCTCCTCCCCGTGATTCAGTCCGAGATTCCCCATCTCGGCCGTGTTCATGTTGATGGCCACTTCTGGCTGCGGCCATCCCGCGCCGGGAACGTCCCTCGTGTTGTAGAAGTGAACGATCTGCTCCAGCGACTTGAAGTAGCCGTTGTGGCCGTAGGCCTTGATGAAGCCCGGATACGGCCGCAGGTCGACGTTGCGCAGGGTGGGCACCTTGTGCTTGCCGAGGTTGGCGGCCGCGTATTGGGCGTAGGCGGGCACTTTAGCGAGGAACCCTCCCAGGCCGGGGTCAACCCAGCTATAACCGTCCGGGTTGTACTCAGTCTCAGTGTAGAACGGGTTCAACGGGTTGCGGGGTACCCCCAGGTTATCGTAGGTGAAGTCGGTGAAGTTCGGCGCCACGTGACAGTTCGCGCAGTTCGCCTTGCCGTTGAACAGCGCCAACCCCGCCTTCTCTTGGACGGTCAACTTGGCCTGCCCTTTCAGCGAATAGTCGTACTTGGAAGTGAACTGGCTGACTTCTGCGGATCTCTCGTAGGCTGCGATCGCGCGGCCGATGCACTCGTAACGGGTGGCGCGATGGGTGCAGACCTTACGGAACAGATCACTGTAGTTCGAAGCCAGCACTTTATCAATCACGACCTGCGCGCTGGCGTTGTTCTGCTCCAGGGGGTTCAGGAAGGGACCCTGGGCCTGTTCAGCCAGCG
>JADGQS010000105.1 GCA_017881585.1 Gemmatimonadaceae bacterium | reverse complement strand
AACGCGGCGGCGAACAAGCTCGGCGGAACGATCGCGGCGATGGTCGAGAAGATCCCGACGCTCACGCAGTTCTACACGATCTTCGTGGTGTCGTCGTTCGGCGCGGCCTTCGCGATGCTGCTGTGCGTGCCGCTGCTCAAGCGACTGACCTCGAGCGTGAAGGCGTAGCAACCACCTTTCCACGGAAAGCAGTCGCAGTTGTTATTGCCCCATTCTCTTTTTTAGCTCCGCGAGCTTCGCGTCGGCGTCGGCGTCGGCGGCGCTGCGCCTGTTCGCCCGGGCCAGATTGTCGAGCTCGGCGTGGAGCTTGGCGTCGTCCGGGAGGCCCAGTTCCTCGTCGCTGATTCCGCCGGCGCGCGAACCGGTCGGATCGGTGTTCGATCCCACCCCGGCGTTCGCCGCCTTGAGCTGCGACATCATCCCGGCGAGCTCGCGCTCCGCGAGTTGTGCCTCGGCCTCCTGCGCCTCCAGCTTGCGCTCGAGCACCGTGACGTGCTCGCCGTGCTGCTGCTCGTACTTCACCGCAAGCGCGACGGTCTCGGCGTCGTTGATCCCCTCGGCCAGGGTCTTGCGGCGCTGGACGGTCGCGAGCTGTTCGCGTTCGGTGTCGAGCTTGCGCCGCGTGATCTCCACGCCTTCGCGAAGGTCTTCAACGCCGAGCTTCGCGCTCACGAGGGCGTGTTTCATCTCGTAGATGGCGGCGCGGCGGTCGGTGGGGGCGACGCGGCCGTTCAGGAGATCCTGGATGGTGGACTTCAGCGATTCAAACACGTTCTTGGATGCGGGATGCGGGATGGGATTCTGGATTTTCGACCCAATGCAGGATGCAGAAGAGGAATGCGGTATTCGGGAGAAGAGTTGAGATCGGAGTTGAATGCGGAACGCGGGAGGGGAAACGGGCGAGAAGCGAGGCGAAAGTCTCGCCGCTCAACTCCCATCTCGCCGCTCAACTCCCATCTCGCCGCTCCACCCGGCATCCCGCATTCCTCTTCTGCATTCTGCATTGGGGACGCATTGGGTCGAAGTCCCGCATCCATACTCGAAGTGTTAGGATACGTCATGTCCAAGCTCATAGCCATCAGCGCGACCGCGGACAGTTCAAAGATCAGCCTCTCGCTGAACTACGCGCGATCGCTCGAAGGCGCGGGTCTCGTTCCCATGATCGTTCCGCCCCTCACCGACCCTACGCGCGCCGGGGACATTCTGGATTCAGTCGGCGGTCTCCTGCTCACCGGGGGCGAGGACGTCGATCCCAAACGCTTCGGCGCGCCGCCTCATCCGAAGCTCGGCAGAATCAACCCGCAGCGCGACGCAACCGAACTCGCGCTGCTCGAGGCCGCGCGTGATCGACGCCTGCCGGTGCTCGCGATCTGTCGCGGAATTCAAATCCTCAATGTCGCGTTCGGCGGAACGCTGTATCAGGACTTGCCAAGCGAGCATCCGTCCGCCGTTGGGCACAACTCGCCGCGCGATGCGGCCTCGCGCACCCACGACGTGACCATCACCGCCGGCTCACGCCTCGCCGCGGCAACGGGCGCCGCGGCGATGGCCGTGAACTCGTACCATCATCAAGCCGTGTGCCACGTCGGCGCGGGGCTTCGCGTGACCGCCGTCGCCGCGGACGGCGTGATCGAGGGCGTCGAGGTGGACGATCCCGCGTGGTGGGTGCTCGCGGTGCAGTGGCATCCCGAGGATCTCGCGACCGACGTGCGGTCGTGGGACCGGAGAATCTTCAAGGCGTTCGCGGACGAGATCGCGCGCGCGGAGAAGGCCGCTACGCGACCTTCCAGCGCACCTCGTCCCGGACTTGCCTCATGAGCCGCTCGGGTGAGCTGGCGTTCGGGAACATCAGCGTGTCGCTCACCCGGTTCAGCGCCACCCGCATGACCGCGAAGCGCTCGGCCGCGAGCGCGAACATCGGTTTCAGCCCATGCTCGTTGGCGAGGCGATGTTCCGCGGCGAGCTGGAAGCCGCGCTGTCCCATCTCGTCGAAGTAGTCGATCGGCGGGCCGCCGCGCCTCCAGCGCCGGTGCTCGATGAAATCGGGAAACATCCCGGCCAGCCAGAGCGCGTAGTTGCCGAGGTGCGCACGCACCAGCAGCGTGCGCCGCGTGTCGGGCCCGTCCACCTCGGCGATCAGCGCCGTGAGCGTGTCATACGTCTCGTCGTCGGCGTCGGCGATGCGACTGGCCCGGTCGCGCAACCCAAAATGGAGCAGGATCGACGCGGCATAGTCGGCGAGCAGCACTTCGTCCTCGCCCGACTGGAGCATCGCGTGACGCGCGACGACGTACAGGAAGAGCGGCTCCGAGGCGCGCGAGCCGAGTCGCGTGGAAAGGAGCGCGCGCAGCAGGCGCGGGTCGTCGAGGATGGCGTCGAGTCCATCGTCGCGGAGCCGCTCCTCCGACTGGTCGGCCGTTTGCTCACCGGACTGCGCGAGCAATGCGAGCACGAGGTGGGCGTCTGCACGTGTGAAGCGCGACCGAACGTTCGCGACCAGCATGTCAGCCTCCCGTTCAAGAACGACGAACCAGCGCGCGACGGGAAACTCGCGCGACGGGCGACCGCCCGCAGTCCCTGGGGCGGATTCCAGCTCCGAGGTGTAGTACCCCGTAGCGAGGCGCCCCAGCGCCCGCCTACTATTGAGGACCCGCTCCTCCAGAAACCTTCGAGATCCCGTGCTCTACCTGTGCATCCCCTCGTACAACGAAGCCCCGACCGTGGGCGTGTTGCTCTGGCGCATCCGAAAGGTGTTCCAGGAGTATTCGCGTGAGTATGAGATCATCGTATACGACGACGCCAGCACCGACGGCACGCGCGAGACACTCGAGCCGTATCGGAAGGTGATGCCGCTCACCGTGATCGGATCGCGTGAACACGTGGGTTACTCGCGCGCCGTCGAGGCGCTGCTGAGGACGGCAAGCGATCGAACGAAGTATCCGCGCCGCGACGCCGTCGTGCTGATGCAGGCGGACTTCACCGATCAGCCGGAGCACCTGCCCGAGCTGGTGAAGCGCTTCGAGGGCGGCGCGGACGTCGTCGCGGTCGAACGCGTGATGAGCGAGTCCGCACCGGAATCCGTGCGAAAGCTCGCGCGGCTGGCGCGGTGGCTCCCTCGGCTGTGGCCCATTCGCTCGTTCGTCACGGTGCCCGGGGTGAAGGATCCGTTCGGCGGATTCCGGCTTCTCAGGATCAGTATCGTACGCGACCTGCTGAAGGAGCAGGGCGACCGGCCGTTTGCCGATACGCCCGTGTGGGCGACCAACGTCGAGCTCCTGCGCACGGCCGTGCGACTCGCCCGCCGGACCGAGAGCGTGCCTCTCGAATCGCGATGGGACCTCCGGCCGCGCGAAAGCCGCGTGAGGCCGTGGCCCGACGTGATCGATCTGGCCAAGCGCGGGTGGGCCGCGCGCTCGAGACCCTCGCCCGGCGCCGTCGCTTGAGCCGCTTCCTCGCGAGACGCGTCGCGGCGTTCGCGAGCCTGCTGCTCGCGCTCTCAGCCGCACCGCTGGCGGCCCAAGCGCATGCACGGGTGCCGTGGGCCGCCGGAGAGCGTCTCGAGTACAACGTCAGGCTCGCCGGAATCAGCAGCGGCGACGGCACCATGCAAGTCATGGGGATCGACACCATGCGCGGCCGCGCCGCCTGGCGGCTGCACTTCAACATCAAGGGAAGCACGCCGTTCGGCACGTACCACGTCGACGATTCGTACGACAGCTGGCTGGACGTCGAGTCGCTCAACTCGCTGCGCTTCGAACAGGATCTCTACGAGGGCGGGCGGCACACGCTGCGAAAGTACGACATCTTCCCGGCGCGCAGCATGTTCCATCAGGAGGGGAAGGAAGAGCGAAAATCCGTCGCAGAACCACTCGACGAAGCGTCTCTCTTCCTGTTCGTCCGGACTCTGCCGCTCGAGGTCGGGAAGGAATACACGTTCGACAGGTACTTCGATCCGAAAGCGAACCCCGTCGTGATCAAGGTGATTCGCAAGGACACGATCAACGTGCCTGCAGGACGCTTCGCGACCATCGTGTTGCAGCCGAGCTTCAACACGAGTGGACTCTTCTCACAGGACGGCCACGCCGAGATCTGGCTCTCCGACGACGACCAGCGCATACTCGTTCAGATGCAGACCCGCTTCGCCAAGGTCATCTCGCTCGGGCTGCAGCTGAAGAAGGTCACGTACGGGACCCCCGCGCCGGGTCCGTCGCCGGGAAAGAAGCCTTGAGCAACGGAAAGAAGCGGCCGGCCGAGACCGACCTCTCGCGCGTGCGCACGGTCCCGATCGCGAAGCGGCCGAACAAGGTGCGCGCCGAGGAGTTCTCTTCGCCGCCCGCCGACGATCGCTCGTTCGCCGCCTTCCTGCGCGCACTGCCGGATGTCCTCGTCGCGCGCGATTTCCTTCTGGTCGCAGACGCGATCGCCGACGCCGCGCGCCGCAAGCGCGGCGTGATCGTCATGCTCGGCGGCCACATCGTGAAGACGGGCCTGGCACCCGTGCTCATCGACCTGATGAAGCGCGGCGTCATCACCCATCTGGCGATGAACGGGTCCGGAGCGATCCACGACTACGAGATCGCACGCTTCGGCGGCACCTCGGAGGACGTCCAGAGCGGACTGCGCGACGGCACCTTCGGGATGGCGGAGGAGACGGGGCGCGGCATGAACGACGCGTTCGTGCGCGGCAGCAAGGAAGCGCGCGGAATGGGCGAGGCGCTCGCGGTCGCGCTCGACGAGGAAAAATCGCTCGCGCACCCCGAGCTCTCGATCCTGCTCAACGCGTGGCGGCTCGACGTGCCGGTATCAGTGCACGCCGCGATCGGCGCGGAAATCATCCATCAGCACCCCGCGGCGAGCGGCGCCGCGATCGGCGATACGAGCCACCGCGATTTCCGGCGCCTCGCGGCGAGCATCGAGCGGATCGACGATGGCGGCGTGGTGCTCAACCTCGGCAGCGCCGTCATCATGCCCGAGGTGTTCCTCAAAGCGCTGACCATCGCGCGCAACGTGAACGCCGGCGCGCCGCGCGGGTTCGTCACCTGTGATCTCGACATGCAGCGCCACTACCGCCCGCACATGAACGTCGTTCAGCGGCCGACGATGGACAGCGGGAAGGGGTACGAGATCACGGGGCACCACGAGATCATGGTGCCAATGCTGGCTTGGGCGGTGGTCGAGCGCCTCGACGCGGGGATCAACAACAAGAGCGGGTAATCAGTAAGTCGTCGGCGCCCCCGAAAACCTGTCCCTGAGCCGCTTTGCCGAGCTCGGACTCACGATCGCGATCACGACGTACGCCACGGCGCCGATCAGCACGATCTTGAACGCCAGGTACGCCAAGCCGAAGAAGATCACGAACACTCCCCCGAGAATTCCGAAGACGAGCTTCATCACGAAAAGGCCGAGTATGGCCATCACGCCGATCGTGAACAGTGTGCGCAGCATAGAGGAATCCTCGAACGGGTCTGGTGGCTATACGAGCGGTGGCGAGAAGGTGTTTCAGCGAGTCCCGGGCCACACGATGACGCCCGGGATCCCCCTACAACGAGCCGTTGAAAATAGTAACTGTCTAACGTGATTATAGCAGTTAGCCCACTCTGGCGCTGACCTAAACCTCTCTCTAAATTAAAGTGATGGGCGAAACCCTCTATCACATCATGGGCAGGCACCGCAGCGAACCGCTGCCGGAGCGGAAGCCCAGCTGGCTCAAGGTGAAGGCCCCCGGCGGGCGCAACTACGTCCACCTGAAGAACCTCATGCGCGAACTCGACCTGCACACGGTCTGCGAGGAAGCGCACTGCCCCAACGTCGGCGAGTGCTGGGAGCACGGCACGGCCACCTTCATGATCCTCGGTGACGTCTGCACGAGGAACTGCGCGTACTGCGCCGTCGCGCATGGCCGGCCACCGAAGTATGACATGGCCGAGCCCTCCCGCGTCGCGGACGCCACCGCGCAAATGTCGCTCCGCCACCTCGTCCTCACCTCGGTCGACCGCGACGACCTCCCGGACTTCGGCGCTTGGGCTTTTGCCGAGACCATCCGCCTTGTGCACGAACGCGTGCCGGGCTGCTCGGTGGAAGTCCTCGTCCCCGATTTTCAGGGCAGCGTCGACTCCATCCGCGCGGTGCTCGAGGCGCAGCCGGAGATCTACAACCACAACACCGAGACTGTGCCGCGCCTCTACAAGAAGGCGCGCCCCGGCGGCCGATACGAGCGCGTGATGGAGATCTTCCGCGTCTCCAAGTCCATCGCGCCCGACATCCCGACCAAGACCGGAATGATCCTCGGCATGGGCGAGACCAACGAGGAAGTCCTCAAGACCATGCGCGAGCTGCGCGAAGTCGACGTCGATATCCTCACGCTCGGCCAGTATCTCCGTCCGTCGAACGACCATATCGAACTCGACCGGTACGTCACGCCGGACGACTTCAGGATGTTCTATCGCGAGGGAATGCAGATGGGATTCAAGCACGTGGAGAGCGCGCCGCTCGTGCGCTCCAGCTACCACGCGTGGGAACAGGTTCAGGCGGCGGGCGTGTAATGGCCATCAAGAAGCGAGCAGACTCAAGCGCGGCGAAAGGGCTGCACACGGAACTGCTCCACACGATGCTCCTCCAGCGACGCTTCGAGGAGAAAGTCGCCGAGGCGTACGCACTCGGGAAGATCGGCGGCTTCTGTCACCTCTACATCGGACAGGAAGCCGTCGGCACCGGCGTGATCTCCATGCTGCGCGACGACGACTACGTCATCACCACCTATCGCGATCACGGCCAGGCGATCGCGCGCGGCGTCACGCCGCGCAGCGTGATGGCGGAGCTGTTCGGACGTGTGGACGGCTGTTCGAAGGGCAAGGGCGGCTCGATGCACATCTTCGACCGCAACGTGAACTTCCTCGGCGGGCACGGCATCGTCGGCGCTCACGTACCCATCGCGACCGGTGTGGCGTTCGCCATCAAGTATCGCGGCGGCAACCAGGCGATCGTGTGCTTCATGGGTGAGGCCGCCGTGAACAACGGGGCGTTCCACGAAGCGCTGAACATGGCGGGGCTCTGGAAGCTCCCCGTGATCTACGTCATCGAGAACAACAAGTACGGCATGGGCACGGCGGTCGAGCGCGCATCGTCGATCAAGGACATGTACAAGCGCGGCGAGACGTACTCGATCACGAGCGCCGAAGTCGACGGCCAGGACGTGCTCGCCGTGCGCGACGCGATGGCCACGGCGCTCGAGCGGGCGCGCGACGACTATCAGCCGACGCTGCTCGAGATCCGCACGTACCGCTTCATGGGGCACTCGATGTCCGATGCGGTGAGCGGCACGTACCGCACGAAGGCGGAACTCGAGGAATACCTGAAGCGCGATCCGATCAATCTGCTCGAGGCGAAGATGAAGACGGCCGGGGAGATCACGGACGCGCAGATCGCGGAGATGGAAAAAGAAATTGGGTTGGTGGTCCAGGATGCGTGGGATTTTGCGGATGCGAGTCCGGAGCCGCCGCTTGAAGCGCTATACGAAGATGTGCTCGTCGAAACCACCTCGGGCTAGAGCCAAAACTGCGAGTAATCGGTTCTTGGTCATTGGTCGTTGGTACTTGGCCGTGACTTCGAGACCGCTCGACGCGGCGCGATGCTTGGCTAAGAACCAATGACCAACGACCAATGACCGATTACTCGCTTTTCAGAAGATGCCGCTCATAACCTACCGAGACGCCCTGAACCAAGCCTTACGCGAAGAAATGCATAAGGACGACCGCGTCTTCCTCATGGGCGAGGAAGTCGGCGTCTACAACGGCGCCTACAAAGTTTCGAAGGGCCTCCTCGAAGAATTCGGCGAGATGCGCGTCGTCGACACGCCGATCACGGAGCTCGGCTTCGCCGGCGTCGGCGTCGGTGCCGCGATGGTGGGGCTCCGCCCGATCGTCGAGTTCATGACATGGAACTTCGCGCTCCTCGCGCTCGACCAGGTCGTGAATGCCGCCGCCAAGATGCTCTACATGTCGGGCGGCCAGTTCAACATGCCGATCGTCTTTCGCGGCCCCAACGGCGCGGCGCTGCAGCTCTCGGCGCAGCACTCGCAGTCGTGGGAGTCGTGGCTCGCGCACATTCCCGGCCTGAAAGTCGTTGCACCCGGAACGCCGTACGACGCGAAGGGTCTCCTCAAGAGCGCGATCCGCGACGACAACCCGGTGATCGTGCTCGAGGGCGAGATGCTCTACAACATCAAGGGCGAAGTGCCCGACGAGGAATACCTCATTCCGCTCGGCAAGGCCGAACTGAAGCGCGAGGGCGACCACTGCTCGATCATCACGAGCGGCAAGATGGTGCTCGTCGCGATGCAGGCAGCCGACCAACTCGCGAAGGAAGGCATCAAGATCGACGTGGTGGACCTGCGTACTATACGCCCCATGGACGTCGACGCGATCACGACCAGCGTGAAGAAGACCAATCGCGCGGTGGTGCTCGAAGAAGGCTGGGAAATCTGCGGCATCGGCGCGCAGATCGTGGACTACATCCAGCGCGATTGCTTCGATCATCTCGACGCGCCGGTGATTCGCGTGCATCAGGCCGACACGCCGATGCCGTACGCCAAGGCGCTCGAACGCGCGGCGAAGCCCGACCTGCCGAAGACCATCGCGGCGGTCAAGAAAGTCATGTACATCGAGGCCTGACGATGGCGACGAAAGTGTTCATGGAAGCGCTCTCGCCCACGATGGAAGAGGGGCGCCTCGTGAAGTGGCTCAAGAACGAGGGCGACGCCGTGAAGAGCGGTGACGTGCTCGCCGAAGTCGAAACCGACAAGGCCGTGATGGAGCTCGCGGCTCGCGGCGCAGGCGTGCTGCGCAAGCGGCTCGTCAACG
>JADGQS010000104.1 GCA_017881585.1 Gemmatimonadaceae bacterium | reverse complement strand
GCCGAGCGGTACTGCGTGCCCTTGTCGCCGCCCTGGCGATTCAGCGTGGTGGGATCGTGAATCGTGAAGAACACGTCGAGCAGTTCCTTGTAGCTGACGATCGCGGGATCGTACGAGACCTGCACGACCTCCGCGTGTCCGGTCGCGCCGCTGCACACTTGCTCGTACGTCGGATTCGGTCGCTTACCGCCGGCGTATCCGCTCTGCACGCCCAGTACGCCCTTGAGCTCGAGGTACACGGCTTCGAGGCACCAGAAGCATCCGCCGGCGAGCGTCGCGCGCGCGCTCACGGCGCTCACTTCGCGCCTCGCTCGAAGAGCTGGAGGAAATCCTTGTATCCCTCGCTCTCGAGTTTCGCTCTCGGAATGAAGCGCAGCGACGCCGAGTTGATGCAGTAACGAAGGCCGCCCGGTCCCGGTCCGTCGGGGAATACGTGCCCAAGATGCGAATCACCTTGCGCCGAGCGCACCTCGACGCGCCGCACGCCGAACGTGTGATCGGCGTGCTCGACGACGTGCTCCTTCTCGATCGGTTGTACGAAGCTCGGCCAGCCCGTTCCGGAGTCGAACTTGTCGGTCGAGGAAAAGAGCGGCTCGCCGGAGACGATGTCGACGTAGATCCCGTCTTCGTGGTGATTCCAGAACTCGTTCTGGAACGGCGGCTCGGTGGCGCTGCACTGCGTGACTTCGTATTGCTGCGGCGTGAGCTTCGCCTTCAGCTCTGGGTTTTCCGGTTTCTTGACGGACACCTTTTTCTCCTGGAGCGAACTGTGTTCAATAGCGCGTCTTCGACTGCGCTATCGAGAATCATCAGCGCGGCTTTGGCCGCGCTATCGAACGATAATACTCTTCGACGTACGCCCGAAATTCGACCGGGACGTCACCGTTGCGGCCCGAGAGTACCTGGGTGTTATCCTTGCCGTCGACCGAACGCCGCAAAGCGAACTCGTAGGCCTTCAATCCGTCGATGACCTGCGTGCGCAGTTCGCCGCCGGCTTTCTCGTCCTGCAGCTTGTCCTGATTCGCCGCCGCGCGCATGGCTTCCATGGCGCGATCCAGCGCCGAGACGTCGGCACCTTGTTTTGCGAGATCTGCGCGCAGCGCTTCGGCATCGCGGAGACGCTGTTGGATCTCGTTCGAGAATTGGCTAGCGTCGTTGGCTGAGAGACGATTGGCGCCGGGACCGCCCTGCGCGACGGTGCCGTTGCCCAGGCCGCCGCGACCGCCGCGTCCTCCTCGCCCACCGTTGCCCTGCGCCGACTGCTGACCTTGGCCTTGCTGCTGTTGCCGCACGCGGTCATCGAGCGTTTCCATGCCGCGCACCAGATCGCGCATACGATCGAGCGCCTGCTGCTGCCGCTGTCCACTCGACGCCTGCGACGACGCCTCGCCCGCCTTCTGTAGCCGCTGGCCGAGATCGTTCAGGCCCTCGCCGATCGAGCGCTCGAGATTGTCGAGGTATTGCTGCGACGCCGTGCCCAGCTGCTGCTGTGAAGCGCGAATGCGATCTTCGGTGCGCTTCGAACGCAGCGAGTCGGCCGCTTCGCCAAGCGCTCGAGCGGCGCCCGGCTGAGTGCGGGCCTGCTCACCCGCGAGCTGGTCGATGCGCTTCGTCAGATCCTTCAGCGTGTCCGCCATCGCGCTCTTCTCGGCCGCGAGCGAGCGCTGCAGCGCCTGCTTCCGCTGCTGGCCCTGGGGTGTCTGTGCGTCGGCGCCCTGCTCGCCGAGCTTCGCCACATCGCCTGCGACCTGCTGCTCCTGATCGGCGAGAGCGCGCGCGGTCTTCTGCGCATCGCTCAACCCGCGCTGCGCTCCGCTCGCCTTTTCCTGCTCGAGCAGCCGCCTGGCCTCCGCGAGCCGGTCGTTCGCGTTCCGCGCGTCGGCGGCCCCGTTCTTTCCGTTCGCCGCCGCCTGCTTCATCGAGTTCGCCGCATCCTGCAGCTTGCGCGCCGCGTCGGCGAGCGCCTGCGACTGCCTCTCTCTCGCGAGCCGCTCGAGCTGTCGCGCCGCCTGCTCCGTCTGCGCGGCAAGATCGCGCTGGCCTTCTCCGCCCGACGACCCACTCGCGCCCGGCTGCCGAAGGCTGTCGGTCTTGCGGCGCATGCGCTCGTCTTCCTGCTGCTGGCGCTGGGCGAGCTGTTTCAGTTTGTCGAGCGTCTCGTCGACCTGCGATGCCGCGTTCTTTTCCTGCGCCTGCTGCTCCTGTCCACGCTGCACCGCCTCGTACTGGTTGCGCATCTTGTCTTTCTGCAGCTCGAAGATGTCGGCGAGATCCTGCGCTTTCGCACCGCCGCCGCCGCCACCACCACCCCCGCCGCCACCGCCGCCCATCGAGACCTGAATGTCGCGGAACACTGCCTCGGCTCGCTGCAGCTGCACGAGCGCGCGCTGTTCCGCCGGGAGCGCGCCGTGCGGTGTGCCCTTCGCAAGCAGTTTCTCGGCGCTGTCCATCTCGGCCGCGGCCTTCGGCAATAATGCGGCGATCTTCTTCCAGCCCGAATCGGTCGCCGCGATGCCGCGATCCACCAGCCGCTTGCCGAGCTGCTGCACTTCCTCCCGCAGCTTCTGCTGGGAAAGCCGGAGCGTGGCGAGATTCTCGTCGAGCGCCTTCTTGTCGAGCGTCGCGCTGTCGCGCGCGGTGTTGAACGACGCCGCGATCACCTGCCGTTGCCGCTCCGAGAGGGGGCCCGGATCGCTCGGCTGGCCGCGGCCACCGCCGCCGCCCCCACCGCCCTGCTGCTGCCGGTAGTCCTGGCCGTACGGACGAACCTGCAGAAAGTAGATGTCGGTGGTCGCGGTTTGCGGACCACTCACGGCGTTGTTGTCCGCGGCCCGCGCATAGTACGAGACCACGTCGCCCGCCACGAGATGTTCATTCTCGAGCATGAACGTGTGTCCCGCCGAGATGTCGCGCAAAATCTTGCCGGACGCCGAGTACAGCGGCACCGATTTCTCGGCCGCGCCGTTGACCGAGTACACGAGTTCGAGCTTGGCCACCCCGTAATCGTCCGTCGCGCGCGCCTCGGTAAACACCTCGTCCACGGAGAGCACCTTCAGGTCGCGTCCCGGCTTCACAAAGCTCACCGTGGGCGGGCGATCGGGGAGCGCATCGATCGTATAGTCGAGCGATCCCGTGACCATCCGGCCGTCGGGTCCCTGCAGCTCCACCTTGTAGAATCCTTCGCGTTCGACGCGAATCATCGCGATCAGCGCGCCGTCGGCGGTGCGCGCGAGCTGTAGCGTGTCCCCGCCCTGCACGATCACCCGGCCTCCCGACGTCGGGCGCGTGGGAGTGACGCTCACGCGGACCAGCGTCCCCTTCAGCGCGGCGATGTCGCCGGTGCTGTCCACGTGCTGGGTGGGGAGCTGCGTGTACGCCGGATAGCGGTATTCGAGGTCCAGCCGCTTCACGAACGCGAGATCCGCGACGTCGAGCCGATACACGGGCGAACGCACGCCGCTCGCCTCCACGGAGTACTCCGTGACCTTCGCGAGGTCGAACAGGCGATAGTTGTATCGCCCCGCGCTGTCGCCGGACATCGTCACGCGCGTCCACTCCGAAGAATCGGCGGAACGCACGAGCAGGTCGACGCGATCCGCGTTGAAGCCCCGCAGCGTCGCCGTCACGAGCTGGTCGCCGCCCTTCGCGATCGTCGCATTCCCCGGCTTCACGGCGATCGCGAACACACCAGCCGGATTCGCGTCGCCCCACGGGACGAGCATCAGGCCGAGCCCGTGCCTCAGCACGGTCGGACCAAACAGCGCGATGCCCAGCGCGGCGGCGCTCACGGCCGCGAACACGATCGACGAGCGCTGGAGATCGCTCGCGTCCACGCTGCGGCCGTCGTCGGCCCGGCGCATGCGGTCGAGCGCGGAACGCAGAAGCCTGGCGACGAGCGCGGGAGAACGCGCGGCGGCCGATGCGTGCACGTCCACCGCCGTGATCACCGCGCCGTCGAGCGAGCTTACGTGCTCCTCGATGTACAGCGCGACCTGCGCGTCGCGCGGCGTCATGCGGATCGGCGTCACGATGAACCGGAACACGCTGGCGATGATGACCGCGAGCGAGAGCAGCCGGAAAACCCACAGGGATGAGTCGCTGTAATGCAGCGCGCGGGTCGCGTATGCCGACGCCGCGAGGACGATGAAACCCACGGCGACCGTGATGGTCGCGCCGCGCAGCGCGCGCTTGAGGCGCCAGCGATTGCGCACCCCGCTCACCACGCCGGCGAGCTGCCCTTGGTCGGCCGTGAAGCCGTGTACGCTGTCCATCGCCTACTCCCTCCGTTCTTGCGCGCCGCTCATACTCTGCCTGCGCTCTCGCTCAGACCGTTCTCGCCCGCGCTCTCGCGCGAACCGCTCTCAGTCTTGGAAAGGCGATTCGACAGAATCGTCTCCGCGACCAGCAACAGCAGAGCGACTACCAGAAGATACCACCACATGGTCTGTCCGCGTTCCAGTTCCTCTGGTGCGGCGGACGATCCGGAACTCGACGGCCCCGCCCCGGGCGTCGCCATGACCGCCGCCACCAGCTCCCGCGGGTCGAAGCGGGACAGGTCTGATTCCTTCGGATCGACGTTCACCGCGATGGGCCGGCCGCTGCCGGCAGCCGTCCCGAGGCCGCGCAACTCGTAGAACCCCTGCTCGCTCAGCGTCGCCAGGTGGTCGGCGCCCGACGCCGTCAGCGGCGTCCGATGACCGGATGGCGACTCGAGCACGAGCGGCGACGCGCCCGCGCCGGCCCCGGCGTCCGCGACGAACGGCGCCGTCAGCTCGCCATGCCGCGAAAGATCGAGCACGTCACCCGCCTGAAACCACGCCCGCGCGTCGCCGTAACGGCCGGCATACTTCGCGAGTTCGTGCACGAACGGGAGAAACACGGGCTGCAGCGGCAGGTCGGTCCAGTATTCGTCGAGCGACGACGCCCACATCAGCACCTTGCCGCCGCCGACTGATTTTTCAACGAGCGCCGGAGCGCCGTCGTCGAGTCTGGCAATCACGCCGCTGTCGCCCGGCGCCACGAGTAGCCGGTACCGGAACAGGTGTGCGGTGGAGAAGTCGCCACTGCGAGGCGCCGAGAACAGCTCGAACACCGGATGGCCGTAGTCCACCGTCGCCACCGTGCCGCCCGCATCGCGCGTGCGGTCCACGACCGACCCCAAACGAGCGGGCATGAGTGCGCGCCACTCGTTGCTCCAGCGCGCAGCCGCAAGATCGCCGGGCACCACCAGCAGGCCGGTTCCCGCGACGATCGCCTCGCGCAGCCGCGTGCCGACCGCTCCGTTCGGCGGAGGTACCTCGTCGAGAATCACGAGCGAACGCGAAACCAGATCGCCGGCGCGCAGCGCGTCCTCCGCCTTCACATCGACGCGGAAGGCAGGCCGATCGCCGATCGCCAGCGCGCGGCTCAGGTAGAGGCCCTGGTTCGTGCGCGGCTTCGACGGCAGCACGATCAGCACCGACACCGCCTCGCCGGGCGCGAGCGTGAAGTTGAATGCGTCGTTCGCCGGGAGAGAATCGCGAGTGATGCGCACCGTGCCCCGCGTGGCCGACGCGGGGACCACGTTCGGCGCGAAGCGCGCCTGCGCCACTCCTTTGGGCGGCACCGTGAGCTTCTTCGTCTCGACCGCGCGCCCGCCGAGCTCCAGCGTGGCATCGATGGTGCGCGCCGCCGCGCCGGTGTTGGTAACGCGCGCCGTGACGGTCACGCGGTCGCGATCTCCGACGCGGTCGCGATCCGTCGAGGCCTGCGTCACCGCGAGGTCGGCGCCTTGCGCGCCGCCGACGTCCACCGTCCGCATGGCCGCGCCCGGGGGCAACCGCACGTCGTCGCGCCGTCCCCATGCGATGCGCTGGAAATCGCTGATCATCACGACTTCCTTCCGCGGCAGGTTCGACGCCGAGAGGATCTGTGCCGCGAGCTTCAGCGCCGGTTCGTAGCGTGTTCCCTCCGAACTGAGCTTCGCGCCGGCGATCGCTCGCTCGAGACGCGCCTGACTGGCGGTCGGCTCGGTGGCCGCCACGGGATCGTTCGCGAAGAACACGATCGTGGCGCGATCGTTGCCGGCGAGGTCTCTCGTCTCCACGCGCGCGGCATCGAGCGCGCGCTTCCAGTGGTCCGCATACCCCATGCTGTACGAGCGGTCCACGAGCACCACGCGCTCGCGCGCGCCGAGCAGCGACGACGACGTGGCGTTGCGGCGCTGGAGGAACGGGCGCGAGAACGCGGCCACGAGCAGTGCGAGCGCGAGGCAGCGCATCGCGAGCAGCAGCAGGTGCCGCAGTTTCTGCCGCCGGACCGAGCGATACGGAATCTTGTGCAGGAACATCAGTGACGGGAACTGCACGACCGCCCGCCGCTCGCGGTTGATCAGGTGGATCGCGATCGGGATCCCGATCGCGAACAGGCCGGCGAGGAACGCGGGAGCGAGGAGTCCCATCAGCGCGCCGTGCTGAAGCGCTCGCGCGCCAGCAGGTATGCGAAAAGCGCCTTGTCGAGCGGTTTCGACGTGTCGAACAGCGCGTAGTCGATTCGCTGCTCCTGCATGCGGCGCGCGAGTGTCGCGGTGTGCTCCGCGACCACGCCGCGGTACTGCGCGCGCAGGTAAGCCGGGATGACCGGCATCCGCTCGCCGGTCTCGAGATCGACGAAGTTCGTCGCGTCGGCAAACGGGAACTCGATTTCCACCCGGTCGAGTAGATGGAAGACGATCAGGTCGTTGCCGCGACCGCGAACGTTCGCGAGCGCGGAGAGCACGGCGTCGGGCTCCTCGTAGAGATCGGAGATCAGCAGTACGATGCTGCGGCGGCGCAACGACTCGGACAGCTTGCGCAGCGGCGCGTCGAGCGTCGACGCGCGCGACGGGGCTCCACGCGCGCGCTCGGGCGCCGCGGCGGCGGCACTTCTGGTCGTGCGCTCGAGCGCGTGCAGCACGAGCCGCAGGTGCTTGGCCGAGGGAGGCACGTACTCGACGATGTCGTCGTCGAACGTCGCCAGCCCGACGCGATCGCGCTGCGTGCTCGAAAAGTAGGCCAGCGCCGCCGCCAGATAGCACGCGTAGTCGAGCTTGCTCACGCTGCCCGTACCTTCCGTCGCGCCGCGATAGCGCATCGACGGCGACACGTCGAGCAGGACCATGAAGTTCGTGTTCGTGTCCGCCTCGAACTGCTTCACGTAGTAGCGGTCGCTGCGCGCGAAGAGCCGCCAGTCGATGCCGCGGATGTCGTCGCCGGGCATGTACGATCGGTGCTCCGCGAAGTCGGTGGACGACCCGAGGTGCGGCGAGCGATGCAGGCCGTTCACGAAACCCTCCACCACGGTGCGCGCCAGCAGCTCCAGGTTCCCGATCCTGGCGAGGACGGCGGGATCGAGCAGCGTTGCCGTGTCGGCTGTCACATCCCGGACCGCGGCACGGGAACGGCCTCGAGCAGCTTGTCGATCACCTGGTCCGACGTCACGCGCTCCGACTCGGCGTGGAAGTTCAGCAGCACGCGATGGCGCAGCACGGGCTTTGCCAGCGCGCGAATGTCGTCGAAGCTCACGTGGTAGCGGCCCTGCATCAGGGCGCGCGCCTTCCCGCCGAGCACCAGGTGCTGCGGCGCGCGCACGCTGGCGCCATACGACACCCACTGCTTCACGAAGTCGGGCGCGCCCGGGCCTGGCCTGCTGGTCCGCGCGATGTTCACGGCGTAGCGTGCGACGGCGTCGGCGACCGGCACGCGTCGAACGAGCTGCTGGAATCCGACGATGTCCGCGCCGGTGACGGCGTGCCGGAACTCGTGCTTCTGCACGGACGTGGTCGAGAGCACCACGTCCACTTCCTGGTTTTCGTTCAGGTAGTCGATCACGATCTCGAACATGAATCGATCGAGCTGCGCCTCGGGCAGGGTATACGTACCCTCGAGCTCGATCGGGTTCTGTGTCGCGAAGACGAAGAACGGCTCGTTCAGCGTGTAGGTCTGCCCCTGAACGGTCACGCGATGTTCCTGCATCGCTTCGAGCAGCGCGGCCTGTGTCTTCGGCGGAGTTCTGTTGATTTCGTCGGCCAGCACGATGTTCGCGAATATCGGACCGGGCACGAACACCATGTGCCGGCGGCCGGTGTCCGGATCGTCCTGGATGATCTCGGTGCCCGTGATGTCGCTTGGCATCAGGTCGGGCGTGAACTGGATGCGCGAGAACTTCAGGTCGAGTGCCTTCGCGAAGGTGTTGATCAGGAGCGTCTTCGCGAGACCGGGCACGCCGATCACGAGGCTGTTGCCGCCCGTGAGGATAGAGAGCAGGATCAGCTCGACCACGCCGTCCTGGCCGACGATCACCTTGCGCAGCTCCGCACGAATCTGGTCGCATCCGGCCTTGAGCCGGTCTGCGTGTGCAATGTCGTCGGAGGATTCGAGAGCTGGGCTCGTAACGTTCGCGGCCACGGGGATTTCCGGTTAGGGTTTCTTTCCATCGACGATGGTCAGCAGCAGTTCCTGCGCCTTCACATAGTTCGGCGCCTCTTCGAGCGAGCGCAGCAGGGCCTTTCGCGCACTCACGTCGTCATCGGCCTCGTGGTACGCGAGCGCGAGCTGATAGTACGCTTCCGACTTGTCCGCGGGGACGAGCGCGACCACCGCGCGGCGCTCGCGCACCGTCCTGGCCTTGTCGCCCAGCCCGTGATACAGGCCGGCGAGCTGCTGGTGAACCGCGACATCGTACGGGTCGATGTAGAGCGCGCGATCGAGCGCGTCGGCGGCGCCGGCGTTGTCGCCCGACGCCGTCCTGAGCCGCGCGAGCTCGAGGTGCGACGCGTAGTCCGTCTCGTTGTGCAGCACGTACTGCGAGAGCGCGTCGGCGGCTCGTTTCGAGTCGCCCTTCGACGC
>JADGQS010000025.1 GCA_017881585.1 Gemmatimonadaceae bacterium | reverse complement strand
CCACGACCACCACGGTACGAAGCGCGGGGCCCCGGCGTCCTCCGCCGAAGCCCCGCGCTTTCACGTCAGTCTTGCTCAACCGATCACCTGATCGCCAGGCTGACTAAAACTTCAGCACGCAGCCACCGGACCCCGAGTTCACCCAGTTCTGCTGCACCAGGAAGTCCTTCCCGCCAAGGTTCATGTTCGCGACGCCGCCATTGCTGGTCTTGTACGTCGTGCCCCACGTCCACGCGCACTTGTCGGCGTTCTCGTACCCGCGACGGTCGTACCACGCGTTCGCCATCATGTCCGTCGTGGTCTCCTCGGTCTCATGCGCGATCACGTTCACCTCGGCGTCCGCGGCCGCGTCGCCGTTGGGCGAAGCCGTCTGGTTCGTGCACGCGGTCGGGAAGGCGAAGGTGTACGGCATCGCCGAATAGAGCACCGTTTTCGCCACGCCGCCGATCGACACCGTGCCGTGCGTGTGGTACGCGCAGTACTGCGTGCCGAATCCGCCGCCCAGGTTCACCGTGCCCGCCGTGAAGATGTGATAGAGCGTGCCCGCGTCGTATGTGAGCGCGCCGGAGGTGAAGCCGGTCTGGAGCATCGCGATCATCTGCGCGTCGGTCACGCTCTGGCCGTTCGCCGGAACACTCGCGTTGTTCGCCCAGAACTGCGTGTAGCTCACCGAGTTCACGATCGCCTGCCCGGCGCCGTCGGTGTAGCTGTGGTTGATGTTGAAGTACGGCGAGCCGCCGAGGTTGCTGAGGAAGAAGCCCACCAGCGAGCCGTCGCCCGAGCCCGTTCCCACGGTACCGGCGGCCGGCCCACCCGCGTAGATCGTGCTCGCGGCCCAGTACACGGCTGCGACCTTCGTGCCGGCCTGCAACACCGGGCCGCCGTGATAAAAGATCCCCGACCCGCCGCCGCCTTTACTCGCGCCGTTGGCGGCATTGCTGAGCGCGTCGGACTTGGTCTGCATCACATGGATCGCCGCCACGTCCAGCCCGCTCGCGCCGGACGCTGAATTGGCGGAGAACGATGGCTGCGCGGAGCCGGCGCTGCCGCTGGACGGAGCGAGCGGCGACGACTGCTTGTCCGTGCAGGCGGCAGCCGTCAGTGCGGCTGCAACGAGAACGAAGCGGAGGGCGCGATTTGTCACTGTGCCACCTCAGCGGGGAACGGGTGGAGTCGCGTGGGCCGGATAGCCGTTGCGAACGTCAGCGCGTAAGGGTAACGCTGACGGAATGTAGGCGCAATACCGTCGGGCCCAGAGGCCATCCCGCATTCCTCTTCTGCATTCTGCATTGGCTCGAAGTTCCGCATCCCGCATTCATCTCGCCCCTCTGCACTCCCTCCCCACCCGCTGAAGCATCGGTTCGTGAGACGTGCCCCAGGTCGGCGGGCCCGGGCTGGGGGGCGGGCTACGCGCGAGGTGACGATAGCCGGAACGCACTCGCGACACGTATCATTGCCGCATGCCCGCTCAGACGCGCCGGATCACGCTGGCCATCGCAGCGTTCGCCCTCGCCGCCGGCGCCCTCGCGCTCTGGCTCTTTCCCCGCGCGCTTCCGACGGTCGCGGTGGAGCAACGGCTCACCCGGTCGCTCGCGCTGCAACGTGCGGACTCGTTCTTCCGCGCCCGCGCTCCGCAGCCCGCCTCCGCGCGGACGGCGTTGCGATTCACCGCCGGCGATTCGCTCGTCACTTTCGTCGACCTCGCGGGAGGCGGGCACGACACGCTCAACGCCCTCATTCGCGGGCGCGACGTGGCGCCCTTCGCATGGTCGGTGCGCTCGTTCGTGCCGCGCGATCCGCACGAAGCGAGGGTGGACTTCGCTCCCGACGGACGCATCATCGGTTTCAAACGCACCTTCGCCGAGGCGGACAAGCGGCCCGACGTGGGTGCCGACTCCGCTCAGCGGCTCGCGGAGCGCGTCCTCGCGGACTGGCTGAACCAGCCGCTCGGCGAGTGGCGGCTCGCCGCGACGTCGTACGACACGAAGACGACGAGCGCTCGCGTCGACCGCACCTACACGTTCGAGCGGATCGCTCGCCGCGTGGCCGGCGCACCGATTCGCACGGACGTCGTCATCGCAGGAGACACACCATCGCTCGCGCGTCCGTACGTGGAAATCCCCGAGAGCTTCCGCCGCCGCTACGGCGAGATGCGCTCGGCGAACAACCTCCTCTCGATCGTCGATGCGATCGCGGTCCTCGCACTGCTCATCGCGGCCGCGGTCACGCTCCGGAACTACTCGAGGGCGCGCAACGTGCGCTGGCGTGAAGCGCTCACGGCGGGCGGCGTCATCGGTGCGCTCCTGCTCGCCGCCGGCCTGAACGAACTCCCGGGAAGCTGGTACTCGTACGACACCGCGACCTCTCCCGCGCTGTTCGAGGCGATGATCGTCGGCGTGGCGCTGCTCGGCGGAGCGGGGATGGCGCTGGTCGTCGGGCTGACGCTGGCCGCGTCCGAAGCCGCCGCGCGGCACGCGTTCCCTCAACAGCTCGACTGGTGGAAGCTCTGGCGGTATCGCGGCACGAGGGAGGTGGCGGGGCGCGTGGCCGGCGGCTACGCGGTGGCGATGTGGGGATTCGCGTACGTCGCGCTGTTCTATCTCATCACGCGCAACGTGTTCGGCTGGTGGGTGCCGAGCGAGATGCTCGACGACCCGAACCTGATTGCGTCGCCGGCTCCGTGGATCTCCGGCGTGGGATTGTCGCTGCAAGCCGGCGTGTGGGAGGAAGCGCTCTTCCGCGCGCTCCCGCTCTCGCTGCTCTCGCTCTGGGTGGGCACGCGGCCGCGGCGCAACTGGTGGATGGCCGCCGGCGTGGTGGCGAGCGCGCTCGTGTTCGGCTTCGCGCACTCGAGTTACGAGTCGTGGCCGCCGTATTCGCGCGGCGTCGAACTGTTCGTCGACGCCTGTCTCTGGGGCGTGCTCTTTCTCTCGTTCGGCGTGATCGTCACGATGGTCGCGCACTTCGTGTACGATCTCGTGCTCTTCGGGCTCTTCGCGGCGGCGGGATCGGCGCCGGAGTATCGCGCGACCGCCGCGATCATCCTGCTCGCGCTGCTCGCGCCGGCGCTCGCGGTGGCCTGGCGCGTGTGGCGGCAACGCGGCTGGGTGCCGCTGGCCGACGACGCCCGTGCCGCAGCGTGGACGCCGGGCGCCGCGTCCGCTGCCCGAGAGGCGCTCGCGCCGGCGCACGAGCGTTCCCTCACGACGCGAACGCGCGGCGCGGCGCTCGCCGTGGCGCTCGCCGCGGCCGTGCTCGCGATCGGCGCGCCGGCGCCGCGGGTGCTCGGCAGGGAATTCACGGCGACGCGCGCACGGATACTCGCCGCGGCCGACAGCGTGCTCCGCGTGCGCGGCGGCGATCCGGCGGGGTGGACGCGGCTCGCGACCGTCGCGACCGACACGCTGGACGCGTGGCCGCGCTTCCTCCGCGAGAATCATCTCGAATCGGCCGCGCAGGCGTTCGCCGGCAGCTACGTGCCGCCGGCGTGGTGGACCGTGCGTTACGTGCACACCCGCGGCACGCTGCAGGAACGCTCGGAGGAGTGGCGCATTCGCCTCTGGCCCGACGGCAGCCGCCTCGATTCGCGGCACATCATCCCGGATTCGGCGCGCCGCGATTCCGTCGGCGCGGCGGAGGCGCGATCGATCGCGCGCACCGCCCTGCTCGATGCCGGCATCGATACCATGCCGCTGCACGAAGTGAAGTTCGACGAGACGGCGCGTCCGCTGCGGCGCGACGTGACCATCACGTACGTGGACAGCAGCGTCACGCTTCCCGCGGGCGCGGCCGCCCGCGTGTGGGTCACGCTGGCCGGGAACGAACCGCTCGTGGTGCGGCGCGGCGTCGAACTCCCCGAGGCGTTCCTTCGCGCCGACCGCGAGACGCAGACGTCGCGCTTGCTCCTCGGCGGACTCTGCGGACTGCTGCTGGTCGCGCTCGTCGCGGGAGGAACGGTGTTCGTGGTACGCCGCCGGTCGCCGCTGATCGACGACGGCGCACTCGACGTTCGCGCGACGGTCGCGATCATCGCGACGTTCTCGATACTCGGGATGGCGCAGTCGATCAATTCGCTGCCGCAGCTGCTCTTTTCGTACGACACCTCGGTGCCGTGGCGCACTTTCCTGGCCACCACGGGCGTGCGGGTGCTGCTGACGGTCTTTCCCGCGCTCATCGTGTATGCGCTCTGGCTTGCCGTCGGCGCGCTGCGGCGACGAGCCGGCATTCCGCTTCTCGTTCCCGCCGCCCAGCGATCGGGCGGGCGCGAGCACGACGTGGTACTCGCCGGGCTCGGTCTCGGCGGTACCCTCGCGCTGCTTCAGTTGGGCGCGCCGCTCGCGATGCGCGGCGGAGTGCCCGCGCCGCCGCAGACGGTGCTCCCGCTCGCGCTGCCGTGGCTGGGCGAGGCGCTCTCGATGCCGATCGGGACCGTGGCAGGCGTCGCGTTATTCGCGATTCCCGCGCTGGTGATCGCCGGCGTGTCCGCCAGGCGGGGAGTGCGTGCGCTCGCGATCGTCGTCGTGTTGGCACTGATGGCCGGGATCGGGGCGAGCACCGGGGGCGCGCACCCCGAGCACGGCGCGATCGCGCTGCTCTTCGGACTCTTCGTTCTCGCGGCGGGTGGAGCGGCCGTCGCATGGTGGGGAATGCTCTGTGCATGGACCTGGCTGACGGCCGAGCTCGTGGCCCGGGCGATCGGGGCGCTGCACGAGGCGTCTCACGCGCCCACGGCGAACGGACGAGCCGCCGGAGTCGTGAGCCTCGCGGTCGCGGTCGCGCTGCTGTTCGCGATATCGAGGCATGTGCGGAGCCGGCCGTGACGCGATTATTACTGCGGCCAGTGAATAGTCGATAATGGCCCCGGCAGAATGGGAAGTTGACCCTTCGACCATTTAGCGGCCGGAGTAATAGCCCGCGGGTAGCCATGGGCAGCCGCGGGTAGCCGCGAGGAGCCCGCGGGTCGCCGGGGAGTGGCTCGTTCCGCCAAGCCGATATATGATAGAAGAACGGTGTTCAACACCCTGATCGCCTCCGGCAAGCAGAAGGCGCCCCGTCCCGTCGGTGGGGTCGTCGTGAGCATGCTCGTGCACGGGGCTCTGGTCACCGCGCTCCTGATCGGCTCGCGGCCCGCGATTCGCGCCGCCACGGAATTCGAGGAGCGCATCGCCGAATACCTATTCCCGACGAATCGCGCGCCCAAGATCGGAGATGAAGCCCTCGCGTATCTGCGCGTTCCCGGCGGCGGAACGGGATCGCCGGTTTCCGTCGGTGGTTCCGGCTCGGCATCCGGCCCTGCCGCGACGAAACCGCCCGACCCGTTCAAGCTTCGAGCGGAGAAGCCCGAAGGCGGCGCCGCGGGCACGCCGGAGACAGTCGCCGAGCAGCAGAAGATGGCCGAATCCATGGGCGCGTTCGCGCTGTTGGACGTGGACAGCGCTGCCGTCCGTGATCCGCGAAGCGCCGCCCCGGTGTATCCCGAGGACATGGCGGCGAAGGAAATCGAAGGGTTGGTGCTCGTGCGCTTCGTCGTCGATTCCACCGGCCTCGTCGACCTCTCGACGTTCAAGGTGCTCGAGACGACGAATGAATCGTTCGCGCGCGCGGTGCGAGCCGCGATGCCCGACATGCGATTCAGGCCGGCCATGATGGGCACCAAGGCCGTGCGCCAGCTCTCCGAGCAGCCTTTCGCATTCAGGCTGCAGGGGAAACGCGATACGACGGTGGGCAAGAAGCCTTCGTAGTTCGCAGCGGGTTCCTACACAATCGAGCCACTCCTTGACCGGAGACGCGACGGCACAATATGCTGTCGCCGTTGTGGTCGTCGTCGATCATCCGTCTGCGGGAGCAGCGGACTCTGGCGTTCCATCACTACTCGAGGAGGCACCCCGATGTGCCAGCGCGACCCGATCCAGTGCATCATCCCGCCGTATATCACCGAGCGGCTGCTGCGCTCCGACGACGCCGAAGTTCGCGCGCGCGCCGAGGCGAACATCACCGCCGCAGCGAACATGCGAGCGGCGCGAGCGCGGGGCCGGGCCGCGCCATCGCTCATGGCTCCGCGTGCGCCGGCGGGTGGAAAGCACCGCCTGGTCTATGACGCGAACAAGTGCGACAAGCTGCCCGGCGTGCTCGTGCGCTCCGAAGGACAGGGGCCCGTCGCCGATCCTGCGGTGAACGAGGCGTTCGATCACGCCGGTGCGACGTACGACTTCTACGATGCGGTGTTCAAGCGCAACTCGCTCGACGGCGACGGGATGACGCTCGTCGGCACCGTGCATCTCGTCGAGCCCGACGGGCGCGGCCGGTTCGTCCCGCTCGACAACGCATTCTGGGACGGCCGGCAGATGGCCTATGGCGATGGCGACGGCGTGATTTTCCAGCGCTTCACGCGATCGCTCGACGTCGTCGGTCACGAGCTCACGCACGGTGTGCAGTCCTTCACGAGCAACCTCGAGTACGAGGGGCAATCGGGCGCGCTCAACGAGCACTTCGCCGACGTGTTCGGCGTGCTCGTCAGGCAATGGAAGAACGGAGAGAAGGCGGACCGGGCCGACTGGCTCATCGGCAAGGAGGTGCTGGTGGGCGCTCCGACGCGGCGCGGCGTGCGCGACATGGAGCATCCGGGCACCGCGTTCATGGGCGATCGGTACCTGGGCACCGATCCGCAGCCGGAGCACATGTCGAAGCTCTACGAGGGGCAGAGCGACAACGGCGGCGTGCACATCAACTCCGGAATTCCCAACCGCGCGTTCGTGCTCGCGGCGAAGACGCTCGGCGGCAACGCCTGGGACGTGACGGGACGCATCTGGTACGACACCATGTTGCGACTGCCCAAGCGGTGCGAGTTTCATGAGTGCGCGGAACTGTGCGTACAGACGGCCTCGGCCCTTGGCGCCGATGCCGCCCGTGCCGTTTCGGCGGCGTGGGCGAACGTCGGCGTTGCGGCGAAGGTGTACGCGTGACATGGGAGGTGGTGATGCGCGTGAAGTTCGTGCAGTCGGGCGGCGTCGTCGGCGCGATGCGGGGGTGCGAACTCGACAGTTCGTCGCTCCCGCCCGAGGAAGCGCGCGAACTGGAATCCCTCGTGCGCTCGAGCGGACTGTCGGCGTCGGGCGAGTTTCTCACACCGGCCGCTCGCGACCTGCGTTTGTACGAGATTCACGTCGAGAGCGGCGCAGGGAGCGTGGCGGTGACGTTCGACGACCACTCGCTGCCGGAACGGGCCCGGCCGCTGGTGAGTTTCCTGCGACGGAACGCAAAGCCGCAGGGGCGCGAGTGACCGATGACACACACGATCCGCGCCACGGCGATGATGTTGCTGGCCATGTTGCTGGCCATGATGCTGGCCATGTCGCTGGCGAGCGACGCCGCGCTCGCGCAGAAGACCGGCACGTTGCTTCACCAGACGGATTCGAGCCGCAAGGCCCGCCGTCTGTTCGTCGAGCACGCGTCGGCCGGGGCCGCGGCGAAACGCGATACGATTTTCGCCGCGCTCATGTTCGACCCGTCGCTCGCCGCGCCCGCGCGGTCGTCCGCATGGACGGCGAGCGTCGTCCGCGCCAGCCCGGTGACGGAAGCGAGAATACAAGCCAATCTCTGCGATATCGCGGGCGCGATCTGCGGCGCGAAGGGCGCGGCAAGCCTGATGCTCGCGGGCCCGTTCAATTCCGGCAATGAGTTCACGAGACTCGCCGATCTCGACGGGCTCTTCGGTTCGGCGCGCGTGCAGGGGAGCTATACGAGCAATGCGACGGGCGCCGGCACTTTCTATTCGTTCACCGGGACGTTCAGCGAGCCGAGGTTTGCGTATCGCGATTCGTCGACGCTGGACAGGCGATCGGTGGGACATGCCGCGTACGCGATCGAGGGCGGTGGCGGTCGCCGGTGGTCGTCCGTCGCGCTGTACGGCGGCGTGCGCTGGGAGCAGGCGTACCACGCCCGGACGGCACACGATGTGTGCACCCCCGCGACGTTCGGGCCGGCGGGAACGCAAAGCTGCATGAGCATGGTGGTCGGCGCGCCGAGGAGCAGGGACCGAGCGGTGGCGAGTGTCTCCGGAGCGTGGAGCATCGGCGGCACCGGCGCCGCGCGCCTCACGATCTCGCACGACATCCGGCGTTCGGTCACCGGCATCGACCTTCCGGTGTGGCTGATTGCGAATCCGGCTGGCGGTCTCGCGGGCGGGGTCCGGTTGGGATACCGGACGGATTCGAGAGCGATGACCGTCGCGCTGTTCGTGAGCCAATTCAAGCTTTGAGCGGCTCGTGCGCGGCGGAGGTCGGCGTGGTGGTCATACACGGGATGGGCGATCCGGAGCCGGGGTTCGCCGCGCCGCTGATAGATGGCCTGTCCCGGCTGCTGGGCGCCGATGCGGCGGCGATCGCGTTCGAGCCGTGCTTCTGGTCCGACATCCTTCAAGAGAGTCAGAACGAGATCTGGGTCCGGCTGCAGCGCGCGCCGACCCCGATGCACCTCAACGCGTTGCGCCAATGGGTCGTGGGAACGCTCGGCGATCCGACCGGATATCTGTCCGGGTACGAGCAGAGGGGAATCCCGGTGCTGCAGAGCGTGCACCAGCGGTTCGCTCAATCGCTCGCCGCGGTGGAGAGCCGGCTGAACGATCCGGCCGGCGCTCCACTCGTGGTGCTCGCGCATTCGCTGGGCGGCGTGGTGGTGACGAACTACCTCTGGAATCTCGAGCGCGCGGCTGGTGAGGTGGGAACGGGAGCCGTGAGCACGATGCACGCCGGCGCGCGTGAGGTCGCGCGTCGCCCGATGGGCGATTCACCGATGCAGCGGCTGGAGACGCTGGCGGGATTGATCACGTTCGGCTGCAACATTCCGCTGTTTCTGCCGCCGACGCCGCCGTACGAATGCGTGCGCTTTCCGCGGCCGGGACTTCCCGCGCGACTTCAGGCAGCCACGCGCTGGCTGAACGTCTACGACCCGTACGACATCCTCGGGTATCCGCTCGGCGATCTCTGGGATGATGCGCACGGGACGAAGATCGACGACGTGGCGATGGAAGTCGGGATGCCCGGGATCTCGATGACGCCGCTTTCGCACACGCGCTACTGGAGCGACGGCGGATTCCAGTTGATGGTGGTGGGGGAGTTGCGGCGGGTGTTGGGGGCGGCTCGGGAGGCAGGAACGAGCGACGAGTGAGGGGTTTTCCAACGGCGACGAGCGACGGGTGAGGGGCGACTTGGCGAAGAGGGACAAGCGACGGGTGAGGGGCGACTTGGCGAAGAGCGACGTGTAAGGAGCGCGGAGACGTTCTCCTCACGCCTCACGCGTCGCTTTTCGCCAGATCGCCCCTCACCCGTCGCTCGTACCTTTACTTTAAGCTCTAACGCGGCACTGCGCGGAATTCCACCGCGAGAAACCTCGCGGGCCCCGATGCGAGGTTGTGCAGCCGGCACTGTTGCTGCGCCCGGACGGGGTAGGTGTTGCCGGGGTAGGTGTTGCCTGACGTCAGGTTCAACGCTTCGGTCGCGACCGTGTCGAACGCTTTGCAGGTCATCTGCGTGGTGCCGGCCACGTCGTCGACCGCGACCAGTGTGGGTGCCATGGCGCCCTTTGCAATTTCGAGCATCTCGCCCGGAGCGATCGTGAGCAGCGTCACGCGAACCTGATCGGTCTCGAATTCCGGACGCACGGTGCCGCCGGTGAACGTCATCGCCGCGGTCTTCATCGCGGCCGGACAATCGGTCGGCTCCGCAGGCAGCACGGCCTCGCAGAGATTTCGCGGATGCGTCTGCGCCTCCGGCAGCTCGAGCGTCACGTTGCGAAAAGGCAGCGCTCCCTCGACTCGCGCGAAGTGCGCGAAGCCGCCGCGCGTGAAATGCACGCTGCCATCCGGCGCGACCACTTTCACTTCATCCTTGCCGACGGAGGCGTTCACGAACTCGCTCGCGCCGACCGCGATCCAGAAGTAGTCGACGGCGTGCTCGTGAATCAGCGTCGAGCTGTCCGCCGGCACTTCCACGCGGAACACGCGCAGCCGCTCGCCGGTGTACACGAGGTGATGGTGCGGTTCGCTCGTGACCGGAACGGACTTCTGGGCGAACGCAGAAGCGGCGAGGCCGCACGAGAGGGAGAGCAGGGCGATGGCGGCTCGATTCATAGGATCGAAGCATAGCGCCACCGCCACACATCGATCAATCCGACCGCAGTGCCCTGTTCGGATCGACCCGCGCGGCGCGACGCGCGGGGATGAAGCTCGCGACCAGCGTCACGGTCAGCAGCACGCCCGCCACGATGCCGAAAACAACCGGGTCGCGAGGCGACTCCCTGAACAGGAGGGGCGCGATCCACCTGGCGCTCGCGAACGCCGCCGCCGCCCCGAGCGCCACGCCGATCGCGCCGAGCTTCATTCCTTCGCTCACGACCAGGCGGATCAGGTCGCCCATCTGTGCGCCGAGCGCCACGCGAACTCCGAGCTCGTGCGTGCGTTGCGCAACGTTGTACGAGATCACGCTGAACAGCCCGACCGCGGCGAGCACGAGCGCGAGCACGCCGAAGGTGAGGAACATGCTCGCGCCGAGTGTCCACGATTTCGTCTGTTCCCCGATGATCTCGTCGAACGGAGTGGTCGTGACATACGATGCGCCCGGCATTTCGGTCTGGAGCCGGCGACGAATGGACTCGACGAACTTCACGCCCTGGCCGCGCGTGCGAATGAACAGCCCGCCGCTGCCGGGACTGAATTGCGCGTGTGAGAGGTAGTAGTAGTACGCGTCGTCGGTGTCGAGTTTCTGCGCCTTGATGTCCTCGGCGATTCCCACGACGTACGTGCAGGGGACAGTGTCGGCGTTGACCTTCACGCATTGACCGATGGCGTCCGCGGAGGGCCAAAGTCGCTTCGCCATGCCCGCGCTCACCACCATCGCGCCGGGCGCGCCAGCGGCGTCCTGCACGCCGATTCCGCGGCCGCGGATGATGCGCGTGCCGAGCGTCGCGAAATACTCCGGGCTGACGCCGTTCAGGTTGAACTGGCCCAGCTTGTTCACGGAATCGATGCCGGCAATGTGCAGGTCCGTGCTCCAGCTGTTCCAGAACGGCACGCTCGTCTGGAGAGACACATTCTCGACATCCGGGATGGTCTTGGCGGCCGCGAGGAGTTTCTGCAGCAGCACGGCCTTCTGAGAGCTGTCGAGCTGAACGCCGCGCATGTTCAGGGTGACGAGGAGAATCGGATCCACGTCGTAGCCCATTCGCATCGAGCGCACGTTGTCGAGGCTGCGCACGAAAAGGCCGGCGCCGACGAGCAGCACGACCGACAGCGCGCCCTGCATGAGCAGCAGCCCCACGCGCAGCTTCGAGCGATGGAACGTGCCCTCTCTCGCGCCGGTCTTGAGATCTGACGTGAGGTTGACGCTGCGGATCTGCAGCGCGGGCGCCAATCCCGTGAGCACTCCGGCGGCGAGCGCGGCAAGGCAGGCGAAGAGCACGGTACGCGGATCGGCCACGACGCTCGCCGCCACGGCTTTGGGAAGAAAAGCCGCGCGGAGGACTGCGCCACCGACCTGCGCGATCGCGAGGCCTGCAGCGGCGCCCAGCGCAGCAAGGAGGACGCTTTCGGTCAACAGTTGCGACACCAGCCGCCGTCTGCTCACCCCGAGCGCGAGCCGCACCGCGATTTCACGCCGACGGTTGAGCGCGCGGGCGAGGAGCAGGTTCGCGACGTTCGCACATGCGATGAGCAGGACGATCAGCGCCACGCCGCTGATCCACATCGCGACCTTCGAGAGGCTCGATTGATTGGGGCCGCGCTCGGTGAGAATCGACCCAATGAGCGCGTGAGGTTTCGCGATGGCGATGGGCGTCGAGCGCGGACTCGCCGCGATCTGCGCCTCGTAGCTGCGAACGTAGGCATTGGTGAGGTCGGTGTTCGCCGCGGCTTCGCTTACTCCCGGCCTGCGTTGCGCAATCGTCTGGGACCAGGTCCAGTTGTAGGTCGACCACCACGTCTGGCCCGCCCGAATGAACCCCTGCGTTGCGGCGTACGAAGTGATCGGGATGTAGGCGACCGGCGGCTGGTCGGGCCAGAGGCCGGCGAATCCGGCTGGCGCCACTCCGATGATCGTGTAGACGAGCGGCCCGATCCGAATGGTGGAGCCGATCGCGTCGCGCCGGCCGCCGAGTTCCGTGCGCCAATAGCTGTGCGAGAGCACCGCGACCGGCGTGCCGTTCGGCGTCGAATCTTCAGCGGGTGTGAAGTAACGGCCGATCGCCGAGGGCGCGTTGAAGAAGCCAAAGAACGAAGCGCTGACGGCTCCGACGCGCATCTCGCGCGCATCGGCGCCGCCGCCAACGGCCAAGTCGCGCGAGGTGAACTGCGCGAAACGCGAGAAGGAGTTGGTCCAACGACTGAAGTCCTGGTACCGCGCGTACTGGATGCCCGAGGAGCTTCGTTCCTTGTCGCGATACGTCGTCGCCTGGTAGACGCGGTGCGTCGTCGCCGGATCGCGCAGCATCGGCGGCGGCCGGAACAACAGCCGGTCCACGATCGAGAACATCGCCGCGTTCGCGCCGATTCCGAGCCCGAGCGTGAGCACCACCGCAATAGTGAATCCGGGCTTCGCGCGAAGTCCTCGCACCGCGTAGCGCAGGTCCTGGACGAACGATTCCCACCACGGGGCCCGCGACGTGCCGTTGTTCGAAGTGCTGGTCATGGCGTTCTCAGCTTGGTGGACAGTTGACGATTCCTCTTGATTGGACAACCAATGCCACGAATCCGTTGGCTGCCTCTCGCTCTCAAACTCCCTCTCAAACTTCGGCTTAAGCTCCCCAAAGGCCATCTCGCAAACCCGGCGCCTTTGAGTGGAAGAGTGGGGAGGGGCGAGATGAATGCGGGATACGGAATTTCACCCGCGATGCAGAATGCAGAAGAGGAATGCGGAATGCGGGACTTCGAGCCAATGCAGAATGCAGAAGAGGAATGCGGCATCCGGAGCAGAGGCGAGAGCTGAGGTTGAATGCGGCATCCGGAAACGGCTTCGCCATGCTCCCCACTCAGTTCTGCTTCCGGGATCCATCTCCAACTCGCCTCTCCCCTCTTCTCCCGAATCCCGCATTCCTCTTCTGCATTCTGCATCGGGGTGAATTTCCGAATCTCGCATTCCTCTTCTGCATTCTGCTCACGGATTCCTCCGTTCCTCACGCAACTCTTTCTCGTCGTCCGTGAGATCCACCGCGAGCGGAAAGAAGAGTGAACGCTGAATCTTCGGATACGGCACGTTCCAGCCGCGCGCGTCGTGCCACAGAATCCGGTTCAGCCGCTCCGTCGGCGCGGCATCGGGAACACGGAAGTTCATCCTCCCCGAGGCGAGCGTGGCCTTGCGTCTCGCATCGGCGTCGGGACCGGTGATCGCGCCCACGCGCTGATTCACGTCGTAGATCGATTGGCGCGGCGTCAGCGCCGAATACGGCGTGAGGTCCGGCGCATCCGCCGGCCCGATGAAACTCGCGCGCATGTCGGTCGCGACGAGATCGAACATGCTGAGCGCCGGCAAGCCGAGCATGAGCTCGACGGTCTTGACCATGCTCGGCAAACTGTAAAAAGTGCTGTCGATTACGCTGCGCCTCGCGTACGGGCTCGCGACCAGCGCCACCGTGCGATGGCCGTCGATGTGGTCCACGCCATCCTGCGCGTCGTCCTCGACCACCAGGATCGCCATCGACTTCCAGAATGACGAATGCGAGAGGCTCTCGACAATCTGGCCAAGCGCGAGATCGTTGTCGGCAACGCATGCCTTGGGTGTGCACCAGTCGGCATTCATCCCCTGCGTGTGGTCGTTCGGCAGGTTCATCATCACGAGATCGGGCATTGCGCCCTTCGATTCCCACTCACGCACATGCTCGCGGAGCACGTCCGCCTTGACGACGTCGGGAATCTCCTCGGTCCAGCCGGGATACTCGCGCACGAGAACGCGGTCGAGCGAGGGGATGTCCGACCGCGAATCGAATCGCTTGGCGAGTTGCGCGCGAAAAAATGCCGGATTGTGCGGGAGGGAATCGCGGTACTGCGTCAGCAGGCGCGTGCGAACCGACGCGTCGCTGCGCGGCGGCGTGGGCGCGTATTCTCCGAACACGCTCACGGTCTTTCCCTTCGCCTGCGCGGCCTCCCAGAGAAACCCGCCCGACGAATAGGTCAGCGCATCGTTCCCCTCGGACGGATAGCTGCGTCCGGTGTACAGCGGCCACATCGGATATTCGGTCTCGTTCGCCTGCGTCAGCCATTGATGGCCGTCCGCCGAGTTGCCGCCCGAGGCGAAGAAGTGGTCGAGCAGCACGAACTGGTTGGCGAGCGCGTGCGCGTTGGGTGTCACGTCGCGGCCGTACTGCAGCAGCGCCGGGTCGCTCGCGCCTTTCCCGATGTCGCCGAGCACCTGGTCGTATGTGCGGTTCTCGCGGATGATGTACACGACGTGCCTCACAGAGGACGCTTCGCCCGGACGCTCGGGAACCGCGCGGGCGACGGCGTCACGTCGCGGCACGAGCGACAGCGCCTCGGGTCCGGAGCGCAGCGCCAGACGGTTGTTCTGCGCGACGCCGGTCGTGTACGCGACGAGTTCGGCGTCCGACGGTACCGGAATCACGTTCACCGAGCCGCGAACTGCATGGACGTACCGACCCTCGAGCGCGGCGGGTCGGCCGGTGCCCGAGCCGACACCGAGCAGCGTGCCGACCGCGAGCGTCTTGCCGTCCGCGCTGACGTCGAGCGTCGTCGGATACCATCCGGTGGGAATCAGGCCGCGCAGCCGGGCCGCGCGGCCGGCGGCGACGTCGTACATCGCGACTGCGTTCGCGCCGCCGAGCGCCACGAAGAGCGACGCTCCGTCGGGAGAGAGCGCGACCGCGGTGGGCGCGAGGCCGATGCGATCGAGCCTGAACGGCGCGATCGCGATGGTGGCGACGACGGAATCCGATCGGGTGTCGATCACGCTCACGTCGTCGCTGTTCCCGTTCGCGATGTACAGTCTCGACGTTCGCTCATCCCACGCGATGCCCGACGGATGCAGGCCCACCGGAATCAGTCTTTCCACTCTCCCGGCGACCAGGTCGACTCGCGACACGGTTCCGTGCTCCGCGAGGCCGCGTGCGTCGATGCGCACCCGTTCCGCGCGAGGATCGCAGCACTGCTGGGCCGCCCGATCGCCGCTCCCCGGTTTCGGACCTCCGAGGTTCGTGACGTACGCGACGGAGCCATCCTGCGCGACGACCGCGCCGACGGGCAACACGCCCATCGGAATCGTGCTGATGAGCGCGCTGTTCTCGGCGTCCAGCACCGCGAGCGCGTCGTTCGCAGGAAGCGCGACGACCGCGACCCGGTGTCCAGACGCGTTCGCCCTCCGCGCGACGGCCGTCGCGCCTGCGAGATAGTCGCCGAGCGCGACGGATGACGCGACGACCGACGCGCTGTCTCCCCCACCGTTGCCGCGAGGCACCGGTCCATCGGCCGCGTACGTGAACAACTGTATGAACGACTTCGCGCGCGGAAGCGGCGGGCCGCCGGGCGTGCGCTTGATCGCGAGATCGGCGGGGAGCCTGCCGACGGTCGAGACCAGGGCTCGTCCGGTGGCCGGATCCAGGGTGACACCGTACACGCCGGGCCGGCCGTCGAACTTCGAGCTCGCGACCACGCGATTGTCGCGCCACGCGAGTCGATATGCCGCACCCGGAACGGCGACCCAGAGTTCTCCGGGCACTTTGCCGAACTTCACGCCGCCGACGCGGCCGTCGAATATGCTCTGCACGCCGGCCGGGGTCACGCGCTGGTCGGTGGCGATGATGCCGGGGTCCGGAACGTCGCGCACGGGCTTCTTGGGCGGCTGTTGGGCGGCCTGCAGCAGGAACAGGAGGTGGCAGAACATTGAAGAGCAGGGGAGAGGGGCGAGTGGCGAGGGCAGGGGCGAGAGGCGAGACCAGATGGGAGTGGCGAGGGTGAGTGGGGAGTGGGAAGAAACGAGGGGCAAGCGGGGAGTTCGAGTGGCGAGAGAAGTGGCGAGAGAAGTGGCGAGAGATGAGACCTGCTCAGAAGTGGGGAGATCTCCCAACTTCTCATATCTCAGTTAGCCGGTCGCCCGTCTCCCCCTCAAACTCGCTCCTCATCTCTCGTTTCGCCCCACTCCCCACTCACCCTCGCCACTCCCCGCTGGTCTCGCCCCTCGCCACTGTCATTCAAACTCGTCGCTCGCCCCTGCTCCCGCCACTCGCCTCTCGTCACGAACGTGTCGCTTCTATATCACACGGCGCCGCTTCCTTCTATTCTTCGCTGCATGAAGCGCACGACGGCCTGCCTCGTAGTTCATCCTCGGTCGGGAAAAAACCTGGCGAGGGTGCCGGACGTAGTGTCGGTGCTCACGGCCGCCGGCTGGACGACGGACGTGGTCGTCAAAGAATCCAAGGGGCTGACGATGGGACTCGCCGCGCGGGCGGCGGAGACGGGGTACGATTTCGTCATTGCATACGGCGGCGATGGAACGGTGAATCACGTGCTCAACGGCGTGCTCGCGTTCGCAGGCAAGCGCAGCGCGGCCGTCGGCGTGATCCCCGGCGGCACCTCGAACGTGTGGGCGGCGGAGATCGGAATTCCGGCGGATCCGGTGCGCGCCGCGCAGACGCTGGTCGAGAGCGAGGTGCGCTGCGTGGACGTCGGGCACGTCGGGGTCGAGTCGCTGACGCTCGGCGCCGGGTCGAGCGAAATCGATCAAGGAGCCGTATCGGCCTCGGGCGCGCGACGCCACTTCCTGCTGATGGCCGGACTGGGAGTCGATGCCACGCTGATGGCACGCACGCCGATGGCGCTGAAACACAAGCTCGGCCTCGCGGCGGTGGTGCTGACCGGGCTGAGGCAGCTGAGCGCGCTTCGAACGTATCCGGTCGAGATCCGGTCGGGCGACGCACGCTCGCCCGTCTGGGAAGGGCGGGCGCTTCAACTGGTGGTGGGCAACACGCGTTCGTACGGCAAGGTGGCGCGCATGACTCCCGATGCGCTCCTCGACAGCGGCGAGCTCGATCTCGCGGTCATCACCGCGCGCACCCGCCTCAGCGCGCTCATGCAGGTGATCGCCCTCATGCTGCGCGGCAAACCGGGGCACGCGCACTCCAAGGCATCGCGCAGCGCGCATTTCCGCGTCAGCGCCCCGGCCACGGTGGACCTGCAGCTCGATGGAAGCGCCGTGAAGCTCAAGACGTACCTCACGGCGCCGGCGCTCGACGCGCTTGCGCGCGCCGGCGATCCCGAGCGCGTGATGGTCAACTATCTGTTCGACGCGGTGCCGGCCGCGCTGCGCATCGCGGTGCCGCGCGACTACCGCGGGCCGCTGTTCGGGCACGGGGGCTGAAGCCGGCGGCGGCGCTGCCTCAGGACTGATCCGCGCCGCCTATGACAGCAACGAGCGACGGGTGAGGGGCTTCCGGGCAGCGCGACGAGCGACGAGTGAGGGGCGACTTGGCGAAGAGCGACGCGTGAGAAGCGAGGAGACCGTCTCCGCGCTCCTTACACGTCGCTCTTCGCCAAGTCGCCCCTCACGCGTCGCTCGTCCCTCTTCGCCAGATCGCCCCTCACGCGTCGCTCGTCGCCGACTCCCATCTCAAGTCTGCCGCTCGTTGCTGTCCTAACGCCCCTCACCGCTGCATGTTCAGCCATGCTTCCCACCCTGAGAGTCCTGGCCTCGGCCATCACGTTGCTTCTGCCATACGCCGCGCCGCGCGCGCGCACGTCCGGTGCTCCTCTCCGCATCCTGTGGGTCGGCAACAGCTATACATACGTGAACGAGCTGCCGAGGATCATTGCACAGCTGGCGCAATCGTCGAAGGTCGATCGGCCGCCCGCGATCATCGGCGTGACGTCACGGGAGGCGCGGCGCGCACAGGAGGCGGCACGCAAAGTGCTGGCACTCGGGAAGTGATGCGCACGCTCGTCCTTTCCGCGCTCCTTCTTGCGGCGTGCACCGGTCCGCACGCCGGTGCGAGAGTCGCGGCGGTGCCGAGCGGAACCCCGCGCGTTGGCCCGGCGCACGGTTCCGTCATCGTGGTCGGTGGCGGCTCCCTTGGCCCGGAGGTCTACGCGAAGTTCATCGCACTCGCCGGGGGACCCGATGCCGTCATCATCGATGTTCCGACCGCCGGTGGCGATTCCGTGTATCCGCCCGACTGGCGCGGCGCGAACGGGCTCAAGGGCGCGGGCGCGAAACACGTCATCGTGCTGCACACGATCAGCCGGAAGGTCGCGGATTCCGAGGAGTTCATCGCGCCGCTGAAACGCGCGGGCGGCGTCTGGTTCGAGGGCGGCCGACACTATCATCTCGTGGACTCGTACCTCGGGACGAAGACCGAGCAGGCGTTTCACGAGATCCTGGCCCGCGGCGGCGTGATGGCGGGATCGTCGGCGGGCGCGTCGATCCTCGGCAGCTATCTCGTGCGCGGCGCGCCTTCGAACGACAACGGGATCATGTCGTATCCCGGATACGAGATGGGATTCGGTTTCCTGCGCGGCGTGGGGATCGACCAGCACGTGGTCGCGCGCGAACGGCTCGCGGATCTCGCCGATTCGGTCATGTCGCGTCATCCGGAGCTTCTCGGAATCTCGGAGGACGAAGGCACGGCGTGGGTGGTGCAGGGGGATTCTGCCGAAATCATCGGGCGCGACAAGGCGTTCGTCTACGGTGGCAAGGAACCCACCGATCCGGGCAAGCCGTTTCTCACGCTGCATCCCGGAGACAGGTACAACCTCGCCGCCCGTCGCGTGACGCACCGCGCGCTCACGGAATCGTCGCTCACGCAACAGTTCGTCGATTCGGTGTTCGCCGATTTCGCGAAGCCGGGTGCTCCGGCGGCGACGGTTCTCGTCGCGCAAGCGGGAAAGGTGTTCATCGATGCGGCGTATGGAATTCCGCCGCAGCGCAAGTACATGCCGGAGACCACGATTCCGAATTTCCCACTGCTGGGACTCTCGGCCGGATTCAACGCCGCGGCGGTGAGCGGCATCGAGCACGACGGCAAGCTGAAGTTTGAGGATCCGTTCGGCGATGGCTCTGGCCTCACGATTCGTGACGTGCTGCGGCTGCACGAGCAGTCGGCGGCGAACCGGCGTCAGCTGGTCGCGCTGATCGCGCAGAAGGGCGGCGCGTCGTACTCGCAGCAGATCACGCGGCGGATCTTCACTCCCATCGGGATGCACAAGACGGTCGCCGATTCCGTCACGGGAGAGTTCCAGTCGAACGTCGACGAGTTGTATCGCTGGGAACTCGGGCTCACGTCGATCGAAGGATTGCGCGGGGGCGCGTTCGGCTGGCGCGTGGACAGCTTCAGCGGACTCCCGCGGGAGAGCGAGTACGGAACGAGCGACGGGAAGCGCAACGCGTTCGTGCGATTTCCATCGAAACACGCCGCGATCATCATCCTGACCGGCAGCGCCACCGCGGATGCGCGGGCACTTGCCGATCGAATCGCCGATCGGCTGTTGTTCCCGGCAGCGCGCTAACGCATCGTCATCGCAGGATCACCGGTAGATTGCTCGCATGAGAGTGATTGAAATAGCCGTCGCGGGCGGACCGGATGTATTGCGTGTTGGCAATCGGCCGAAGCCGGTGGCCGGTGCCGGAGAAGTACTCATCGAGGTCGCGGCCGCGGGTGTGAACCGACCGGACGTGATGCAACGGAAGGGGATGTATCCGCCGCCGCCCGGCGCATCCGATATTCCCGGGCTCGAAGTCGCCGGAACGGTGGTCGCAATCGGTGAAGGGGTTGCATTGCTCGCGGTCGGAGATCAGGTCTGCGCGCTCGTCACTGGCGGCGGGTATGCCGAGTTCTGCATCGCACCGGAAGTCCAGTGTCTCCCGGTGCCGCGGGGACTGACCATGATCGAAGCGGCGTCGCTCCCCGAGAACTACTTCACGGTGTGGACCAACGTCTTCGACCGCGGCCGGCTCGCGCGAGGGGAGTCGTTGCTCGTGCAGGGCGGTTCCAGCGGAATCGGCGTGTCGGCCATACAGATTGCGCACGCGCTGGGGAGCCGCGTCTTCGCGACCGCGGGATCACCGGCGAAATGCACCGCGTGCGAACGCCTCGGCGCCGAGCGCGCGATCAACTATCGCGAGGAGGATTTCGTCGAAGTCACGAAGTCCGCCACCGGCGGGCACGGCGTGGATGTGATCCTCGACATGATCGGCGGCGAGTATGTGCCGCGTGAAATTGCCGCGCTCGCCGAGGAAGGGCGCCTCGTGCTGATCTCGACGATGGGCGGCGCGAAAGCCGAGATCGACCTGCGCGCCGTCATGGGCAGGCGTCTCTCCATCACCGGCTCCACGCTCAGGGCGCGATCGTCGGAGTTCAAGGGCGGTATCGCGCGCTCATTGCGCGCGAACGTCTGGCCGCTTCTCGAGAGCGGATCCGTGAAGCCCGTCGTGCACGCGACCTTCCCGCTCGAGCGCGCGAGCGAAGCGCACCGCCTGATGGAGTCGAGCGAACACATTGGCAAGATCGTGCTCACCCTCTAACACCGTGAACCTGGATCGCACATGACCGGCAATCGTCCCTTGGCACTCGTCACCGGCGCATCGAGCGGAATCGGCGCCGACCTCGCGCGCGAACTCGCGCGCCATGGACACGATCTCGTGCTGAGCGCGCGGCGCGTGGAGCCGATGCGCGCGCTCGCCGAGGAACTGAAGGCACTCGGCGCGACGAGCACCGTGATCGCCGCCGACCTCAGCAAGCCGGGTGCGGCGGCCACGCTCGTGCAAGCGATCGAGTCGCGAGGGCTGGTGCTCGATGTCCTCATCAACAACGCCGGACTCGGTGCGGGCGGGCCGTTTCACGACTCCGACCCGCTTCGCGTATCCGAAATGCTGTACGTGAACGTCGTCGCCCTCACGGAACTCACGCGGGCGCTGTTGCCGGGCATGGTGCAGCGCCGGCGGGGCCGGGTCATGTTCGTCGCCTCGACGGCGGGATTTCAGCCGGGGCCGTCGATGGCAGTCTATGGCGCGAGCAAGGCGTTCGTGCTGAGCCTGGGCGAGGCGATCAGCTATGAACTGCGCGGCACCGGGGTGACGCTCACGACCCTCTGTCCCGGTGCCACGCACACGGAGTTCGCCGAGGTGGCGAAGACCGGAACCTCCGTGCTTTTCGACAGCCCGTTGGCCTCAGTCATGTCGTCCGCGGAGGTCGCGCGCCAGGGGTATCGCGCGCTTGCCGCCGGGAAACGCCTGCACATCACCGGGTTCATCAACAAGGTGGTTGCGGCGTCGGGACGATTCTCGCCGCACGCCATCTCGCTGCCGGTGACGTCGGCCATCTTGAAGCCGGGGAAGTAACAGGGATATATAGAAGAGCGTTATTCGTCCCCCATCGGGAGCAAGTCCATGTCCGAGAAGAATCCGTCGCGCCGCGAGTTCGTCGAGACCGCAGCGAAGTCCGCGCTCGCCGCGGCGTTCGTCCCCGCCGGCTTTCCGATGATCGTTCCGCGCCATGTCCTCGGCGGTCCCGGATTCCAGGCGCCGAGCGACACGCTGAACATCGCGATCGTCGGATTCGGCGGGATGGGTTCGGGAAACGCCGAAGTGCTCGCGCAGGCCGAGAACCTCGTCGCGGTCTGCGACGTCGATCTCCTGTTCTCGGACAAGAACGTTACCGAGAAGGCAAAAAAGCGCGACGGCACGCCCCGGCCGGAGGGCTTGAAACTGCGCGAGCAGTTCGACAAGGCCGCGAAGTACCGCGACTTCCGCGAGATGCTCGACAAGCAGAAGGACATCGACGCAGTGCTCGTCGCGACGCCCGATCACAATCACGCGGTGGTCGCGAAGGCCGCGATGCAGCTCGGGAAGCATGTCTACGTGCAGAAGCCGCTGACGACGACCGTGCACGAGGCCCGCACGCTCGCTCGGCTGGCACGCGAGAATCCGAAGCTCGTCACGCAGATGGGGAACCAGGGTCACTCGATGGAAGGGACGCGCAGCGTCGTCGAGTGGATTCAGGCCGGAGTAATCGGCCCCGTTCGCGAAGTGCATGTGTGGACGAACCGCCCGATCTGGCCGCAGGGCGTCTCGCGACCGATCGCGCCGGCGCAGATTCCGCCGGGACAGTCGCTCGCGAACGGCTGGAATTCGCGGAACATCAATAACGCGGCCGCGGCCGCGATGTCGGCGGGCGGCACGCCCATGCCGGAGGGAATGCGCTGGGATCTCTACCTCGGCGGCACCGCGGAGGACGTCCCGTATCATCCAGTCTATCACCCATTCAATTGGCGCGGGTGGACCGATTTCGGAGTGGGAGCGCTCGGTGACATGGGGGCGCACCTGATCGACCAGCCGTACTGGGCGCTCGGTCTCACGCAGCCGATCAGCATCGAAACGACGTCGACGCCGTGGGGAACGACGCCGATTCAGGCTGCGCAGCCCGGCGGACCGATGCGCAGCAAGCCTGTGTGTTATCCGCAGGCGATGATCGTGCACTACGAGTTCGCAGCTCGTGGCAAGCAGCCGCCCGTGAAGCTGAGCTGGTACGATGGCGGGCTTCAGCCGCCGCGCCCGGACCTTCTTCCGGACAGCGTGGACTTGCTGCGCGAAGGCGGCGTGATCTTCATTGGGGACAAGGGCATCCTGTTGCAGGAGACGTACGGAAACAATCCGCGTATCTGGCCCGAGTCGCTGATGGAAAAGGCGAAGGCGGTTCCGAAAACGTTGCCGCGGATCGCGGTGTCGCACGAGTTCAACTGGGTCGCGGCCTGCAAGGGACAGGGTGTCGCGAGTTCGCCATTCGAGTACGCGGCCGGACTGACGGAAACCATGCTGCTCGGTATCGTGGCGCTGCGCGCGGGTCAGGGGAAGAAGATTTTGTACGATGCCGCGGCCTCGAACGTCACGAACGTGCCGACGGTGAATCAGTTCCTCGCGCGCGAGTACCGGAGCGGCTGGGAAGTCTGACGAAGGCGCATCGAGCGCGCGGTCAGCGTTTGTCCAGTTCGCGGTACCACGCGGCGAATGCACGCTCGAAGAAGACTTTGTTGAAGAGCGTCCACTCGTCGAGCGAAGCGGGCAGCGCGTAACCAGCGCCCGCTTCGGCGGCCGTCTGGCCTTTCTCGTGCGCCCGCCGCGCCGCGTTCTCGACCTCGTCGATCATCGCGATGTAGCGGTCGAATTCGGCCTCTTTCGCGAGCGCGCCGTGGCCAGGTACGTACATCGTCTTGCTCCGCCTCCGAAGCGCGCGTGCCGAGCGCGAGAGCTGAGTCGGAATCGCATCCACGTAGTTCGGGAACATCGCGTTCCACACGAGATCGCCGCAGAACACCACGCTCGGGTTTTCGACCTCGAGCGACACGTCGCTCGCGGTGTGTCCGCTGCGCGGCACCACGCGAACGACGCGACCGCCGAGATCGATGACGGTGGGTTCGGTGCCGCTGAAGAACGTGACGTCCTTCAGCGCGTCGGTGCGCGCCGGGTCGGCCGGCAGGTTTCTCTCGAGCACCAGGCCGCGCGTGACCTCGGTGGCGCGAACCGTGACTCTCGTAGCCGGACGTTCGTAACCCGCCACGCCGTTCGAATGGTCGGAGTGGTAGTGCGTCAGCGCCACGTGCGTCGGCCAGCGGCCGGTGAGCTCGCGCGCACGCGTCGCGAGCCACTCGGCTCCGGCGGGCATGTTGAATCCCTCGATCGCCAGCACGCCGCTGCGCCCGGCGATGATGCCGCCGTTCGAGAGCGTCGTCCGGTCGCCCGTGAGCGGCGTGGAAATCAGCGCCCAGATTCCGTCGGATACTTTCTCGAGATTTCCGAACGGCTCACGCGCGACGACCGGGCCAAGCGGCGCGTTTGCCCACAGCGCGCGCAGGGCCGGCGGCGCTGCAAAGGCGGCCAGCGCGATGTGCGCCGCACACGACGACGACTTCGCGAGGAACTCGCGGCGACTGAGATCGTTCATTGCTCCCTCGGCATGAGTCGGCGGTGTTCTCGAATGAACCGGACGAGTCCGCCGTGTTCGAGAATGTCGAGCATGACCCCGGCGATCGGCGGGCCGGACAGCGTCAGCTCTTTCGTGTAGTTCGCCACCGAGAGTTCCGCTCCGTCGAGCTGAACGGAGAGCCGGTCGCCTTCCTCGAAGCGGTTCGTGTCGCACTGCACGGGAATCAATCCGTTGTTGATCGCGTTGCGGTAGAACGTGCGCGAGAAGCTCTGCGCAATCACGGCCTTGATCCCCGCGGCGAGGATCACCGTCACGGCCACTTCCATCGCGGAGCCACACCCGAAGTTCTCTCCGGCAACGATCATGTCTTCCTCGCGCACCGAGGCGGCGAATGCCGGATCGAGCGTTTCGAGCAGCCACTGTTTCAGGACCTGTTCGTCGATCGTGTCGCGTTTTCGCGCGGACGTGATGATGTAGTCCGTGTTCACGTTGTCGCCGAATCGGCGGGCGCGTCCTTCGAGCCGGATCATCGTGCGGCGCGCTCCGCCCGCGGATCGGTGATCTTCCCGGTGGCGGCCGACGCGCCGCACGCGGCCGGCGAGGCGAGGTAAATCGACGCGTTCGCGTTTCCCATGCGAGCCTTGAAGTTCCGGTTCGCGGTGGAGAGCACGTTCATCCCGTCGCCGGGAATCACGCCGCTCGTGCCGCAGCAGGCGCCGCAGCCGACCGTCGTGACCGTCGCGCCGAGGGCTTCGAACCTCGCGAGCGTTCCGTCATCGCGAATGGCGTCCGCCACCTCGCGGGACGCGGGTGTCACCACGAGCTGGACGCCGGGCGCCAACTGGCCGCCCGCACGATCCAGCGCAGCGAGCGCCTCGTGAAAATCGCGAACACGGCCGCCGGTGCAGGTGCCGAGAAAGACCATGTGCACGGGTGTGCCGGCCGCCTGCTCGATCGGCACGACGTTGTCGGGAGCGTGCGGAAGGGCCACGCGCGGCGAGAGGCGCGAGAGATCGAGCGTCACCTCACGGGCGTAGACGGCGTAAATGTCCGCCGTGACCGGCGATGCGAGTCCGACTTTGCGTCCTGTGAGGTACGCGTTCGTGGCGTTGTCCGACGGGAAGATCGACGCCTTCGCGTCCATCTCGGCGCCGAGGTTGCAGATCACCATCCGCTCCTCGAGCGTGAACGCGCCGAGCGCGGAGCCGTGGAACTCCAGCGCCTTGTAGTTCGCACCAGCCGGACCGATCGCGTTCACGAGCGCGAGCCCGACGTCCTTCGGGCTCAGAAACGCCGTGCGCGTTCCGGTGAGCGTTATCTTGATGGATTCCGGCACGCGTATCCAGACCTGGCCCGTGATCATCGCCGCCGCAAGATCCGACGAGCCCACGCCGGTGGCGAAGAGGTTCAGCGCGCCGGCAGTCGCCGTGTGGCTGTCGGCGCCGATGACCAGCGAACCGGGCAGCGCGCCTCCGCGCTCGGCGAGCAGCTGGAAGCTGATCCCCTCGCCGACGTCGCAGAGCTCGGCGCCGTGGCGCGTGGCGAACGCCCGCAGGCGATCGTGGAACGCCGCGGTCTTCGCCGATGCCGGCGGAGCGTAGTGATCGAACGCGAAGAGCACGCGCGAGGGATCGAAGAGCCGCTCGCCGCCCATCTTCTCGAAATAGTCGATCGCCATCGGGCCTGACGCGTCGGTGCCCAGCACGCGATCGACCGTGCATATCGCGATCTCACCGGCGTGCACCTCGCGCCCGGCCTTTGCCGACAGGATCTTCTCGCTGATCGTCCTCGCGCTCACGTTGCCTGCCCGCTCTGCGATATCCACGCATCGCTTTCGCTCCGCGATATCCACGCGTCGCGCTCGCTCCGCGAAGTCGTCGCCGGGATTTCGCTGCGCGAAATCCAAGCCGCGCCGACCAGGTTCGCGAGCGTGTTCACCATCGAACGGACCATGTCGAGCGGCCGGTCCACCGCGACCACCAACGCGATTGCCGCCTCCGAGTGCGCGCCCAGGCCGATGGCGTTCAGCACGATGAGCGTGGTCACGAGCGAGCTGCCGGGCACGCCCGCCCCCGAGAACGCGGCCACGGTCGAGACGAGCACGATCGTGAGCAGCGTCCCGGGCCCGAGCGCGATGCCGTACAGATTCGCGATGAACACCGCCGTCACCGCCTTGTACACGGCCGCACCATTCTTGTTGAGCGTCACGCCGGTGGGCAGCACGAAGCTCGCGACCTCGTTCGAGATGCCGAGCCGGTCGCGCGCCGCCTCGATGCTCACGGGGAGTGCGACGCTCGACGAGGCCGTCGAGAATGCGAGCATGAGCACGTCGCCGGTCTTCCGCAGGAAATCCATTACGCCGAGCTTCGCGCCGAGCCGCAGCGCGGGGAGCAGCGTGATGGCCACGTGGGCAATGGTCGCAGCGAGCACCACGGCGCAGTAGAGCGCGAGACTTCGCAGCAGGTCCAGCCCCGACTTCGCCACGGTCGCCGCGATCAGCACGAACACCGCGGCCGGTGCGAGCTTCATCAGCCAGCGTATCACCACCATCGAGAGTTCGTTGACGCCGTCGAAGAAGCTCATGACCGCGCGCTTCCCGTCGCCGTGCACCGCGGTCGCCGCCGCGCCGAAGATGCAGACGGCGACGATCAGTGGCAGCAGCTCGCCTTGCGCCGCCGCCGCGAACGGATTCGACGGTATCATCGCGAGCAGCGATTGCGTGAGTGTCGGCGCCACGACCTGCGCGGCCGCGCTGCCGTGCTGCTCGAACTGCGTCGTCAGCGAGTCGCGCGTCGCCGCGTCGAGGCCCTCGCCCAGGCGCGCCGCGAGCGCGGCGCCCAGCCCGATCGTCGCGGCGATCAGCGTCGATCCGAGAAACCACGCCAGCGTCTTGCCCCCGATGCGGCCGAGCCGCCGCACGTCCCCCAGCGACGCGACACCGACGAAGAGGCTCGCCACGATCAGCGGCACGATGGTCATCGTGAGCAGGCGGATGAACATGATGCCGAGCGGTTCGACCATCAGCACCACCATTCGCACCATGCGCTGCAGCGCGCCCAGATCGGGGATCCGCGCGACGATGCCGACGAGCACTCCGGCGACGAGACCGGCGAGAATCTTCGTCTGCAGCTTCACCGCGTGACCCGAAGCTCCGCGAGCGTCTCGGCGAGCGCTGTCAGCGTGCGCTCGACATCGGCGAGCCGGATGTCACCCATGTGCCCGATGCGGAACGACGAGTCCTTGTACTTGCCGAGCCCGCCCGCAGTGAGCACGCCGCGCACGCGCATCCCGTTGCGCAGGTCCTTGGGCGAAACGCCGGCGGGTGCGGCGATTGCGGTGAGCGTGGTGGAGTATGCGCCGAGCTCGGGGCACTGCAGCGAGAGGCCAAGTTCCGACGCCCCGCGGCGCGCGCGCGCAGCCATCTGTGCGTGCCGCTGGTACACCCGCTCGAGACCCTCCTCGTGCATGAGGCGCAGCGCCTCGGCGACCTGCAGCACGATGTGCACCGGCGGCGTTCCCGGAGTTTCAGGGCACTCCTTCAGGATCTCCGCGCGAATCGCCGTAAAGTCCCAGTAGTTGCGCGGCAACTTCGCTCGCGCCGCGGCGGCCCAAGCGCGCTCGCTGAGAGCGGCGAACGAAAGCCCGGGGCTCGACATCAGGCATTTCTGGCTGGCGGTCGCGGCGAAGTCCACGCCCCATGAATCGAACGAGAACGGCATGCCGCCGATCGACGAGACGCCGTCCACCAGCACGAGTGCGCCCGGCCGGATCATGTGCACGGTTCGCGACACGGTGGCCACGTCGTTGCTCACGCCGGTGGACGTGTCGGAGTAGGTAAGCGCGACCGCGCTCACCCGCGGGTGCGCCTCCAGGGCGCGCGCGACTTCCATCACGTCCACGTGGCGCGTCCAGTCGGTGCAAATGCGATGCACGGTGATCCCGTACGATTCGGCGAACCCGGCCCACATCTCGCCGAACTTGCCGTTGCAGCACACGGCAATCTCGTCGCCCGGCGAGAAGAAGTTGCAGATCGCGGCCTCGAGCGCCCCTCTGCCGGTCGTGTGAACGGGAAGAATCGGTTCGCTTGTGCCGAACACGGGATTGAGAAGTTCGACGGCGGTCGCGAGTTCCGCCGAGAACTCGCGAGTGCGATGATGGATCATCGGCCGTGCGCCTGCGCGCAGGACACGATCGGGCACGCGCGTGGGGCCCGGCGTCATGAGCAGCAGCGGCGCCGCGCCGTTGGAGATCACTCGATCACGCCTTTCTTGCGGAGTGTCTCATCGATCTCCGCCTTGAAAATCTTGCCGGCGCCGATCTCGGCAATGCGCTTCTTCTCGCGATCCATGAGCTGCAAAACGAGCTCCACAATCTCGGCGGCCATCGCTCGCGGCACGACCGCTATTCCGTCGGCGTCGCCCACGATGATGTCGCCGGGCGAAACGACCGTGCCGCCGCAGCTGATCGGCACGTTGATCTCGCCCGGACCGTCCTTGTCGCAGCTGCCGGGACACACGGTGCGGGAGAACGCGGGCATGCCAAGGCGCGTGACCCCCTCGACGTCTCGAATCGCGCCATCCACCACGATGCCGCCGAGTTTGGCCGCGGTGGCGGTGTGACACATCATTTCGCCGAAGACCGCGCTGGTCGTGTTGCCGCAGGTGCTGACGACGACGATGTCACCGGGAGTGGCGACCTGCAGTGCCTTGTGCACCATCAGGTTGTCCGCGGGGCGGCACTGCACCGTGACCGCGAGGCCGCAGAGGGGAAGCCCGCTGCGCGAGCGGATGCCGGGATCCATGAAGCCGAACCGGCCCATGGCGTCGGCGACGTTCGAGCTGGCGAGGCCACGGTAGCGTTCGAGCAGCCCGGCGCTGATGCGGGGCGGGGCGGGGAGCACCCGGAAACCGGGCGAGCCGGCGTGCGGCATCGAGGGCTTTCTCCTGAGTGAAAACGAATCCAGAGTTTGGAGAAAGCTATGTGTCGAATGTCGCGCCGGATACGGGGTTCCGTCGGCGCGGCCTACTCTCCGCGTGGCTCAGTTCACCGTGATGGTACCGGTCATCCCCGCATGAATGGTGCAGCGGTAAGGGTAGCTTCCTGCCGTCGGGAACGTGTGCAGGAGAATGTGGCCGGGAGTCAGCGAAGCGCTAATCGAGTTCCCGTCATTCGTGGTGACGGTATGTGAGATGTTGCCGTTGTTCTGCCAGCACACCGACTGCCCGTGCGCAATAGTGGCGGCGCTGGGTGAGAACACCAAGCCGTCGGTGGCTCCGATGTTGGCGCTGGCTCCGCTGCTGCCGCAGGAGTTGGCGGTCGTGACGCCCGTCGGGCTCGAGCAGGCATAAATGCTCGCGGCGCCGAGGGCCATGAGTAGCGCAAACCGCATGGCGGTAACCTCCCCAAGACGATGATGCGGAACGCCGTGACAGCGGCATGCCGCGAATGGACGTGATGCCGCTGAGTCCGGTGACTCCTGCCAACGACAATGTTCACCGCGTTGGATCTTCGAGGCAATCGCTCAAAGGGAGTAGCATCATCCCTGCACCCTCCGGGCGACGAGTGAGGGGTTTTCAAACAGCAAC
>JADGQS010000103.1 GCA_017881585.1 Gemmatimonadaceae bacterium | reverse complement strand
CGCGCCATGCTCATCGTGCCCAGCACGGGACGAGTGACCAGGCCGGGGATGCTGGTGCGCGTCATCCCATCGACCGAGAACTGGCAGGAGTCCGGCTTCATCGTCGGAAAAGTCGTGTCGATCTCGGAGACGCCGGTCACGATGCAGCGCTTGCAGCGCCTGCTCCACAACGACGCGCTGACGCAGAGCCTGATGTCGCACGGCGCGTCCTATCTCGTGGAGGTGAGTCTCGAGAAGGGGAACACGCCCAGCGGCTTCAAGTGGACGACGGCACGAGGTTCCGAACAGCCGGTGACCACCGGCATGCTCGCGACCGGGCGAATCACGGTGGCCGAGCAGCGGCCGATCAGCCTCGTCATTCCCATGTTCCGGACGTCGTTTGGGCTCTAGCGCGGCAACCATCGCGCGCCCCCACAAGCCACGCGGTGCTCGCAACGGCTGGCGCTTTCGCACGCGCACCGTGTTGCAGATGGAAGCGGTGGAGTGTGGAGCCGCATCGCTCGCGATGATCCTGCAGTATTACGGATTGGTAACGCCGCTCGAGCAGCTCCGCATCAATTGCGGCGTCTCCCGCGACGGAAGCACGGCGAAGAACGTGCTGAGCGCCGCACGGAAGTACGGGCTCAACGCGCAAGGCTGGAAGAAGGAGCTCGACGGCCTGTGGGCCCTCCGGGCTCCCGCCGTGCTCTTCTGGAACTTCAATCACTTCGTCGTGCTCGAAGGCGTCGACGCGAAGGGGTGCTGGCTCAACGATCCGGCGATGGGACGCCGCCGGGTGACGTGGGACGAGATGGACGCCAGTTTCAGCGGCATCGTCCTCACCTTCGAGCCCACGCCGGCGTTCAAGCCGGGCGGAGAACGGCCAAGCGTGGTGAGGGCGCTCCGCCGCCGGCTCGCCGGTGCGGAGCGCGCGCTGGCGTTTCTCGTGCTCTGCGGACTCGCGATGGTCGTGCCGGGGCTCGTCATCCCCACCTTCTCGCGAATCTTCGTCGACACCGTGCTCGTCGCGCATGTGGAGGGCTGGCTCCGGCCGCTGCTCATCGCGATGATCATGACCCTGCTGCTCCGGCTCGCGCTCGGCTGGATTCAGCAGCGGTACATCCGGCGGCTGCAGACGAAGCTCCTCGTCACCAACACGACGGAGTTCTTCGAGCACGTCCTGCACCTGCCGGTCGAGTTCTTCGCGCAGCGTTACGCGGGCGACATCGCCTCGCGCGTCGGGATCAACGACGATATCGCGCTGTTCATCTCGCGGCGGCTCGCGGGCGCGGCGATCGACGGCGTGCTGATCCTGTTCTTTGCACTCCTCATGTTCGCCTACTCGGTGCCGCTCACGTTGATCGGTCTCGCGGTGGTGGCGATCATCATCGCGGTCACTCGATACGTGGGCGGCGTCCAGGCGGACGGCAGCAACCGCCTGCTGCAGGAACAAGCCAAGGTGACCGGCGTCGCGATGGGCGGACTCACCACCATCGAGACACTCAAGGCCTCGGGAGGCGAGACGGACCTCTTCGCGCGATGGGCCGGCCATGTCGCGAAGACGGTCACCATCTCGCAGCGGCTGGAGCGCTCGACGATCGCCCTGTCGACCATTCCGGCCCTGCTCTATCAGATGACGTTCGTCTCGATCCTCTGCGTCGGCGGATCGTTCGTAATGAACGGTTCGATGACGATGGGCACGCTCGTCGCCTTCCAGACGCTCATGGCGAGTTTTCTCGCGCCGGTCATCAGCCTCTCCGCGCTCGCCACCGATACGCAGGCGATGGCCGGCAACCTGGCGCGGCTCGACGACGTGCTGCGCTACGACGTCGACCCACGCTCGCTCGCGCGCGAGGAAGACGTGGTCTCCGCATTCGCCGGTGAGCGGCTGCGCGGCGAAGTCGAATTGCGCGACGTGACCTTTGGTTACTCGGTGCTCGCGCCGCCGTTGATCGAGAATTTCAACCTGCATCTCAAGCCCGGCGCGCGCGTCGCGCTCGTGGGCATGTCGGGCAGCGGCAAGTCCACGCTCGCCAAGCTGATTTCGGGGCTGTACGCGCCGTGGTCGGGCGAGATCCTGTTCGACGGGCAGCCGATCGCCGCGCTGCCCAGGGCGACCTTCACCTCGTCGGTGTCGGTGGTCGACCAGGACATTTCGATGTACGAGGGTACGCTGCGCGACAATCTCACCCTCTGGGATCGCACGGTGCCGGAATCGGACGTGGTGCACGCGGCGAAGGACGCGCTGATTCACAACGAGATCACGACGCGTCCGGGCGGCTACATGGGCGGCGTGCACGAGGGCGGCACCAACTTCAGCGGCGGGCAGCGCCAGCGTCTCGAGATCGCGCGCGCTCTCGCGAACGAGCCTCGCGTGCTGATCCTCGACGAAGCCACGAGCGCCCTCGATCCGCTCACCGAGCAGCGCATCGAGCAGCACCTGCGCCGGCGGGGATGCACCTGCATCGTCGTGGCGCATCGATTGAGCACGATCCGCGACGCCGACGAGATCATCGTCCTCAACAAGGGCAAGGTGGTGCAGCGCGGCCCGCACGACGCCCTGATGCTCGACGACGGCGGGCTGTACGCGCAGCTCGCGCGCTCGTGACGACGAACGCGCGCGACTCCGTGCACGCGCCGCAGGCTTCCGAGTCGCCTCGCGGGCGTGTCGCGGCGAATGAACGGATTCCCATCGACGATCTCACGCGCATGTGGGTCGTCAACGAGGGAAGCGTGGAAGTGTTCGCGGTGCGCACGCTCGACGGCGAACCCGTCGGCCCCCGCCGGTGGCTCTTCACGGCGGTGACCGGCGCGGCGCTGTTTGCCATTCCAACGGTCGAGCACGACCCGCTCATGCTCGTTGCCGTGGCGGCGACCGACGGCGAGATCGAGGAGTTCCAGCTCGACGAAGTGCGCGCCGCGGCGTCTCTCTCCGGCGAGACGCGTGCGTGGGTCGCCGGACTGATGGACTCCTGGCTGGAGGCGTTGGGTGGCGTGGTCGCGCGCTTCGAGCAGGCGCAGATCACCGATGTCATCGCGCAGGGACAGACCATCACCTGCGACAGCGATCGCCGGGTCGGCGCGACGTCGGCCGTGGTGTGGGTACGACACCTCCGTGGCCATTCGTGGTTCGCCGGAAGCGGCGGGATGATCGCGCTGCGCGATTCGACCGGCCCGTTCCCGCTCGCCGCGGGCTCATGGATACTCACGCGCGCTCGCGTCGAGCTGACGACGTGTACGACCGTCGCGTGGCTCGAGCAGAGCCCCGCCTGGTCCGAATTCGACTTCTTCCGCGTCCTCTTCTCCAATTGGCTGAGCGCGTCGGGGCAGAGCGCGGAGTCGACGGAACGCGTGCGTCGTTTGCGTCGTGCCGCCGCGAATCGCCAGATGAAGGACAGGGCCATCGCCGAGCTGATGGGCACCATCACCTCCGGTGCCGCGCCGGAAGGTCAGCCGCCGTCGCGCGGCAACGCGCTGCTCGACGCTTGCCGCGCCATCGGGCGATGCGACGGTATCGAGTTCGTTGCTCCGGCCGAGTGGGAGGTGGATGACGGAATCCGGAACCCGCTCGACGCGATCTGCGTCGCATCGCGCGTGCGCTCGCGGCTCGTCGCGCTGAAAGGCGAGTGGTGGCTGCGCGACAGCGGCTCCATCCTGTGCCGATACAAGGAAGGAGGAGTGCCGCTCGCCGCGCTGCGCGACCGTCATGGCCGGTACGAGCTCCAGAATCCCGCCCAGCGCTCGCGCGTCGCCATGACCGGCGATCTCGTGGACAGCCTCGAACCGTTCGGTGAGGTGTTCTACCGCCCGCTCCCCGACACGCCGGTCACGACGGCGACGCTCGTGCGCTTCGTCCTCAGCGGCATGTCCGGCTCGATCTGGAACATCGCGCTCATCGCCCTGCTCGCCGGCGCGCTGGGACTCTTCATGCCGATCGCGACGGGCTTCGTCTTCGATCAGGTGATTCCGTCGAACATGCGCGGCCAGCTCGTGCAGGTGTTCATCGGTCTGACGATCGCCGCCATCTCCGCGGAAGCATTCGAACTGGTTCGCGCCTTCACGGTGCTGCGGATCAACGGACGCTCGGCCACCGCGATGCAGGCCGCGGTGTTCGACCGGTTGCTCCAGCTTCCGGCGCCGTTCTTCCAGCGCTTCACCATCGGCGACCTGGTCTCGCGGATCGGCGGCGTGAGCCACGTGCGGCAACTGCTCAGCTCCGGCGCCGTCACCGCGCTGCTGGGCGGACTGACCGGCTTCCTGAATTTCGCGCTCCTCTTCTACTTTTCTCCCGCGCTCGCGTGGGTCGTGGGACTGTTCGCGTTCGTCACCTGCGCGACGATCATGCTGCTCAGCTGGCGCGCGAAGCGGCTGCAGGACCGGATTCAGGATATCGCCGGCAAATTGGCGGGACTCGTGTTCCAGCTCGTCACCGGGATCGCGAAGCTGCGCGTGGCCGGCGCGGAGGATCGGGCGCTGGCGATGTGGGCACGGCAGTACGTGGAGGAGGTTCGACTCGAGAATCGCGCCGCCGACGCCAACGGGCTGGTCATTCTCCTCACGAATGCGCTTCCGCTGCTGGCATCGATCATCACCTTCGGCGTGGTCGGCGCATTGATGGAGACCACGTCGTCGCTCGATGTGGCGACCTTCATCGCGTTCAACAGCGCGATGGGCGCATTCCTCGCTGCCACGATCGCGATGAGCACGACGGTCGTGAACATGGTGCAGATCATTCCGCTGATGAAGCGCGCGAGCGTGATCCTCATGGAAACGCCCGAGGTCACCTCGTCGCGCCCGAGCCCGGGACGCCTCTCCGGCCGCATCGAGGGCCGCAACCTGTCCTTCCGCTACAAGCCCGATCTGCCGCTGGTGCTGGACAACGTCAGCTTCTTCGCCGAGCCGGGGGAGTTCGTCGCATTCGTCGGTCCGTCGGGATCAGGGAAGTCCACCACACTGCGCCTGTTGCTCGGCTTCGAGGCGCCGGAGACCGGCGCGGTCTATTTCGACGGGCAGGACCTCGCGACCATCGACGTCGGCGCGGTGCGGCGCCAGATGGGCGTCGTGCTGCAGGGCAGCCGCCTCATGGCGGGCGACATCTTCACGAACATCATCGGTTCGTCCCCGCTCACGCTTGACGACGCGTGGGAGGCGGCGGAGATGGCCGGCTTCGCCGATGACGTGCGCGACATGCCGATGAAGATGCACACCGTGATCTCCGAGGGCGGATCCACCTTGTCGGGTGGACAGCGCCAGCGCCTGCTCATCGCGCGCGCTCTCGTGCACAAGCCGCGGATCATCCTGTTCGACGAGGCGACGTCGGCGCTCGACAACCGCACGCAGAAGGTGGTGACGGAGAGTCTCGGCCGCATGCACGCGACGCGCATCGTGATCGCGCACCGGTTGAGCACCATTCAGCATGCCGATCGCGTCTACGTGATAGAGGATGGCAAGGTGGTCGAATGGGGCGCGCCCGACGACCTGTTCAAGCAGGGCGGCGTGTTCGCGCGGCTGGCGGCGCGGCAGTTGGCGTGAGGGGCGACTGATCGACGCGACAGCCGTCCGCCTTCATCGCGCAACACGGTCACGTCGTTCGAGGTTGGCCGGCGGTGCTGGAATCACCCCGATTCCCGATGCGATTGAGGGGAATTGGGCGTGGGTCACATCGCGGCCCGAAGGAATGACGTATAGTGAGAGAGCAGCGGGTATCATTGTCGTGAATATTGTCGGCCAAGTTCCAGGACACCTTCTCGCGGCCCGGGTGAACAACTGCATTTGCGGGGTTGCATTCGAACTGAGCACGAGGGAACCACCATGTCGGCAGAGCAAGAGAAGAAGGCGAGCCATGTCATCAGTGATGCGGCCGTGAAGGAAGTGACTCCGGCCAAGCCGACTGTCTTGTCGGACGAGGATTTGGAAAAGGTGGCGGGGGGAACCACAACCACTCCAACCACACCACCCATCAAACTCTCGTGGGAAACACACGAGATAAAGGTCTGAAGTTGCGAACCCCGGATCACCCTGGGGAGGCGTGCGCTTGCCGCAGGTTGGGGATGTCGGGTGAGAGCGGCGCGGGTCTCGCGGCACTTCGTTTCGTCAATCATGGATCGTCCCGGAGCGCCCGTGCGATGTCGCGCGTGCGCATTGAAGCGTTGTGAATGCTGTGGACGACGTTGCAGGACACGTTCTCGCGGCCCGGGTGAACAACTGCATTTGCGGGGCTGCATTCGAACTGAGAACGAGGGAACCACCATGTCGGCAGAGCAAGAGAAGAAGGCGAGCCAAGTCATCAGTGATGCGGCCGCGAAGGAAGACGGTGCGGCGAAATCGACCGTCGAATTGTCGGAACAGGACCTGGAGAAGGTGGCGGGCGGCGCCTCGGTCGGCCCCCCAGTGTTGGACGCGGCGTGGAGGAAGAAGGTTCTGGACGGCAGGACCGACCGGAGGCCGTAGGCTGAGCGTGGCGATCCCCGACCTCGTGACGTGACTTGTGCGCCGCGAAGGACTACGAAACCAGAACCCGGATCGACTACGACCGATGTTCAGCAATGCCACCAGCACGCTGCCGCCGCTCTATGCACGATGGATGGAGCACGTGCTCTCGGATCGCATTCCCGACGAAACCGACGCGACGTGCGCCGATTGCGCCATGTGTTCGGCGGACATCACGCAGCGTTCCGGCTCGGAGCTGTTCTACAATCCCGAGACCAAGTGCTGCACGTTCACGCCCACGCTGCCGAACTTTCTCGTTGGCCGCATCCTGCGTGATGACGATGCGCTCTGCGCCCAAGGACGCCGGAGTGTTGAAGCGCGACTCGGCGCGGGCCTTGCCGTCACGCCGCTCGGGGTGGGTCCACCGCTGACGTTTCGCTCGCTCTATGCCGCCACGTCGACAGAAGCCTTCGGACGCAGCAAGACCTTGCGATGCCCGCACTACCTGGAAGAGGGAGGCGGACGTTGCGGCATCTGGAAACATCGGGAGTCGGTGTGTACGACATTCTATTGCAAACATGTGCGCGGTGCGGTGGGCTCGAAATTCTGGAAATCACTCCAGCGATTGCTCTTGGCCACCGAACAGAGCCTTGCGCAGTGGTGCGTGTACGAACTCGACGTTGGCGTGGAGGCGCTCGGGTTTCTGTTCTCGTCGAACCCTTCGTGCACGCCGGATCATCAGCCCAACGGCTTGGCGTTGGACGGCAAAGTGGACCGCCGCCTGTATGACATGGCCTGGGGAACATGGTCAGGACGCGAGCAGGAGTTCTACCGGGAGGCCGCGCGGCTGGTCGACGGTCTCGAGTGGCCGGACATCCTTGCGATCGGCGGAACGGAACTCAGGATTTGCGAGCGGCTGGTTCGTGACGCGTACTCCAGGCTCATGTCGAAGGACTTGCCACCGTTTCTGGAACGCGGGCGCATGAGTGTCTCGCAGATGGGACACGCGTCGTGGCGCGTTACGACCTACAGCGCGACCGACCCACTCTCGTGTCCCAGGAGCCTGATATCCGCGTTGCCGTACTTCGACGGGCGTTCCACGGTGGAGTCGATGTCGCTGATCGAGCAACGGGAAGGAATCAGACTGAGCGCAGGACTCGTCCGCAAACTGGCCGACTTTGAAATACTGATTCCGGGCGAGGGACGGCCGAAAGACTGAACCCGCGATAGTCAGTCACTCGTTGACGCCGTCGGGAGATATTCAAATGGTATAGCAAGCCGTGTCAGTATCCACGACCGGCGCCGGCGAGCGACTCCGGCGGTAAGCTCCCCCGTCCAGTTGACGCCGCATAGCTGGACAAATCAGCAGCAATGCAACGGGAGCGGACTGGCTCCAGGCGGCCCCCGGCACATCACGCCGGGTGCCGCAGGTCACACTATCGGCGGAGTTCATGCCAACTATCCCGGATAGGTGCCCAGGGTCACATCGCGGCCCGCGGGAATGAGGTAATTTGTGAAGGAGATGACGCAAGAACTGGCTGCCGACGACATGCGGATTGGTCAGCCAGATATTGCGTCCGTGCGAAGTCGGGCGCCTTCCGCATCGTCGTGCATGCTGTCGGCGAAGTTCCAGAACACCTTCTCGCGGCCCGGGTGAACAACGACAAATCAAGGGCTGCTGCCGAGCTGAAGATGAGAGGTAACACCATGTCAGAAGATCAAGGCAAGAAGAAGGGCCAAGACATCAGCGATGCGGCGGTGCAGGCGGATCCGACCATTCAGGCCACGCCGACTGAGTTGTCCGAGGAGAATTTGGATAAGGTGGCTGGCGGCACCGCCGCGATACTTTTCCCGGTATTTGCGCAGGCAAAGGCGGCAGCAAAATAGACAAAATCGTCACCGCATCGCGGCTCGCGCCCACCGAGGCCACGCGCCGGTGGGCGACGCTCCTGCGGCAGATCTTCGAGGTCGACCCGCTCGCGTGCCCGCGCTGTCACTGTCGTACTAAGGGACGGCCTCAAGCGCGTCCTGGAGGATGTAGATGCCCATCATCACTGCCCCGCGATCTTTTCCATTTCTCGCGCCAGCGCGACGTCGTTGCCCGTGATCCCACCCGCCGAGTGCGTCGACAGCGTCACCGCGATCTTGGTGTAACGGATATCCAGGTCGGGGTGATGGTCCATCTTCTCGGCCGCCACCGCGACACGATCGACGAACCCGATCCCGGCCATGAACGTCGGGAACGAGAACGTCTTCACCAACGATTCGCCCTTCCGTGTCCAGCCGGCCAGCGTTCCGAGCTCGCGCTGGATCTCGATGTCCGACAACTTCGATGCTGCTGGCATTAGTGCTCCCTGGCGGTGTCCCCGCCGTGCGCTCCGTCTGCGTGTATTTCCAAGCCGCCCCGCCGGCGTGATCCCGATCGCCGGACTGAAATCATTTCGGCCACCACACTCACCGCGATCTCTTCCGGCGTGTCGGCCCCGATCGACAGCCCGACCGGCGCGTGCACCTTCCCGATCGCTTCGTCGGTGATGCCCCAC
>JADGQS010000024.1 GCA_017881585.1 Gemmatimonadaceae bacterium | reverse complement strand
CGCCTCCTCGGCTTCCTGCGCGAACTCCTCGCCCTTGCGGCGTGCATACTCGAGCCCGCCACACTCCGTAACGATCCCCACGACCTCCGCGATCTGCGCATCGTCGGGCACGGCGCTCTCGAACAGCGCGTCCACGGGCGCGCGTTGCGCCCCCGACATCGACGGCAGCGCGGCGATCAGCGGCAGCGTCACCTTATGCTCCCGCAGATCATTGCCGCTCGGCTTTCCGGTGACGCTTTCGGTCGCCGTGTAGTCGAGCAGGTCGTCCGCGAGCTGGAACGCCATGCCAAGCTGCTCGCCGTACCGTCGCAACGCCGCACGATGCCGCGGCGCGCCGCACAGCGCGCCCACCTCGCACGCGGCGCCGAGCAGCGAGGCGGTCTTCGCACGGTTCAGCGCGAAATAATCACACTCCGAAAAACCGAGCGCGTCGTACGACGAAAGCTGGCGCATCTCGCCGAGCGTCATCTCGTTCGACGCCGACGTGAACGCGCGCAGCGGCTCGAGATCCTCGAGTCGCACGAGCTCCGCGAGGGCGCGCGAGTAGAGATAGTCACCCATGATCACCGCGATCTGGTGCGAGAAGAGCGCGTTGATCGTCGGCTGGCCGCGGCGCACGTTCGAGTGATCGACCGAATCGTCGTGCACGACGCTCGCGAGGTGCACGAGCTCGGCGACCGCCGCCATCGATACGGCGCGGGGTGCCGAGCGGTCCTCGAGCGCGCTCGAGAGCAGCAAGAGCGTGGGACGCAGCATCTTCCCCTTCATCCCCATCAGGTGCGCGTTCACCGCGGCGATGATCGGCGCGTCCGCCTTCACGATGCGCCATATCTCGGCGGGCACGCGGTCGAGCTCGGCGCGGACCGGCGCCTGGATGTCGAGAAGCGCGGATGCGACCGGCGCGCGCAACCGCTCGCTGATCGTCACGACGCGAGCGCCTTGTCTACCGCGTTCAGCCGGTCGCCGACGTCGCGGAACTGGATGTCCACGCCGAACACGCGCTCGTAGTAGCCCTTCGCCTCCGCAGGCTTGCCGAGCGACTCGTTGATGTAGCCGAGCAGGTAGAGCACGCCGACGAGTTGTTCCTCGCGCGCGCCGGGCTCGCTGAGCGCGCGCTGCAGGATCGTCGCGGCGACCGGCAGCTGCTTCTTCTCGAGGAAACACTGGCCGAGCGCCTCGTAGGTGCGCACGCGATTCAGGTGACTGCGAATCGCCTTCTGAAACTCGGAGATCGCCTCGTCGAGCAGTCCCATCTCCTTGTAGGCGACACCGAGGTCGTAGTGCGCCTCGTGGTCTTCCGCGTCGACGTTGTCGGCGACGCCCTGCTTGAACTTCTTGAGCATGTCGGCGAAGTCGGCCTGTTCGTCGCCGGTCGGCGCCTCCTCGTCCACCACCATGCGCGTGGACTTCGGGCCCTCTTCATCGCGCAACCAGTCGCCGAGCGAGACGAAGTCGTCGTCGCCCCCGCTCGGGCTGGCGGCAGCGGCGGCGGGCTCGTCGAGCGGCGGCAACAGCGATGCGTCGAGTGCGGCCGTGTAGCGCCGTCCGCCCTTCGACGGAGTGGAGAGGCGCGCCGCCCGCGTCGCGCGCGTCGGGCGCGACGAGGAACGGGGCGCGGGTTGAACCTCGGTGGGGATGGGCGGCGTGCCGAACGACTCGAGCGCGGCGTGCGCGCGAAGGTCGTCGGGCGAGAGCTCGAGCACGCGCTGATAGACCTGCTTCGCCTTCTCGGCCTGGCCATCGCGGAAGAGCGCGTCGGCGAGCTCCACGTACGCCTCGGCGAGACGCGGCCTGTCGTTCGAGCGGAACGCGTACTCGACACGCTTCTGGTGGTGCCGCACCGACCCGGGATTCAGGCGGATGATCTCGTCGGCGATCGAGCGTGCCGCCTCGAGATCGGCCGCCTTCTCGAATCCGACCAGCGCCGCCTCGAGTTCCTTGAGGCCGCCCTCGCGGTCACCGTCGTCGAGCAGCGCCTCGGCGAACTGCCGATGCAGGGCCCAGTTGTCGGGCTCGTCCTCGAGCCGGACGCGGAGCACCCCCACCGAGTTCGCGAGCAGCGACGTCGTGCGGCGCACCGGAGGCGGCAGCTCCTTCATCTGCTCGGCCGTCACGTCGGAGAACGCGGTCGGCGTCTCCGGAGCCTCCGCGACGAGCTCGATGAGTTCCTCGGACTCCCGCGCGATGATCTCGGCGGACTTTCTCTCCGCCCGTGCCTCGCCCAGATCGTTCACCTCGAGCATCGGGAGGTCGAGGTCGATCGTCGGCACCGTCGAGGCGTCGGAGACGCGCGCGCTGCCGGCGGCCGGCGTTCCGTCGAGATCGATCATCGGCAGGTCGCCGGGGAGCGCGAGATCGCTCCCGGTCGCGTGCTTACCGGCCGGGGCCTCGGGGATCGCGCTCAGGACGATCTCCGCGAATTCGCTTGCCGGCAGCGGAGCCGGCTCGACGATCGCCGCGTCGTTCATCGACGTCGTCTCGAGTCCGAGGATCGCGCCCGAGGACGGACGGCTGTCCTGGGGCGCCGCATCGTCGACGGTCGTCGGCACGATCTCGACCGGCCGCGTCGGCGTCGGCGTCGGTGTCGGTGTCGGCGTCGGCGTCGGCGTCGGCGTCGGTGTCGGTGTCGGCGTTGGCGTCGGCGTTGGCGTTGGCGTCGGCGTTGGCGTTGGCGTCGGCGTTGGCGTTGGCGTTGGCGTTGGCGTTGGCGTCGGCGTTGGCGTTGGCGTCGGCGTTGGCGTTGGCGTTGGCGTCGGCGTCGGCGTCGGCACCATCTCGATCTTCGTGCTGATGCCGCGCGTGAGGCGCGAGGCGCGCGGGGTGGGCGCGTCGAGGTCGATGAAGACGAGGTCGTCGCTCTTGGCGCGCTTGCCCGCCGCCCCCGATTTCGCCTGGGCGTTCGGGTCGATCGCCTTCATGCGCTCGAACGTCGCCTGCGCTTCCGCGGCGCGCCCCGCGCCGTCGTAGCGCGCATAGAGCAACTGCAGCTGGTCGAGGGCTTCCGTCTTGCGGTCGGCCTTCGTGAGCTGCTCGGCGAGCATCAGCCGGATGTCGTCCTGATCGGGGCAGAGGTCCGCGAATTCCTTCAGCGCGCGGAACGCCTCCTCCATTTGGCCGACCTTCTGCATCCGGTCGGCATACTCGAGGAAGTTCGACTTCGCGTCGCCGTTGAACCCCTTCGCGGCGCTGATCTTGCCCAGTTTGTAGTAGACCGTCGCGCGCCCGGGAGAGGTGCGCAGGATCTTGTTGCAGAGCGCGATGGCGTTGTTGAAGAACCCGCCTTCGGCGTAGAGGTCGACCGCGCGCTCGTACAGCGTGACGGCGTCGGGCGTGTTGCCCTGCCGCACGAGGAGGTCGCCGACACGGTTGTACAGGCCGACGTCGATGTTGTCGTCGCCGCCGGCATCGAAGATGTCGAGGATTTCCCGGTACGCCGCGATGGCCTTGTCGAGCTGTTTCTTCTGCTCGAAATCGGCGGCCCTTTTTCTCAGCGTAGCGACGTTAGCCATTGTGCCGAAAGCTACGCCGTGCGCCCTAGCCGTGACAAGCGTTCCCGCGCGCCCAGGAACGACGGCACCGCTGGTCTCCGTACCAATAAGGGAGCTCGCGGATGTCGCCGATGTCGAAGAGGGCAAGATCGGCCGAGAAACCGGGGCTCAGCTGGCCCGTTTCGGCGGCCAGCCCGAGCGCCGCGGCGCCATTCGTGGTGGCCGCAATCAGGGCCTCCGCGACCGACAGGTGGAGCTGGCTCACCGCGAGCGTGAGCATCAGCGGGAAGTTCACCGTGGGCGAGGTGCCGGGATTGAAATCGGTGGCGAGGGCGATGGCGGCGCCCGCTGCGATCAGGGCACGGGCTGGTGCCTGCTTCGATTTTCCGAGGAACAGCATCGTGCCCGGCAAGAGCGTCGCCACGGTCTGGCTTGCGGCAAGGGCCTTGATGCCGGCGTCGGAGATCGCGGCCAGGTGGTCGGCGCTGGTCGCGCCGAGTTCGGCCGCGAGCTCGGCGGCGCCGCCCGGTTCGAGTTCGTCGGCGTGGAGCTTGAGCGCGAGGCCGTGCGTGCGCGCGGCGCCGAGGATCTTCCGGGACTCGTCTAGTGTGTAGACGCCGGGCTCGCAGAAGATGTCGGCGAAGGTCGCGAGCTTCTCGAGCGCCACGCGCGGGATCATCTCGTCCACCACCAGCGCGATGTACTCCTGGCGCGTGCGCGGCTTCGCGCGGTACTCGAGGGGAATCTCGTGCGCGCCGAGGAACGTCGGGACGATGCGAATGGCGAGCGCGTGCTGGAGCCGCCGGATGACGCGCAGCGACTTCAGTTCATCGTCGAGGGTCAGGCCGTAGCCGCTCTTGAGTTCGACGGTGGTGGTGCCGTACGCGGCGAGTCGCCGGACTCGCGGCAGCGCGAGCGCGAAGAGTTCGTCTTCCGTGCGCACGCGAAGGTCGCGGACGGAGCTGTGGATTCCTCCGCCCTGTTTCGCGATTTCCATGTAGCCGAGGCCCGCGGCGCGGAGTTCCTGTTCCTCGAATCGCGGCTTGCCGAAAATGCCGTGGGTGTGCGAATCGACGAGGCCGGGCGTGAGGACGCCGCGCTCGCAGTCGATGCGGGTGGCCTTCGGGTGCTCGCGTTCGAGTTGATCCTGCGGGCCGACGGCGACGATCCGTTCGCCTTCGGTTGCGACGGCGGCGTTCGTGAGGACGCCGGCGTCGCGCAACTCGGCTGCGCGGCGGGCGCGAGGCGGGCCGGAGCAGGTGACGATTTGGGACGCGTTTATGAAGAGCGTTTGCGTGGGCATCTGCATCGAATCTATGTGGCGAAGAGCGACGGGTGAGGGGGCTCAACAACGGCGACGGGTGAGGGGATTAAGAACGGCGACGGGTGACGGGTGAGCGGCGACTTGGCGAAGCGCGAGGGGTGAGGGGGCTCAACAACGGCGACGAGTGAGCGGCGACTTGGCGAAGCGCGAGGGGTGAGGGGTGAGGGGGCTCAACAACCGCGACGGGTGACGGGTGAGCGGCGACTTGGCGACGGGTCAGGGGCGAGGCGGAAAGCGAACGACATGTGTGCAAGCATTTGGTGACGCGATGAGGTTGCCGGATGTGCAACTTGCCTCGCATGAAGAACGACTGCACCGACGAGGCGCTGCTGGAGTGGCAGGCGCGGCAGCCCGACGCGTTCACGGGTGATCCACTCTGGCGGTTGGACACCTATCGCGAGGCGCTGTACCTGGCTGATCGAGTCCGCGCTGACGTGATCGAAGCGGGAGTGCCCGGTTCGTACGCGGCGATGAAGGAGCAGCTTCTCACCTCGGTAGGATCGATCGCCGCCAATATCGCAGAAGGGTATGGCCGGCCGACTACGGCGGATCGGGTTCGATTTCTTTCGTACGCGCTGGGATCGGCGCGCGAGGCGCTCACGTGGTATCAAACGCTTCCGTCGTCAATCGATCGCGCCGCGTTCGACGACAGGATCGCGCGCCTCGCGAGGATCCGTCGCATGCTGCTCGGGCTGCTGACGAGGCTTAGGAAGAACAGCGGTCGAAAGTTCGATCCCTGGTAACCTCAACCCGCCCACGCCTCACCGTTCTTAATCCCCTCACCCCTCGCGCTTCGCCAAGTCGCCGCTCACCCGTCACCCGTCGCCGTTCTTGATCCCCTCACCCCTCGCCCTTACGTACGAGGAACTCCCTCGGGCAGCGCGGCGCGCTGGGCGCGGTCGCTCATCAACTGCGTGACGAAGCGCTGTCCCTCACCGATGCGCTCAACTTCGAGCGCAACGGCCTCGATTCCCTGCTCCATGCGCTCGAGGCGGCCGGAGACGTCCTTCGGGAGCTGCGGCGCGGGGGGACGGGTGGCGCGCTTCATGGCGATCAAGGCCATGGAGATGACCAGCGGAGCGGCGACAAAGATGATGCCGACGACTCCAAGGCCGGTAATCTGGTTCGAGGTGAGCGGGCCGAAGCGCGGCGATGGTGCGGTCGAGCTCGTCGTCTGCTGCAGGCCGCTCGGCGCCGCCGAGAGGGCGCGACCAACCCCGGCCATTTCGGACTCGATCGACATAATCCGAGCGTCGAGTTGCGAGATGCGTGTTTCGATGCCGGCCTGATCGGGTCCCGGCCGTGCGTTGCGCAGCGACCGGGAGAGTTCGTTGCGCCGGCCGTTGGCGGAGTTCATCTGCGTCCCGAGCTCGCTCCGGCGGCTGAGCAACACGTCCACGTCGTGCTGCGTGACCGGGATCGGAATTGCGATCGGCTTGCCGTCGGACCCCGGCACGGTGACGGTCGGAGTCTGTGGGATCGGAGGCGGCGTGGCGGTCTTGGTGGCGCCCTGTGGCATGGTAAACAGTACGCTACCGAGGCCCGTCGGGTTTCGGAATGGCCGGTTCATGCCGGGCCCGGTCAGCCCTTCCCGGCCAGGTCGCGGAAGCGGCTGAGGGTGAGCGGCGCCTGCGCCTCCCCCCGGCATGCGTAATAGCACTTGTTGCACGAAATCGGCTCGTACCGGGTGTGCTCCGACCAGTGGTGCTCCACGGGGAAGTCGGGGCAGCGCCTCACATGGCCCGACGGATCGATGTGGATCGTCGTCTCGCCCGCCCTGCACGGCTCCGTCATTTCGCCGCGCAGATAGCGCGGGATCTGCGCGATGTACCAGTCCGAGTTGCTGAGCACGCCCCGGTGGCGGCGCTTGTACGCGAGCAGTTCGGCGGTGAGCGCCTCGACGCGCGCGAGCTGGCCGCCGCGGATGAGGTGCGCGGCGTTGCCGTTCTTGAAGTCGGTGTAGACCGAGAGGTTCACGCCCGCGCCGACCGACGCCGCGTGGCGCACGATCGGCATCACGTCGTCGATGTTGTCGTCCTTGATGACCGTGTTGAAACGCACGGTCATGCCGCGCGCGGCCATTTGCGGAACGACCGAGAGGATCTTCGCCGTGAGGCCGGGGATCTTGCGGGCCGTGTCGTGACGTTCGTCGAGATAGTCGAGCGAGACGTTGATCTGGTCGAGGCCGGAGTCCCAGAGCGCCTGCGCGCGCTCGAGCGACAGCATGCCGCCGTGCGTGATCAGCGTGAGATATGTGAACGGCGCGGCGCGATCGACTTCGGCGATGATGTCCTCGAGGTCCTTCCTCAACAGCGGCTCGCCGCCGGTGAAGGTGATCATCATCGGGGCGAATCGCCTGGCCGCATCCGCGAACGAGCCGAGTTCACGGGCTTTGTTCGCCGGATCGGTCTTCCAGTAGTCGCAGAAGTCGCAGCCCGCATTGCACCGCATGGTCACTTCGAAGTGCACCAGAACGGGCCTTCGCAATGCGCGCAGCTTTGCGTACTTGTATGCGAAGGGGATCAGGTGCCAGGGACGGTAGTTCTTACTTAACATCGACCGACGATGGAAGATGGAAGATGGAAGATCGACCTCATCAAGGTTCCATCTTCGATCTTCCATCTTCGATCGCGGTTCCGTCCATCGGCATCTTGATTCCGTTCTTGCGCGCGGTCTCGCGCGCGGTCTCGTATCCGGCGTCCGCATGTCTCACGACGCCGATGCCCGGGTCGTTCGTGAGCACGCGTTCGAGCCGAACGCGCATCTCGCTCGTGCCGTCGGCGACGATCACCTGTCCCGCGTGCAGCGAGTTGCCGATGCCCACGCCGCCGCCATGATGGAAGCTCACCCAGCTCGCGCCGCTCGCGACGTTCAGCAGCGCGTTGAGAATCGGCCAGTCCGCGACCGCGTCGCTGCCGTCCTTCATTCCTTCCGTCTCGCGGAACGGCGAGGCGACGCTTCCCGTGTCGAGGTGGTCGCGGCCGATCACGATCGGCGCGCTGATCTCGCCGCTCGCCACGAGGTCGTTGATCGCGACCCCGAATCTTGCCCTGTCACCTTGCCCCAACCAACAGATGCGGGCGGGGAGCCCCTGGAAGCGGATGTGCTCCTGCGCCTTCTCGATCCAGGTCCGCAGGTGTGTGTCACGCGGAAAGAGCTCGAGCGCGAGGCGATCGGTGCGTGCAATGTCAGCGGGATCGCCGGAGAGCGCGGCCCAGCGGAACGGGCCTTTCCCTTCGCAGAAGAGCGGACGGATGTACTCCGGAACGAATCCAGGGATCGTGAACGCGTCGGCGAGGCCCGCGTCGAACGCGACCGTGCGAATGTTGTTGCCGTAGTCGAACACGATCGCTCCGCGGTCCTGCATCGCCCGCATGGCGCGGACGTGCACCACGGCGTCGCGCGTCGCTCGGGCGATGTACGCGGCGGGATCGCTCGTGCGAAGCGCCGCCGCCTCGTCGAGCGACATCAGCGCGGGCACATAGCCGTTCAGCATGTCGTGCGCGCTCGTCTGGTCCGTGACCACATCCGGCGTGACGCCGCGCGCGACCAGCTCGGGAAGCACGTCCGCGGCGTTTCCCACGAGCCCGACGCTCAGCGCGGCCTTGCTCGCGCGAGCTTCGTCGATCCACACGAGCGCCTGGTCGAGCGACTCGGTCATGCGGTCGCAGTACCCGGCGGCGAGTCGTTTTTCTATACGCGCGGGGTCCACCTCCACGCCGAGAAACGCCGCGCCCTGCATCGTGGCCGCGAGCGGCTGGGCGCCGCCCATGCCGCCAAGCCCGGACGTCAGCACGAAGCGCCCGGCGAGCGAACCGCCGAAGTGCGCGCGCGCGACCGCGCCGAAGGTCTCATACGTCCCCTGCACGATTCCCTGCGACCCGATGTAGATCCACGAACCGGCGGTCATCTGGCCGTACATCATGAGGCCGAGCCGCTCGAGCTCGCGAAAGTGCTCCCACGTCGCCCAGCGGCCCACGAGATTCGAGTTCGCGATCAGCACGCGCGGCGCATGCGCGTGCGTGCGGAACACCGCGACGGGCTTCCCGCTCTGCACCAGGAGCGTCTCGTCGCCCTCGAGCGCGCGAAGGGCGGCGACGATCGCGTCGAAACACTCCCAGTTGCGCGCGGCCTTTCCCGTTCCGCCGTACACCACGAGATCGCCCGGACGCTCCGCGACCTCGGGGTCGAGGTTGTTCATGAGCATGCGCAGGGCAGCCTCCTGCTGCCATCCCTTGCAGCTGAGCGTGCTGCCGCGCGGCGCGCGCACGACGCGCGCCGCCGGCTCCGCGATCGCGCCGGTCATGCGGCGGTCTCCGTGAATTCTCCGCGCGCGACCGCGTCGGCGAGCGCCGCGATGTCGCCGGCGAGCACGCGGTCGTCGCCGAGGGTCGCCACCAGCGCGCGAACCCTGGCGTGCGCGCGCTCGACGCCGGTGCTCGAGCGCATCGGGCGCAGGTAGTCGATCCCCTGCATCGCGCACATGAGTTCGATGCCAAGAATGTGCTGCACGTTGCGCACGATCCGGCGCAGCTTCCAGGCCGCGCCCATCGCCATCGGGACGACATCTTCCTTGCCGCCGTCGGTGGGGATCGTGTCCACGCTCGACGGATGCGACAGCACCTTGCACTCGCTCGCGAGCGCCGCGGCGGTCACCTGCGCCATCATGAAGCCCGAGTGCAGGCCCGCATCGCGCGCGAGGAACGGCGGCAGCCCCTCGTTCAGGTCCGGATTCAGGAGGCGGTCGGTGCGCCGCTCCGACATCGTCGCGAGGTTCGTCATCGCGATCGCGAGGAAATCGAGCACCATCGCGACGGCCTGGCCGTGGAAGTTTCCGCCCGAGAGCATCGTGCCGTCGTCGAACACGAGCGGGTTGTCCGTCGCGGCGTTCAGCTCGCGCGAGATCACGCCCTCGGCGAACGCGATCGCGTCGAGCACGGGGCCGTGCACCTGCGGCATGCAGCGCAGCGCGTACGCATCCTGCACGCGCGGGTCGCCGATGCGGTGCGATTCGCGGATGGCGCTGCCCGAGAGCAGCGATCGCAGGAGCGCGGCCGAAGCCGCCTGCCCCATCTGGCCGCGGGCGTCCTGGATGCGCGCGTCGAACGCGGTCGGCGTGCCGAGCAGCGCCTCGAGCGACGCGGCGCCGGCGACGTGCGCGGTGTGCCAGAGCGTGCGGGCGTCGCCCACGGCGAGTGCGGCGACCGCCGTGTGCGCCTGCGTGCCGTTGATGAGCGAGAGCCCTTCCTTGGGACCGAGGACGATCGGAGCAAGCCCGGCCTTCCCGAGCAGCGCCGCGGCCGCACCGCGATCCGCCGACGGACCGCGGAAGAGGTCGCCCTCGCCAATGAGTGCGAGCGCCAGGTGCGCGAGCGGAGCGAGGTCGCCGCTCGCGCCAACGCTGCCCTGCTCCGGCACCGGCGGCCAGAGATCGGCGTTGAGCATCGCGCAGAGCAGATCGGGCAATTGGGATCGGGCGCCGGAGAATCCCTTCGCGAGGACGTTCGCACGCAGCAGCATCATGGCGCGCACTTCGCGCCGCGGCAGCGGTGCGCCCACGCCGGCCGCATGGCTGCGCACGAGGTTCACCTGCAGCGCGGCGAGCTTGTCCGGCGGGATGGCCACGTCGGAGAGCTTGCCAAACCCCGTCGTCACGCCATACACGACCTCGTTGCGGGCGACGATGTCCTCCACCACGCGGCGCGTGACGGCCATTCGCGCGCTTGCCGACGGATGGACCGACACCGGCGCGCCGTCCTCCGCCACCGTGCGAACCTGCGCGATGGTGAGGGTGCGGCCGTCGATGGAGACAGGTGAGGAAGTCATCCTCTCAAGAATACTCGCGGAGGATGGATGGGGAAACTGCGGGACCGCCGGCGATGGGCGACGTGCCGCTTCTCGCTACGGCTGCCGGTAGTCATTCCGGTTGTAGTTGAACTTGACGTCCGTCTCGGCCTTCAGCGAGATGAAGAACGTGAAGGAGAAGTTGCCGTTCGGCGCCTGCGTGAACCCGAACACCGCCCGCCAGTCGTGCAGGTCGCGCGCGAGCGAGATCGTCTGCGCGCCGAACTGGTTCAGCTGGAGGTCGTAGTTCGTATCCCAGCTCGCGCTCCACTTCTCGGTGAGGTTGAAGGCCGTGCGGAACATCACGTTCATCTGTGGCGGGTACCGGATGACCGATCCGCCCGCCGTGGTCGTCGAGTTGGTCGCGTCCACCGGCGGCGCCGCGAGCGCCTGGCGCACGCAGAGGTCGTACTGCACCGGGTTGACCTGCTGCAGTGTGGCGCACTGAGCGGTCGGGTCGAACGGGATCACGTTGGCGCCGACCGGCGGACGCTGCTGGTTCTTGGTGAACGTGATCGACGCGTTGAAGCCCTGGTTGGTCGGCACCTGCATCAGCGACTGCGGACTGTTCGGGCCGGTCACCGTCTGCATCTGCGAGATCGTCGCATCCGACTGGTTCATTCCCTGCCGCTGCAGCGTTCCCGTCGTGTCGCGCCCGTAGCTGTTCGGCGGCGGCGGCGCGACGCCGAGCAGCCTCGCGAACATGTGCACGACCGGAGACTTCGCATCGAGGGTGAAGGTCGCACGTATGCTCGTGAGATACGGGGCGAACTTCGCCGAGTCGCTCAGGACGCTGCCTTGAAAGAGCGAGTAGTCGGAGCCGAAGTCGAAGCCGGGCAGCAGGTCGGAGCGCAGCGTATAGCCGAAGTTGTCCGTGCTGAATCCGGTCTTGTGCGTTTCCTGCGCTCGCTGGAAGTCCCAGGTCAGCGACGTGAACGTCAGCGACAGCACCTTCAGCTTCTTCGCGCTTTCGGGATGCGTGACGTCGGAATCACCGCCCTGCCTCAGCTTCGCCTCGATGTTGGTCGAGAGCCCCAGCGTTACCTGCTTCTGCGCCAGATCGCCGAGGTACCCGATCGGCGAGCGGCCCGTCGCCTCGAGATACTGCGCGCTCACGGCCTGCGCCGGCGAGAACGAGAACGAGAACGACGGCGTGATCGAGTGGCGCCACTTGGTGACCGGCCCGAAGCCGTCGAACAGCCCGTAGAACGTCGGCGAGATGCTGAGGCCGTACGAGAGCCGCTTGCTCTGCGAGACCCAGGCCGAGCCCGTGCGCTCGCTGCGCACGAAGTACGCGCCGGGGTCGACGTTGGAGATGGAGACGTTCGGCGAGATGTTCCACTGGCTCTTGATGAGCTGCGGCGTCGCGACGCTCAGGTCGAAATCCACCGTCTCGAGATACGTCCGCTGGTATACGCGCACCGTTCGTGCGGCCGTGTCGAGCGGATTGAGGATCGTGCGTCGCTGCGGGTAATCGTCCTCGGTGTCGCCGGCGCGCACGGCGGCGGTGACCTGGAAGTCGCCGATCTTGAACGGCGTGTTGATCGCCATCTGCGTGTTGCGCGTGCTGCGATCGGCCTTCGTACTGTCGATGGTGCCGTCGGAGAGCGTGTTGTAGCGGTACGCGAAGTCGCCCTGCGAATCGATGTGCTGGCTCTGGGCGGACGTGAACGTGAAGCTCGGCGTCCAGAGCAGCCAGCTGTTCACGTTGATCGGCTTTGACGTGATGTTGACGCTCGGGTAGTTCGCGTCGACTTGCGGGCGGCCGGGGTACTGCCGCCGGTCGCCGCCCACCTGCAGCGACATCGGTCCCATGTCCCGCGAGTAGCCGATCTGCGAGAGGATGGTGGCGAGCGGCGCGATGGGATTGATCGCGGTCTGGCGCTGGACCGTGGTATTCGATGTGTAGTTCAGGTTCATGGCCAGTCGCGACGCGAGCGAGAAGTTCTGCGCGTGCTGCCATGAGAGCGTGAAGTTCGACGAGCCGGTGCTCAGGTCCTGCTCGGCGGCCGAGATCGTCCCCGAGAGGAACCGGTTGAGCCACTTGTAGTGGAGCGTGCCGTGGTACCAGACCCAGCCCGGATCCACGTCGGTGGCCTTCGCGCTGCTGCGCCAGTCCATCGAGACCTGTGCGTCGTAGTAGTCGCTCAGCGCGAAGTAATAGCCCGAGTTGTAGACCGTACGGCGGTAGTCCGGGCTGTTGCGCAGCAGTTCCGTGAGGCCGAACTGCGGCGTGAGGATTCCCGAGTGGCGTCCCGGGCGCGCGTCCTGGAAGATGAACGGGAACCACATCACGGGGATGTCCTGGATGTACAGGATCGCCGGGCGCGCGACCATCACCGTGCCGCCGATGCGCTTGATCTCGGTCGCGCGGAAGTGGTAGTGCGGGAACGTGTCGTCGCAGCTCGTGATGTCGCCGTTGAAGCCGTAGAAGGCTTGTCCCTGTGCGGAGGCGCTGTCGCCAGAGAATGCCGCTTTGTCCGCATAGACGTACCAGGTCGCGCCGCTCTTTGCGGCCGACCTGATGCCCCCGCCCCGCCCTTCTTTCCGCAGCAGGTCGTAGGTCAGCCCGTCGGGGCCGCCCGCGAAGACATCGTCGCTCCTGGATGGGTCGTGCAGGACGATCGAGTCCGGCTTGCCGCGCGCCAGCACCGTCTTCGAGCTGTCGGAATACCTGATGGTGTCCGCGACCAGCGTCATCGGGTCGCGCTGCACGGCTGCGCGCTCGGGCCCGTTTCGCATGAGCGTGATCGACTTGTCGCTCGCGCCGAACACGACTTCGTCGGCCTTGTAGCGGACGAGCTGGTACCCCTTGCGGCGCATCAGGTCTTCCCCGACCGAGTCCGCCAGTTCCCACCTCACGAGCGGCACGTTCTTGAGTGAATCCTTGCGGGCCTGCGCCGAATCGGCGGCCGTGCGCATCGGGTTCTTCGCCGGCACGCCCTGCGGCTGTTGCCGTTGCTGCTGGGTCGGCGGCGGCGCGCCCGCACCGGTCGTGCCGGCCTGCCCGCCGGCCTCACGCGGTCCGCCCGCGAGGGCCAGCACGGACACGACGGCCGCGGCCAGGATATGAACGCGAACGCGAGAGCCGCCCGGGCGGCGCATCACCCCGCGAGGCCTCCCGAAATCTCCGCCTCCCGCTCGCGTTTCAGCCGGGCGCGATAGACGAACCTCGAGACGATGATGCTCATCTCGTAGAGCCCGTACACCGGGATCCAGAGCATGAGCGTCGAGATGATGAAATCGCCGGGCGTCACGATCTCGCAGACGATCAGCGTCGCGACGATCGCGTGGCGCCGGTATTTCGTCAGGAACTTCGGCGTCACGAGCCCGATCGCCGTGAGCGCGAGGATGACGATCGGCAGCTCGAACATCACGCCGAACGCGAGCGACACGGCGAACAGGAATCCGAAGTATTCTGACGCCGTGAGCATCGCATCGAGTGATCCATGTGGAAGCTTGTCCATCAGGCCCATCGTCACCGGCACGAACACGAACACGGACATCGCGATGCCGGCCAGGAAGAGCACGGCCGCCGCGATGAGCACGGGGATGAGGACTTTTCGTTCCTTCTTCGAGAGCGCGGGCGCCAGGAACGCCCAGACCTGGTACCCCACAACGGGCCCCGCGATCACCACGGCGAGCACGCCGGCGGCCTGCAGCAGGATGGTGAACGGCTCGACGGGGTGGGTGAAGACGAGATTCTTCCCGTGGAGGTACGGCACGATCGGGTGCACCACGATCGCGATGATGTCGAGCCCCGACGCGGTGCAGAGCCAGAACGTGAAGACGAACGCGATCGCGATCGCGAGGAGGCTCTTGAGAATGCGCCAGCGCAGTTCCTCGAGGTGGTCGAGGAACGGCATTTCGGCGGACGTGCCTTCTTGATCGAGTGCCAGGTGGTCGTCCCAGGTTTACCGACGTGGAGCGCCGCAGAAGCGCGGCGCGCTTACGTCACGGCTTCTTGAGAAGGTCGGGGACGGTGGCGGCCTCGGGCGAGTGCGGATAGTTGTCCAGGATCTGCTGGAACAGTGCCCTCGCGTTCGCCGCCTGATTGGCCTGTCTCGCCGCCATCGCCCGCTTGTACAGCGCGCTCGGCGCAAGCACGGACTTCGGATACTTCTCGACGACACGCGCGTATGCCGAGTCGGCGGCCGCGGCCTGGCCTTCGAGATCCAGGCTGCGCGCGATGCCGTACTGCGCAGCGCCCGCAAGATCGTCCGCCGGATACCGCTCGAGCAGGTCTCCGAACGCCGCGCGCGCCGCCGGATAGCTGCTCCGGTCCAGCATCGACTTCCCCATCGAGTACAGTTGCGCGGGACCAGTCGGCACGGAACCCGAAGGTGCGGCCGGCGCGCCGGGCACCGTGCTCGGCTGCGCCGCGGTCGCGAGCTCCGACTGCTGACGCTCGATTTCCGCCCTCACGTCCTGCAGGCGCTTCTGGTTCTGTCCGGCGAGTTCCTGGAGCGTGAGCAGCTGTTGCCCGAGGGTGTGCATGTTGATCGACAGGTCGCCGTTGAATCGCGAGACATCCGACGCGAAGCGCGCGAGGAACGCGTTCAGCGAGCGAAGCGAATCGGCCAGCGCGCCGGCCTGGATCGCGGCGGACTGGAACTGCGCGCGATGCACGGAATCCGACCGCGCGTTCTCCGCGCGCAGCACCGCGATGTCGCCCTGCAGCGTGCGCACGTCGTTGCGCGTGGCAAAACACGCCCCGGCCGTCAGCATGACGGCCGGGACGATCGCGGCACGGATCGACCGACGAATCACCGAGGCATCCTCAGGTTGTCACCGCCCGCGATGATCTCGAATTCGCCGCGGCGATTCTTCGACCACGCGTCTTCGTTCTCGCCCTGCGCGGCCGGCCGTTCCTTGCCGAAGCTCACGGTCTCGAAGCGCGACGCAGTCAGTCCGCGAGACACGAGATAGCGCTGCACCGATGCGGCGCGACGCTGGCCCAGCGCGAGGTTGTATTCGTCCGAACCGCGATCGTCGGTATGGCCGGCGATGCGCAGGCGCACAGCCGAGTTCGCGTTCATGATGCCGACCTTGGCGTCGAGCGTCGCCTTCTGGTCGTCGCGAATCTCGTCCTTGTCGTAGTCGAAGTAGACCTTTGCGGCGATCGTGTTGCGCACCGACTCCATTTCCGCGGCGCGGCGGCGCGCGTCGGCGTCGGCGGCGGCTTTCGCCGCGGCAGCGTCGGCGGCGCGGCGCGCGGCCTCGATCGAGTCCTGGTTGATGCGCGGCGCGACGGGAGCGGGTGCGACCGGTGCGGGCGCGGGTGCCGGTGCGGGCTCGGGCTTCTTCTTGCACGCGGAGACCGCGAAGAGTGTGAGCGCAACCGCGGCGATCGAGCGACGATAAGCAAACATGGTTGTTCTCCGAAGCGGGGAGGTCATTGGAGAGGCCAATTCCCGGGCGACTAGCGGCCGGTGTCGAGACGGGGCGACCAAGCGCCCAACCGCGCCTTGCCGGCGCGTGTGAGTTGGCGTGTGCGACCCGACTCGGTGTCGAGCACCCAGAGCTGACTGGTCCCTGAGCGCGTTGAACTGAACAGAAGATGGCGGCTGTCAGGCGCCCACGAAGGCTCGGTGTTGCGTCCCTCGCTCGTGAAAGCCTGCACACTCCGGTCCCGCAAGTTGATCGCCATGATTTGGAATACACCGCTGATCTGCGACTGGAACGCCACCCTTCGTCCGTCCGGCGACCAATCGGGATCGGAGCGGTACAGCTGGTCTCCGAACGACGTCGTCGTCAGCAGGTCCTGGTTGGTGCCATCGGCATCCATAATATACACCTCGGCATGACCGAGTCGACTGGACGTAAACGCCATTTGCCGGCCGTCGGGATTGAAGCTCGGACTCGCGTTCGAAGTGGCGCCCGGACCGGCCGTCAAGCGAGTGGTCGAACTGCTTCCGAACGGCGCGACCGTAAAGATGTCCGTGCCGTCGTCGCCGGAGGCGAACGCAAGCGTGTTTCCGTCGGGCGAGAACGCCGGCGACATGTTGAGGGTATGGCGGGTCGCGAATCGGCGCGACGGGCCGCCCGTGAAGTCCCGAACGACGATCGTCTGATGCCCCGTGTTGGCCAGTTCATCGTACGCGATGTAACGGCCGCTCGGATGCCAGGCAGGAGAAAGGCCGCCCTCCGTCCCCGACACGGCGTGCGCCTGCGATCCGTCGGAATCGACGATCCAGAGCATGCCCTCGTGCTCGAACACGGCGCGCGTCGCCGCGATTCCTTTCGCACCGGTCACGACGCGCTCGACTCCGTCGGAACCGCGGTGCACCGCGAGCCGCCACTCAGCGCCGAGTGCCGGCGCCGGGAGCGGATAATCCGCCACGTCCATCACGCGCGCACCGCCGACGTCGTGCACCACGACGTGCAGCGATCCGGCCGGCGTGACCGAGGCCTGAACGACGGCTGCGGCGCCGAGGGACGCGTAGACCGGATAGTTCAGCGTGCCGGTGGGCGGCTCGCCGCCGTCGGACTGGATGACGGTGATGCGATCACCGAAGTCGAGGTCGCGGGCAAGCATCACTCGTACCGAGTCGGCGTTGGGGCCGCCGACGGGAGTGATGAGCACGCCCGGCCGCGTGCCCGGGGCGTAGGTCAATCCGATTCTCACGCCCTTCACGGTCGCGGTATCCTGCGACCGCAGGACGGCGGAGGGCAGAAGGCAGACGACAGAGCACAGCAGAACCGCAAGTCGCTTGGTCATTTCAGTTTGCTGGGGTCGAAGCTGAATACGATCGGCAGGACGTCATCCGGGTATCCGGCGGGGAGCGTGCCGAAGCTGCGCGACGCGGCGTCGACGGCGCCCTGCGCCTCGATGTCGAACGCGAAGTTTCCGCTGCGGCTGATGAACCTGAATCCCGTCACCTTGCCGTCGCGACGGATCATGAAGAACACCTCGGCGCGCAGCGCTCCGACGTTTCCTCTCGGAGAGAAGTTCAGCGCGATCTGGCGGACGATGTTCTGAAGATATCCGGGGAACGGAAAGTCGATCCCTTCGGTCTTGATGCCCTGCACGTCGGCACCCTTGCCGCCCTCAGGGCCGCCGCCCGCCTTCGGCGCGTTCTTCGCCGGGGCTTCCTGTTTCGTCGCCATCTTGGGCGTGGCCTGCAGCACCGGCTTCGCCGCCGTCTTCGTCTTGGCGGCGGTCTTCACCATCTTCGTCTCTTTCGTCACGGCCTTGGGCGGCGCCTTCGTCGGAACGGCAGGCGCCGGTGCGGTCGTGACCACGCCCACCGCCCGCTCGCCCGCCGGCGCCGCGATCAGCTCCACTTTGTACATCGGCGGCATCGATACGCTCGAAGCCGCGTGAACGAGCAGGAACGGAAGTATGATCGCCGCGTGCAGCACCGCCGATGCGCCGATGGGCCCGGCCAGTGAGCGGGGCGCACGGCGCAGCGTCATCATTTCACGACCTCCTCGGGCTCCGTCACGAAGCCGAGGTTGGTGACGCCGGCCGCCTGAATGATCGCGAGCACCTGCGCGACCACTCCGTAGTTGATGTTCTGGTCGGCGCGCAGATACACGCCGTCCTTCCCCTGCTTTCCCGCGAGACTCTTGAACGAGAGGCGGAACTCGCGGAGCGACATCTTCGTTTCGCCCGCGTAGATCGCGCCGTCGCGCGTGATGGAAATCACGAGGCCGCTCTTCGACTCGAGCGGCATCGCCTCCGTCTTCGGGAGTTTTACGTCGACCCCGCCCTGCATGATCGGCGCGGTGATCATGAAGATCACCATGAGCAGCATCATCACGTCGATCAGCGAGACGACGTTGATCTCCGCGTTCAGCGGCGTGCGTTCGCCGCGCGAGCGCCGGCGCATGCTAGATCCTCCCCTCTCGCGCCATCAGGGCGATCACCTCTGATCCGAAGCCGTCGAGCTCGCCGTCGAAGCGGTTGAGCTTCGTCGCGAAAATGTTATACCCGAACACGGCGGGAATGGCGACGGCGAGCGCGACGGCCGTGGCGGTCAGCGCCTCCGCGACGCCGGGCGCCACCGCACCGAGGTTTCCGGCGCCGCTCTTGGCGATGCCGAGGAACGCCGAGATGACGCCGAGCACCGTGCCGAGCAGGCCCATGAGCGGGCTCGCCGAGCCGATGATCGCGAGGCCGGGGATCGAGCGGCCGAGCTGGTCGCGCTCGGAATTCGACTCGGCGTCGAGCAGGAGGCGGAGCGCTTCAACCTGCGAGCCGCTGAGCGGCCCGCGGGGGCTGCCGCCGTCGGCCCCGGGGGGCGTCGTGTCGTGCAGGAACTGGATCGCGCGGGCGAACACGCGGGTGTACGGGCTCGGCTTGACGCGCTTCGAGAGCGAGACGACCTGCTCCAGTCGCGAGGCTTTCGCGAACTCGGCGAGGAAGGCGTCGCTGGCGTTGTACACGCGGCGGAATTCGAACCACTTGGCGAGCATGATTCCCCAACTGACCAGCGAGAGGCAGGCGAGGAGGACCAGTACGCCCTGCGTGACGTAGCTCGCGCTCTTGATGAGCTCGATGGGGGTGCTGGGAATAGCGGAGCTGGCTTGGGGCGGGAGCAGCATGATGAAGGATCGAAGATGGAAGATCGAAGACCGAAGACCGAAATTAGCCGGGTTTATTGAACCAAGCGTACGTCAGTGCCAGACCCTTTTCGAGCCTCATCTGTGGTTTCCAGCCGAGGATCTTGGCGGCCTTGTCGATCTTCACGGACGAACGCTGCTGCTCGCCGTCGCGCTTGGGGGCGAACTCGACCGGCACGCTCACCTTCGCGGCGCGCTGGAGCGACTCGGCCAGGTTCAGCACGCTCGTCTCGATGCCGGTGCCGATGTTGAAGGCGCGATCGTCCAGCCGCCGCACGCCGGGGAGCTTGGCGGTCGAGGCGAGGACGTTCGCAGCGGCGACGTCCGTCACGAATACGTAATCGCGCGTCTGCTGGCCCGTGCCATAGACGGTGAGCGGGCGGCCGTCGAGGAGTCGCTGGCAGAAGATCGCGACGACGCCGGCCTCCCCGCTTGGGTCCTGTCGCGGACCGTAGACGTTCGCGTAGCGCAGCGTGACGGTATCGAGGCCGTGCGTGCGAGCGTAGTAGGCGAGGTAGTACTCGACGCTGAGTTTCGATATGCCGTACGGCGACTCGGGATCCTTGGGCGATTCCTCCGGGCTCGGCGGAGTGCTCGCGTCACCGTAGACGGCGCCGCCCGTCGACGAGAAGATCACGCGCGGGCGATGCGTTGCGTGGCGGGCGGCCTCGAGGAGATTGATCGATCCGATGATGTTGCACGACGCGTCCGCGCCCGGATCCGCGACGCTGACGCGAACGTCCATCTGCGCCGCGAGCATGAACATCGCGTCGAAGCGCCCCTCGCGGACGAGGATCGCCGCCTCCGGACTGCGGATGTCGAGATGCTCGAACCGCGCGCCTGCGGGAACGTTCGCGCGCTTGCCGTGAGATAGATCGTCGACAATCACCACGTCGTGATCCGAGGCGAGCAGCGCCTCGGCGACGTGGGACCCGATGAATCCGGCGCCGCCGGTGACGAGCGCGCGGCGTGTCAGGGCATCTTCGCGGTTACGCGCGCCTTCATGCCTTGGGCGACGCCGACCTGCAAAGTCCGGATAATGATCGCGCCCGCGCCCCACGGCGTCACGCGCGTCACCTGGGCGACGGCGACTTCTTCATCAGGAAGCTCGACGCCCTTCGAGTCCACACCGCGGCTGCGCAGCAGCGTCACCTGGTCGCCCGGCGACATCCCGTCCTTCGCGTTTGCCGTCAGAACCAGGTAACTCCCGCTTCCCGGCAGGACGGGGTTGTAATCGAGCCACGAGACATGCATGGCGAGGCCGAACTCGACCCGAAAGGGAATGACACCGGCGGTCTGTCGGAGCGTGTCGAGCGGCATCACGCTCTGACCTTCGAACACGTCTTCGAATTTCTTGACGAGCTGCGCGCGTGAGCGGCCGTTCGCACCCGTGGAGATCAGCTTGACCACGCCGGTCGGCACGACCACCTGCCCCTGTGATTCGATCAGGCTGTCGAGGCGATAGACGAGATACTGGTTGCCGATCTTTCCCGGCGTGTTCCTCGGCAGATGCACGAACACCGGCTCGAGGTACTGGATCGGACGATTGGCCGTCGTCATGCTGATTCCAACGGCCTCCGCGGCCTCCTCGAGCGCGCCTGCGTCACCCGGACCGCCCGGAGACCAGACGAACGGCGATGCGAGGTATTCGCCTTGCCGCACGGCCGCGGTCCTCGCCCTGAGGTTGAGCGACTCGCGCGCCCTTCGCTCGATGATATTGGCGTCGGGATTGAAGACGGTCATGCGGCGCCGCTGCTGCTGACGTTGCGCGACGGCGGGATTGCTGACTGCCGTGGCGTTGGCGCCTGACGCTGCGGCCGGCGAGGGCCCCGTGGCCATCATCGAGTTGGCGCCGGGCAGCTTGAGGGTCTCGCCGGGATAGATCCAGTGCGGGTCTTCGATCTTGTCGGTGTTGAGCCGGTAGATCTCGGGCCAGAGGAACGCGTCGCCGAGATACTGGTTGGCGAGATCCCAGAGGGTGTCGCCCTTCTTCACCGTGTGCGTGCGCGGCGCGTCGCGCTGCGGTGCGCCTTGCTGCGCCGAGAGCGGAGCCGCCACGGAGAAACCGGCGACGAGCAACGCGAGAGACCGGATTCGGAGACGATGCATAGGACCGCAGCCCGTTGATGGCCATGTACGAAAACAGGTGGCCGGCCAGGGGCCGGACACGCTCTTATGAACTCAGACGAATACTGACGGCAGTAGGAAACAGTGGAGAGGGGCGAGATTCGACCCGATGCAGGGTGCAGAAGAGGAATGCGGATCTTGGGGTAAGATGGGAGATGGGAGTTTGAATGCAGAATGCGGCACCAAGAGTTGAGCGGCGAGAAGTCGCGACTCTGATCTTGGTGCCGCATTCCGGATTCAAACTCAAATCTCACTTCTTGTCCCAGTCCCCGCATTCCTCTTCTGCACCCTGCATCGAGCCGGCAGACCCAGCCCTAAAACGGCAGGTCGTCGTCTTCCGCGTCCAGCGCGCCCGGGAACTCCTCGAAATCTCCGCCGGCCTTCTTGGCCTTGTCGACCGGGCGCGAACGCGCCGCGGGTCCCTCGAACGAGTCGCCGCCGCCGCCGCTGCCGCCCTTGGAGCCGCCGAGCAGGAGAATCTCGCGCACGTTGATCTCGGTGACGTAGCGCGTCTGCTTCTCCTTGTCCTCGAACTGCCGGTACTCGATGCGCCCTTCCACATAGAGCTTGTCGCCCTTGTGGACGTAGCGCTCGATGATGTCGGCGAGGCCGGTGCCCTTGCCGCCCGTGTTCCAGGCGATGCACTTGTGCCATTCGGTCTTTTCCTGCTTCTCGCCGGACGCCGAGTTCCATTGGCGCGTGGTCGCAAGCGAAAAGTTCGCGACTTTGCTGCCGTTGTTCGTCGTGCGGATCTCGGGGTCGTTGCCGAGGTTTCCGATGAGAGTGACTTTGTTCAGGCTGCGGCTCACAACTCCTCCTCAAATAGTGACGTTCGACAAGATGAATCTAGTTCTTGTTGGATGCAGCACCAATTCCTTCCTTCAGCGGGCAATTGGATGCGGGATCCGGAAGAAGATATGAGTGGGGAGATTCGGCCCGATGCAGGATGCAGAAGAGGAATGCGGGATTCGGGGTGGAGAGGCGAGTGCGGAGTAGATGGGAGTGGGGAGTGGCTGTCGGCTATGGTTTCTCTCGCCACTCGTCGCTTCTCCCTCGATCCGGCGTCCTCTTCCGCACTCCGCATCGGGGCGAATCTCCCCACTCAGGCCTACTCCCGACTCGCCTCTCCACCCCGCATCCCGCATTCCTCACCTGCACCCTGCAATTGCTGGCAACCCCGCATCCCGCATTCACAGTTTTCGCCGCATGATGAGCGCATCTTCATCCGGCTTCCGGTAATACTTCGTCCGCTTCCCCGCGATCTCGAACCCGCGCGCCTCGTACAGCTTCCGCGCCTCCTCGTTCGACTCGCGCACCTCGAGAAACACCATCTTCGCCCCGAACGCCGCCGCCGCCCGCAGGATCCGGTCGAGCAGCAGCGCCCCCACTCCCCGCCTTCGCGCGTGCGCCGCTACCGCGATGTTCGCGATCTCCGATTCGTCCGCGACGTACCATGCCACCGCATACCCGAGCAGCTCGCCGTCCGCCCCGACGGCGACTTCCAACTTCGCCCGCGGATGATCGAGCAAAGCACGAAACCCCTCGAGCGCCCAGGGATCGCCGAACGACGCGAACTCGATCGCGTGGATCGCGGCGAGGTCAGCCTCCCCGGCGGCCCGTACCGTCACGCCCTCGGGAGCCGCGGTCATTTCGAGTCGCCCGTCAGCGGCCGCCCGTGCGCCGCCTCCCACTTCACCTGCGCTTCGGCGAGCCGGCCGTAGTCCGGCTCCCACGTGTCGAGCGAGACCCGTCCGTGCGCGAGAATCTCGTCGAGCAGGACCGCCGCGCCGCGCGCGTGCGGCGCAGCCTCGACCATCTCGCGCGGCCCGATGGCGCGCGCGCCGAGCCGCTCGCACTCGCGCGCGACGTCGCCGTCGCGAATGCGCCCGATCCGCTCGATCTCGCGCACGCTCCCGAGCGCTCCGACTTCGTAGAGTGCCGCATAACGCTCGCCGCGCATCGCGTCGAGCAGCGCGAGCCAGCGCCCCGGCTCCAGCTGAGCGCTGCGCCCCGCGACGATCAACGCGAGCGACGAAACCGCGAACAGCCCGTCGGCGCGCTCGCCGTTGCCCATCACGATCCCCTTCGCGATCGCTCCCGCGATTCGCAGCGAAGTGAAGCTCCCCGGCCCCGCACCGCAGATCACACGCGTGACGTCGCGCACCGAGCACCCCGCCTCGCCAAGCGTCGCGACGACCGCGGGCATCAGGCGCTCCTCCTGCTCGCCCCGCATCACCGCCTCGCCCTCGGCGACGAGCGCGCGGTCGCGCAGCACCGCGACGGTGCCGACGTATGTCGATGCATCGAGCGCGAGGGTGATCACCAGCTCACCCTCCGCAAATCCGGCTTTCCAAGGACATGCGAGAGCTTGATCGAGTGCGTCACCGGCGGCAACTCGCTCCCGGCGCGCTCCGGCCATTCGATGAAGACGACCGCCGTCGCAGAGATTGCGTCGTCCCAGCCGATGTTCGCCAGCTGGTGCGGCCCCTCGAGCCGGTAGAGGTCGAGGTGGAACACCGGGGAGCGCGGCGCGTGGTATTCGTGCACGAGCGCGAACGTGGGGCTCGTGACGGCATCGCGCACGCCGTAGCCTCGGGCGATCGCCTGCACGAGCGTCGTCTTCCCCGCGCCGAGGTCGCCCTCGAGCGTGACGACGGCCGGCGGCTCGAGGCGGGCGCCCAGCGCCTCGCCCCACTGCGTCATCTCCGCGAGCGTGAGCTCAGCGGCGGGCATGCGCGCGCCGCGGCTCGCTCCGCGTGCCGTCCATCTTCGCGCGGATGTCGAACAGCTCGTCGCGCAGCCGCGCGGCGCTCTCGAAGTCGAGATTCTTCGCGGCCTCGCGCATCTCCTCCTCGAGCTTCAGGATCAGCCCCGGAAGATCGGCGGTGCCGTAATGCGCGGCGGCCTCGGCCACGCGCCGCTCCTTCTTGCGCGACGTGCGGTCTTCCTCGCGCGCCTCGCTGCCGTCGCGCGCGTCGGCGACGCGGGTGATGAAGCGCACCTCCTCGACGCTCTTCGTCACGCCGACCGGCGTAATGCCGTGCTCGACGTTGTGCGCGCGCTGGATCTCGCGGCGTCGGCTCGTCTCGTCGAGCGCGCGCTGCATGGAGCCCGTGATCCGGTCCGCGTAGAAGATCGCCCGGCCGTTCACGTGCCGCGCCGCGCGGCCGACGGTCTGGATCAGCGCGCGGTCGCTGCGCAGGAATCCCTCCTGGTCCGCGTCGAGGATCGCGACGAGCGAGACCTCCGGCATGTCGAGCCCTTCGCGCAGCAGGTTGATCCCGATCAGCACGTCGAACTCGCCGAGGCGCAGGCCGCGGACGATCTCCATGCGCTCGATCGCGTCGATGTCGGAGTGCATGTAGCGCACCCGCACCTTCACCTGCTGCAGGTAGTCGGCAAGGTCCTCGGACATCCGCTTGGTGAGTGTCGTGACGAGCACGCGCTCGCCCTTGCGCTCGCGAATGCGGATCTCGTTGAGCAGGTCGTCCACCTGGCCGCGCACCGGGCGGATGTCGATCTCCGGATCGACGAGCCCGGTGGGCCTGATGATCTGCTCGACGACGACGCCCTGCGAGAGCTTGAGCTCCAGGTCGCCCGGCGTCGCGGAGACCATGATCGCCTGCGGCGTGAGCTGGAGGAACTCGTCGAACATCAGCGGGCGGTTGTCGAGCGCGCTCGGCAGGCGGAAGCCGTACTCGACGAGCGTGAGCTTTCGCGCACGGTCGCCGTTGAACATGCCGCCGATCTGAGGGAGCGAGACGTGCGACTCGTCCACCACGACGAGGAAGTCATCCGGGAAGTAGTCGAAGAGACACGCGGGCCGGTCGCCCTCGCCGCGGCCGGACAGATGGCGCGAGTAATTCTCGATGCCGGGGCACGATCCGATCTCGAGCATCATCTCGATGTCGAAGTTCGTGCGCGACTCGAGACGCTGCACTTCGAGCAGCTTGTTCGCGGCGCGCAGTTCCGTGAGCCGCTGGGCGAGTTCCTCGCGGATCAGCGCGACGGCCCTCTCGAGGGTCGGCCGTGTGGTGACGAAGTGCTTGGCGGGGTAGACGGCCGCCTTCGTGAGACCAATGATGGTCTCGCCGGTGAGCGGATTGACCTTGGAGATCTTCTCGATCTCGTCGCCGAACATCTCGATGCGGACGGCCTGCTCCTCGTAGGCCGGAAAGATCTCGACGGTGTCGCCGCGCACGCGGAACGTGCCACGCTCGAAGGCGACGTCGTTGCGCGAGTACTGGATCTTCACGAGCGAGCGCAGGATGTCGTCGCGCTTGATCTTCTGGCCGACCGTGAGCGTCACCATCGTCTCGCGGTAGGTGACGGGATCGCCGAGTCCGTAGATGGCCGAGACCGTCGCGACGATGATGACGTCGTCGCGCTCCATGAGCGACGACGTGGCGCGCAGGCGGAGGCGGTCGATGTCGTCGTTGATCGACGCGTCCTTCTCGATGTACGTGTCGCTCGAGGGGACGTACGCTTCGGGCTGGTAGTAGTCGTAGTACGAGATGAAGTACTCGACGGCGTTGTTCGGAAAGAAGGACTTGAGCTCGCCATAGAGCTGCGCGGCGAGGGTCTTGTTGTGCGAGAGGACGAGGGTGGGCCGGCCGACGTTCCGGATGACACTGGCGATGGTCATCGTCTTGCCGGAGCCGGTGACGCCGAGGAGCGTCTGGAACCGGTCGCCGCGCACGAGCCCCGCCGTCAGTTCCGCGATAGCGCGAGGCTGGTCGCCGGCGGGCTGGAATGGGGCTTGGAGATCGAACTTTGCACCGGACATGCGCGAAATATACGTTATCGGTGTTTGTTCGGGTAGGCTTTGCACTGCCGAAACCACGGGTAATCGGTCGTTGGTCGTTGGTTCCAGGTGGTTGGCGCTGCCAAGAACCAACGACCAATGACCAATGACCAATGACCAATGACCGATTACTCGCCGTTAGCTCTGTGCCCCCATCCGGAACCAGGGGATCCCCGCCAACATCAACCCCAGCGCCAAGGCGAACCCGATCGAGGAGCGCAGGTACTTCACGCGGTCCGACGGCGACTTCCTGGCCCAGATGCTCGATCCATGCGCCACACACAGCGCGATGAACATCATCATCGGGTGTTCGGCGACGAAGAATCGCACGTGCGGGTCCTTCATCGACGTGGTCATGTCCTTCAGGGCATCCCGCGTCACCGGACTGACGGCGTACAGGATGAGCCCGAGCAGGAACTGCACGTCGAGCGCGCCGATGAAGATTCGCGAGGCCCGGAGGTCGGACGCGCCGTAGACGACCTGGCGAGTGTAGCCGTTCGCCATCCTGGCGACGGCGATGAGGCCGGCGAGGAGGACGAGCCAGCGGAAGTACGAGTGGATGAGCAGCAAGGTGGGAGTCATGCGGAGAACATACTACTTCGAATTGCGGGATGCGGGGTGGGATCCGGAATGCGGGACATCGACCCGATGCAGGGTCCGGAAGAGGAATCCGGGATTCCGGAGAAGCGATGAGGGGCGAGTTCGAATGCGGGATACGGAAAGGGCGCGGCCGATTCGAGGCCGCGCCCTTCTCAAATCTCCCCTCTAACTCATCCCTCGCCTCTCCACCCATCATCCCGAATTCCTCTTCCGCACTCTGCATCGGGTCGAAATTCCGAATCCTGCATCCAACTGCATGCTCACGTCTCAGCTCTCTTACGGCATCAAGCTTCTGTAGTAAGCCGCTCCCTCCGCGACACTTCGTACACTCCCTTCACCCGCCGCACCGCCTTGATGATCTTCTCCAGGTGCGCGAGGTTCTCCACCTCGACCATCGCCGCGCCCGAGACCCGCCCGTCCGTCGTCTTGAGCTCGAGCGACCTGATATCGGTCCCGGTCTCCGACACCGCCTGCGCCAGATCCGCGTACAACCCGCGCCGGTCCGATGCCTCGATCGCCAGCCGGATCACGAACCGTTCCCCCTCGCTCTCCTGCCAGTCGATGTCGAGCCGCCGCTCGGGCTCGTGCGCGAGGAACAGCAGGTTCGGACAATCGCCGCGATGGATGCTCACGCCGCGACCGCGCGTGACGTACCCGACCACCGTGTCGCCCGGCACCGGCTGGCAGCACTGCGCGTACCGCACCATCAATCCGTCGACGCCCTGGATGCGAATTCCCTTCGACGTCCCCGAGCCCTTCATCCGATCGAGGAGGCGCTCGAGCGGGCTCGCCTTCAGCGCGGAATCATCGCGCCCGTCGAAATCCGGATAGAGCGCGCGCAGGACCTGCGTGACGTTGATGTCCCCCTGCCCGATCGACGCGAACAGGTGCGTCTCGCCGCCGAGCTTCAGGGCCGCGGCGGCCTGCTCCAGCTGCGCGCCGGTGAGCTTGGCGTGGCGGCGGCGCTTCAGCTCGCGCTCGAGTATCTCCGCGCCGATCCGGATCGACGTGCTGGCTTCTTCGTGCCGCAGCCACTGCCGGATGCGATGGCGCGCGCGCCCGGTACGCACGTGCGCGAGCCAGTCACGGCTCGGTCGCGCGTTCGGCGAGCGGATGATCTGGACGGTCTCGGAGTTCTTCAGCTCGCGCGAGAGCGGAACGATGCGGCCGTTCACCTTCGCGCCCTGCGTGTGCAGCCCGACCTCCGTGTGTACGGCGAACGCGAAGTCGATGGGCGTGGCGCCCCGCGGGAGCTGATGGACGTCGCCGTTGGGCGTGAAGACGAAGATCTCGTCCTGGTACAGGTCGAGCTTGAGGAACTCGAGGAACTGGTCGGGCGTTTCCGCGTCGAGCTGCAGTTCGAGGACCTGGCGGAACCAGTGCAGCGCGCGATCGAGATCGTCCTTCTCCTTGCCGCCTTCCTTGTAGCGCCAGTGCGCGGCGATACCGAAGTCCGCCGTGCGGTGCATCTCGCGCGTGCGGATCTGGATCTCGAAGAGCGTCTGCTTGGGCCCGAAGATCGTCGTGTGCAGCGACTGGTAGCCGTTCGACTTCGGGCTCGCGATGTAGTCCTTGATGCGCTCCTGCAGCGGCGTCCATTCGCCGTGGATGACGCCGAGCGCGTGGTAGCATTCCTGGACGTTCTCGACGAGCACGCGAATCGCGAGAAGGTCGTAGATCTCCTCGTACGGCTTGTCGCGCTTTTGCATCTTCTTGAAGATGGACCAGAGGTGCTTCGGGCGGCCGCTCGCCTCGTACACCTTGATCCCCGCCTCCGCGAGCCGCTGGCGCAGGGGCTGCGCCATCTCCTCGATCAGCGACTCACGCTCCTTGCGTTTCTGGACGATGAGCTTCGCGAGATTCTTGTAGTCCTCGGGTTCGAGGAACTTGAACGCGAGGTCCTCCAGTTCCGCCTTCAACGCCGCGAGACCGAAGCGATGCGCGAGCGGCGCGTACAGGTCACGCGTCTCCTGCGAGATGCGCAGCCGCTTCTCTTCCGGCATGAACTCGAGCGTCCGCATGTTGTGCAGGCGGTCGGCGAGCTTGATGAGGATGACGCGCGCGTCCTTCGCGATCGAGAGCAGCAGCTTGCGATAGTTCTCGACCTGCCGCTCCTGCGTGCTCGTGAACGGGAGGTGGCCGATCTTCGTGAGGCCGTCGACGATCTGCGCGATTTCGCGGCCGAACTCGCGCTCGACCTCTTCGACGGTGACGGCGGTGTCCTCGACGACGTCGTGGATCAGGCCACTGGCCACAGTGACGGAGTCGAGCTGGAGGTCGGCGAGGATCTTGGCGACTTCGACGCAGTGCGTGACGTAGGGATCGCCGTTGCGCCGCGTCTGTCCCGCATGGGCCTTCTCGCTGAACCGATAGGCGCGCCCGAGCAACTCGACGTCGAGGCGCTCAGGGAGGGCCTCGCCGCTGAGATCCCAGCCGGGGATGAACTCGACGGGGGTGGTTGTGGCCATATCCGCAATAAAAGGAACTGCAGGGGGGAGTCAAGAGAGTAAAGGCAACGAGCGACGGGTGAGGGGCGATCTAGCGAAGAGCGACGCGTGAGGGGTGAGGAGACCGTCTCCTCGCTTCTCACGCGTCGCTCTTCGCCAAGTCGCCCCTCACGCGTCGCTCGTTGCCGTTCGGAAGCCCCTCACCCGTTGCTGGTGGCTGCTTGGGGGTCCCTCACCCAATGACATACGGGCCTGTTTGTGAGACAAGTTCCAGTCACTCGGCTCTCATCACCTCTACCGGATTCACTCTCGCAGCCCTTCGAGCCGGCACCACCGCCGCCACCACCGCCGGCACGACCAGAACGAGCGGCGCCACTGTGAAGGTCCACGGATCGTGCACCGACACCCCGTAGATCATCGACGTCAGCACCCTGGACAGCGCCCACGCCCCGACGATGCCGGCCGCCAGCCCGATCGCAGTGACCCAGGCCATCTCAGCGGCCACCAAGCGCACGAGTTCTCCGCCCGTGGCGCCGAGGGCGGTGCGTATTCCGAACTCGCGGATGCGCTGCGACACGCCGTAGGACACGACGGCGTAAATCCCGATCGCCGAGAGCAGCAGCGCGAGCACCGCGAACGCCGAGATGAGAATCGTGTTCGTCCGCCG
>JADGQS010000102.1 GCA_017881585.1 Gemmatimonadaceae bacterium | reverse complement strand
CTGGCCGCGCTTCAGGACGTCCTGAATCTGCGGGGGCTCCGCGCGCTGACGACGTCCGCCGCCGCGGCGGCCACCACCGCCACCACCACCACCACCACCACCGGAGGCAGGCACCGCGGGCGCACTGTCGCCCGCCGCTTCGCCGCTGCCGCCGCCGCCACCGCTCCGTCCACCGCGACGTCCGCGGCCACGACGGCCTCCGCCTCCGTTCTCGCGCCCACCCTTCGCGGGCGTCTCGGAGGATGCCACCACGACGGTCGCGCCGCCCTCGGGGGCGTACGGCGAGTCCGTTTCGTCCGGCTGGTCCGCGTCGGCCGACGGCTCTGCGACGTCCGCCTCTTCGGCGTCGTCGTCATCGTCGTCGTCGGGATCCTCGTCGCCCTCGTCGTACACGAGGTCGGACGCATGGAGAAACGCAGCCTTGTCGGTGCCGATGTCGACGAATGCCGCCTGAAGTCCAGGAAGCACCGCGTCCACCTTGCCCCAGTAAATGTCGCCGACCATCCGTCTGGCTTCGGGACGGTCGACCTGCATCTCAACGAGCTGGTCGTCCTCCAGAATCGCTACGCGAACCTCGCGTTGCGTCGCGCTGATCAGAATCTCTCGTTTCATCGTATACCGCATGAAGGCGCGCGAACGGCGACCCGGCTCCGTTCAATTCGTTCGCGGCGATGCGGCTGATAAATGGTGTGCGGAAGAGCGACTGGCCCGCGATGGCAACTCGTGCCATTTCACGGCGGGTCCGTCGCGCGTCACGACTGGAGGTGTCTCCGGGATTTCGCGTGATCGTCCACGCGCCTGCCGCCCGTTCCGTGCGCCCGAAGCAACCAGCTTTGGTGTTGAGCGCGGGGAACGAAGAAGTGCGGCTTGGCGTGCGATCCAGTGCGTTCGGCATCCTTTCCGGTGGAGAGGCGACGAAGAACGAGGAGACTGTCTGGTCCGACCTCCGCTGGGTCGCAGAAGAGGACGGACCGGGGCAGAGCGCTACACAACGCGCTCGCCTAGATGTAAATGGGATGACTTGCCGTTCGCAATGGCCTGATGTTGCCGGACTGCTTCAGGCAGGCCGTTCAGATCGCGACGAGGTCCTTGAGCAAGTGCCGGGCGATGACGATCCGCTGGATCTCGGACGTCCCCTCGCCGATCTCGCCGATCTTGGCGTCACGCATCATCCTCTCCACCGGATAGTCCTTCGTGTAGCCGTAGCCGCCGTGGATCTGGATGGCCTTCGTGGTGGCGCGCATCGCCATTTCGGAGCAGAAGAGCTTGGCCATTGCCGCTTCCTTCGAGAATGGAAAGCCGTTCTGGGCCAGCCAGGCGGCATGGTATACGAGATGCCGGCCGGCCTCGAGTTCGGTGGCGATGTCGGAAAGCTGGAACTGCACGCCCTGGAACTCGGCGATCGGCTTGCCGAACTGTTTTCGCGTGGACGCGTACTGCAGCGCGAGGTCGAACGCGCCCTGCGCGAGGCCGAGCGAGAGCGACCCGATGCCGATGCGACCGGCGTCGAGTGTACGCATGAAGTTGACGAATCCCTGCCCTTCCTTTCCGAGCAGGTTCTCCGCCGGGACTTCGACGTCGGTGAACAGCAGCTCGCGCGTGTCGGATGCACGCCAGCCGAGCTTGTCCTCCTTCTTTCCGCTCGTGAAGCCCTTCATGGGCTTCAGGTCGGGTGAATGTCCGACGCCCACTTCCGTCGCGCGCGCGAGGTCGCAGGTCTCTTTCGTGAGGATGAACGAGCTGATGCCGCGGGTGCCGGCCGCCGGATCGGTGACCGCCGTGACGACGAACACTTCGCCGACGCCCGCGTGCGTGATGAAGCGCTTCGAGCCGTTGAGCACGAAGTGGCCGCCCTTCCGGACCGCGGTCGTTCGCGTGCCGCCGGCGTCGCTGCCGGCCGTGTCCTCGGTGAGGCCGAAGCCGCCCATGACGCGGCCCGACGCGAGCAGCGGAACGTAGCGCTCCTTCTGTTCCGTCGAGCCGAAATTCACGATCGGCGACGTCCCCAGCGTCGTATGCGCGGAAATCGTGATCGAGTGCGACGCGTCGACTCGCGCCAGCTCTTCGATCGCGATGATGAAGCTGATGATGTCGAGACCGGCGCCGCCGAGTTCTTCCGGCCAGGGAATGCCGAGCAGGCCGAGTTCGCCCATCTTCCGCACGTTTTCCCAGGGGAATTCCTGGGAGTCGTCGAGGCGCTTTGCGACCGGCGCAACCTCGTCGCGCGCGAACGCGCGGACCATCTCGCGGACGGCGAGGTGCTGCTCCGTGAAGTACAGGGAATCTCTCATAGCCATGAATATAAGTTGGGCGGCTCGTCGCGGCACGGTAACGGCGTCGTAACGGCCCGACGGCGGCAGCGATCAGTCTCCCCGGATCGCCGTCAGGAAGTCCTCTCCGTATTTCTCCATCTTCGCGGGACCTACTCCATATACATCGGCGAGGGCACCGGCGGTCACCGGCCGCGATCGCGCCATCTCGCGCAGGGTGCGGTCGGCGAAGACAACGTATGCGGGCACGGATTCGCGCCGGGCGATCGACGTGCGCAGCACGCGGAGGGCGTCGAGCAGCGAGCGCTGGTCGTCGGTCAGATCGTCGAGTTCGGGCGAGGCTCCCTTCCCCTTCTTTTCTCCGCGTACGCGCGACGGTTTCTTGGCGAGCCGCTGCGACGGCGCGCTCGACGACGTGGCCTCGTGCTTCAGCGCGAGGCAGTTGTCACACTGTTCGCACCGGTTGGTCGCCGCGGGGTCGCCGAAATAGCGCAGCACGAATCCGCGCCGGCAGCGGTCGGTGTACGAGTACTTCTGCATGACGTCGAGCTGCGACGTCTCCGCGCGACGGCGCCGGTCGAGCGTCTCCCAGTCGATCGGCCAGCGCTCGACCGGCGCCTTGCGGTCGGTGACGACGAGTCCTTCGCCCACACGGGACCAGATCACGAACTGCCGATCCTGAAGCGCGTCGAGCACGTCCGCGGCGCCGCCCGGACCGGCCAGTCCCGGCGGCAGCGCATCGAGATCCACAATCGCGCCCTCGGCGATCGCGCCCCGCGTCGACCGCCAGAGCGCGCGCAGCACGCCGATCTCGATCGTCTCCTCGCCGCCGAGCTCGGCCCGGATGCGTTCCGGAGTCGCGAGCAGGCGAACGCGAGCGCGGCTTCTCGATCCCTCCGACACGCTGACCGCGCCTGCCGCCGTGAGCAGCCGGAGCGCGGACTCGGCCTCGCGATCGGAGACCTTCCCTTTCGCGGCGGACGCGAGCCCGGCGGCGTCGAGCGCGAGCGAGCCGTCCGGCTCGGAACGATTGCACGCGGCGTAGTACACGGCCGTCACGACCTCGCGCTCGGGGCACGCGGCCTTGATGAAGAACTCGTGCGTGAAGCGGTCCTGGAACGCGTGGAGCAGATAGCAGTCCGCCGGCTCGCCGTCGCGGCCGGCGCGGCCGGCCTCCTGATAGTACGCCTCGAGCGAGCCGGGCATCGCGTGGTGCACGACCAGCCGCACGTTGCGCTTGTCGATGCCCATGCCGAACGCGTTCGTCGCGACGATCGCGCGCACGTGCTCCGACATGAAGGCGTCCTGCACTTCGCGGCGGCGAGCGTCGTCGAGCCCCGCGTGGTAGGCCTCCGCGCGAATGCCCGAGCGCGTGAGCATGTGGGCCACGCGATCCACCGTCTTGCGCGTGGCGGCGTACACGATCGCCACGCCCTCATGGCGGGCGAGCACTTCCACCAGCGTGCCATCCTTCTCGGCGTCGTTCTTCGTGCGCACCACGTGCCACCGAAGATTCGGGCGGTCGAATCCCGTGAGCACGACTTCGGGCTCGCGCAGCGCGAGCACCCGCGCGATGTCGCGACGAACCTCGGGCGTGGCTGTCGCGGTGAGCGCGATCGTTGGGGGCGATCCCAGCTTCTCGCGAATGTCGCGCACGCGGCGGTAGCTGGGACGGAAATCATGCCCCCACTCGCTGATGCAGTGCGCCTCGTCGATGGCCAGCAACGAGACTCCCATGGCCGCGATGCGCTCCGCCGCGCTGCCGAAGTCGAATCGCTCGGGCGCGAGATAGAGCAGCTTGATCTCGCCCCGCTGCGCCCTCGCGAGCCGGTCCGAGATCTGGCCCGCCGAGAGCGAACTGTTGATGAACGCGGCGGGGATGCCCTTCGCCTCGAGCGCGTCCACCTGATCCTTCATCAGGGAGATCAGCGGCGACAGGACCACGGTGAGTCCGTCGAGCACCAGAGCGGGCACCTGATAGCACAGCGACTTGCCGCCGCCCGTGGGCAGGATGACCAGCGTGTCGCGTCCGGCGAGCACCGACTCCACCGCGCGCTCCTGCCCCGGACGAAAGGCCGCATGGCCGAATCGCTCGTGGAGTATCGTGCGGGCCTGCTCGATGGTCGACTTGGTCACGCCTTTGAAGAGAAGGAGAACTGCTTGACACGGATTTGCAAAACAATCAACGGCCGGATATTCGCGGATCAATCTTTGGGGGAACTACAACCGCAAATATCCGCGGTTCTGATGAAAACCTCAGCATCATTTCGAGGCGGAACGGCGCGCCGTTTTTCTCAAACCGCGCGGCTGAAATGTCCGCGGGTGAACTGATCACCGACGAGCGCGCGAACGGCGGCGGTGTCGGCGCGCTCGTTGCGACTGAGCGAATCGAGAAGCGCGCGATAGCCGGCAACGATTTCGGCAACCGGAGCGCCGGCGGTGTTGAACACGGCGCGATAACCGCGAATGCCGCTGCGCCAGAGTTTCGGAATGAATTCGGATCCCTCGATCACACGTGAGTGCAGAAGACGATTGCGGCACGCGCTATCGGTGGCGACGGGAAACTTGTATCCGGCGGGATCGGTGAGTTCGACGTTCGGATGCTTCTGGACGCACAGGTCGCGGCACGTGGTCACGACGCGGTCGAAGGCGGCCGAGAGCACGCAATGCTCGAGGGTCATTCCCTCGGGGCGGCCGTATATGAGGACGTCGAACGCATCGCCGTCGCAGGGCGCCACGAGCGATACGATCTCGTCGGCGGTCAGCTCCACGGATGCCGTGATCCGCTGCGCGCCCATGCGAAACAGCTCGGCGGCGGTGTGCGGATTGAAGCAGTTCACGGCGTAGTCGGCGACGACGTCGCGGCCTGCGCGCGAAAGCTCCGCGATCAGCCCGACATGTCCCGAGAGCAGCGGCAGGTCGAGTGTGAGCCACTTCTCCAGCTGCGGCCGGTCCTCGGGGCGGACGATCGTCGGCGTGCGCAGGCGAAGCTGCGCTCCCTTCTCCTTCACTTCCGCCGCGAGCGCCATGATGCGCGAGCGCGGCGGCGCCGGATGCCGGAGGAACGGATCGAACACGATTTCGTTCGCGCCGGCGTCGGCGGCCGCGCGAGCGTCGTCGGCCGTGAATACCTCGGCGCTGAGCGTATAGCCTGCGGCCGGGCGAACGGCTGGGCGCTTCACCATCGCCGGTGCACGAACGGCCTCGCCCACGCGCTCGGCGCGCTCCGCCTGGCGCGCACTCTCCGCCCAGTCGCGGTGCAGCATCAGCTCGTCGACTGCGCGCTGACGCAGGTGGTTCAGCTCGCTGATCGGGATGAAGAGGTTCGGCGACAACGCTTGTGCATCGACGGCACCCAGCGCGAACGGCGTGTCGCCGAGGCGTCCGAGCTGTTCACGCAGCTGGGCGGCGTCGAGCGATCGCTTCGTCGCGGGCGCGAGCGGGATCCCGCTCACGACCGACACCTCGTCGTCCGCCGCGCTGAAGATCGCCTTGAGCGGCGCGCCCGCTCCGCCGAACACGCGCACGTCGAGCGCCACCCTCCTGCGTGCCGGCGCGCCCTTGAGCGACGCAAAGCTCGCACGGGCACGCTCGAGCAGCGCGGCGTGCGCGGTGCGCAGCACCCTCCAGCCGACGGTCACGCGAGTGCGGCTCGCGATCGCCTGACGCGTGATGCCGTCGCGCGTGCTGATCGTGCGAACGGCGCTCACGGCGAAGCCGCTGCTTTGCGCGTGCGTCGCTCCCTCCGGCGGTTCGAATCCAAGGCCGTCTCCGGCCTCGACCGGCGTGCTGACGTCGACGATCACCTCGCCGCCCTCGTTCGCGACGACGACGCCGAGATCGAACCCGTGGTTGTCCGGCTGTGTGCGCGTGATGTAGCCGCGTCCGGCCCGCCCGCCGTACATCCCGCCCGTGAAGCCGCGGCTGAAGATCTGCACCAGCGGCTCCACTTCCTCGAACGTCGGCGTCGTGAACGTCCCCTTCTCCACGCGGTCGAGGAACTCGCGATATCCTTTCGTGACGGTGGCGACGTACTCCGGTTTCTTCTTGCGTCCCTCGATCTTGAGGCAGCCGATTCCGGCGTCCGCGATCTCCTGCAGGTGATCGAAGGCGCCGAGATCCTTTGCCGAGATGAGATATCCGCGGTCGAGTTCTTCTCCGCTCTGCGCGTCCGTCAGGACGTAATCCTTGCGGCACGACTGGGCGCAGGAGCCGCGGTTCGCGCTGCGATCGGAGATCATGCCGGACATGAAGCACTGGCCGGAGTACGCGATGCACAGCGCGCCGTGCACGAACGACTCCAGCGCGAGGCCGGGAACGGCCGCGTGAATCGCGCGGATGTCGTCGAGCGTGTTCTCGCGCGCGAGCACGACGCGATCGACGCCGAGCTCCAGCATCACCGCGGCGCCGCTCGCGTCGTGGACGGTCATCTGCGTCGATCCATGAATCTCGAAACCCGGATAGACGAGCTGGATCAGTCGCACCAGGCCGACATCCTGCACGATCGCGGCGTCGATACCGCAGTCGATGCACGCGCCGAGATGGGTGAGCGCGTCCTCCATCTCATGCGGCTTCACGAGGATGTTGAGCGTGAGGTAGACGCGCGCCCCGGCGCCGTGCGCGATGGCACAGGCCTGTTCGAGTTCGGCGAGCGTGAGCTGCGCACCTTCGTCCCGCGCGTTGAACTTCTCCACGCCCAGGTAGACGGCGTCGGCCCCGTTCGCGACGGCGGCGCGGACGGCGTCGAGGGAGCCGGCGGGGGACAGGAGTTCCGGGCGGGGCATACAGTAAAGATACTCGGGCGAGGGCTTCCTACAGGGACGGGCGACGGGTGAGGGGCGATCTGGCGAAGAGCGACATGTGAGAAGTGAGGAGAACGTCTCCGCGCTCCTCGCGCGTCGCACTTCGCCAAGTCGCCTCTCACCTGTCGCTCCCTCGCCGTTGTTGACTTCGCTTACACCTGCCGGTACTATCCCGCCATGATCCGCGCCCAAGTCTCCATGATGATGTGCTGCTGCTGCATGTGCCAATCGGCACATGGAGGAACGGGAGCGCGCGCGTCATAACGACGACCTGACCCAGGCAGAGCAGCCTGGACCAACGCCTCCGATCCTCCACGGATCGGGGGCGTTTTTGCTTTCTACCCTTTTCTCAGCGAGCGCCGCCGTGACGCAACCCAAGCAGTACAAGCCCATTGCCGTCTACCACGAACACCCGGACTGGTTCAAGCCGCTGTTCGAGGAGCTGGACCGCCGCGAGCTCCCGTACGTGCGGCTCGACGCCGCGGCCCACGTGTGGGACCCGTCCGACGAGGAATCGCAGTATTCGGTCGTCGTGAACCGCGCATCCCCTTCGGCATACCTCAGAGGCCACGCGCAGTCGACCTTCCACACGCTGCACTGGCTCAAGCACTTGGAGCGCATCGGCGTGCCGGTGGTGAACGGAAGCAGTGTGTACACGTCGGAACTCTCGAAGGCGCTGCAGCTCGACATCCTCCAGGAACTGGGGCTGCCCTACCCTCGCGCCCGTGTGATCAACCACGCGTCGCAAGCCCCGGCGGCGGCGAGCGGTCTGCGTTTCCCCATTCTCGTGAAGGCGAACATCGGCGGGAGCGGCGCGGGGATCCAGCGGTTCGACACGCCGGAGGCGCTCGCGGACGCTTCGCGCGACGGGCTCGTCGATCTCGGGGTGGATCACACCGCGCTCGTGCAGGAGCTCGCGCCGCTGCGCGACGGGCACATCACACGCGTGGAAGTGCTCGGCGGGAAGTTCCTGTACGCGATCAAGGTCTATCCGGCGGAGGGGTCGTTCAACCTCTGCCCCGCGGACGTGTGCCAGACCACCGACGGACGCGAACTCGAGCGCACCTTCTGCGCGGCGGACGCCAAGAAGAACGGCATGCGCGTGGAGGGATACACGCCGCCGCAGGAAATAATTGAAAGTGTCGAGAGGATTGCTGAACGGGTCGGTCTCGACATCGGCGGAATCGAGTACCTGATCGACGATCGCGACGGCAAGCCGTACTACTACGACATCAACGCGCTGTCGAACTTCGTGGCCGACGCGCAGAACGTGATCGGATTCGATCCGTTCGTGCGGTTCGTGGATTACATCGAATCGCGCGCGGGCGTCGTGTCGGGCGAACTCGCCGGAGCGCGCTGACCATGCGATATGGATACTGGATGCCCGTCTTCGGCGGCTGGCTTCGAAACGTGCCGGACGAGGGGATGGAAGCATCGTGGGAGTACGTGAAGAAGCTCGCGCAGCGGAGCGAGCAGATTGGCTACGATCTCACGCTCATCGCCGAACTGTTCCTCAACGACATCAAGGGGATCGAGGCGCCGTCGCTCGAGGCGTGGTCCACCGCCGCCGCGCTCGCCGCGGTGACGGAGCGACTCGAGTTGATGGTCGCGGTGCGCCCCACCTTTCACAATCCGGCGATCCTCGCGAAACAGGCCGCGAATCTCGACCTCATCTCGAACGGCCGCCTGTCGCTGAACGTCGTCTCGAGCTGGTGGGCCGACGAAGCGCGCCGCTACGGCGTGCAGTTCGACGCGCACGACGACCGCTACGCGCGCACGGAGGAGTGGCTCACGGTCGTATCCGGCGCGTGGAGCGAGAAATCGTTCTCGCATCACGGGAAGTACTATCGGTCGGAGGAGACGGTGCTCTCGCCGAAGCCGGTGAGACGTCCGCGGCCGACCATCTATGCAGGTGGCGAATCCGAGGCCGCCAAGTCGCTGATCACGCGCACCTGCGACGCGTATGTGATGCACGGCGATCCGCCGGAACGCATCGCGCCGAAAGTGGCGGATATCCG
>JADGQS010000101.1 GCA_017881585.1 Gemmatimonadaceae bacterium | reverse complement strand
CACGAGATCGCGGTCGCGTACGCCGCGCATCGAGCGGAGCAGCTCGAGGTACGCGATCGCCTCGAGAAAGTTGGTCTTTCCGTGGCCGTTGTCGCCGACGAGCGCGATCCCGTCGGACGGAATCGCGATGTCCGCGCGCTCGATGTTTCGGAAGTCGCGGATCGAGATCGAGGCGAGCGTGACGCGCGACGCCTGCGTCACGTCAGGCGCCGCGAAACTTGGCCGGCCGTTTCTCGAGGAATGCCCTGGTCCCTTCGCGCATGTCGGCGGTCGCCTCGAGCGAGCCGAAGAGCCGCGCCTCGAGGCGCAGACCGTCCTCGAGCGCCGCGTCGAGTCCCACGTCCACCGCTTCGATCGCGCGGGCGAGCGCGATCGGTCCGTTCTTGAGCATGGTCGCGGCCATGGTGCGCGCGGTCCCGAGGAGTGCATCGGGCTCGACGACCGCGTTGGCGAGCCCGAGACGCGCGGCCTCCGTGCCGTCGATCGAGTCGCCGGTGAGGATCAGTTGCAGCGCCGCGCCACGGCCGATGAGCCGCGGGAGACGCTGCGTGCCGCCGTATCCCGGAATGAGCCCGAGCTTCACTTCGGGGAGCCCGAACTTCGCCTGCGTGGACGCCACGCGAACGTGGCACGCGAGCGCGAGTTCGCATCCCCCGCCGAGGGCGAAGCCGTTCACGGCGGCGATGACGGGCTTCGCCGAGAGCTCGATGCGGCGGAACACCGCCTGTCCGAATCGCGCGAACTTCTCGAGGTCGCCGGTCGGCGCGGCTGCGAGCCGTGAAATGTCGGCGCCCGCGACGAACGCGCGTCCCGCGCCGGTGATGATGATCGCGCCCACGTTCGTGTCGGCCGCGAGTTCGTCCATCATCGACCCGATCTCGCGCATCATCGCGTCGTTCAGCGCGTTGAGTTTGTCCGGCCGGTTGATCGTTACCGTCGCGATACGATCTTCAATTTCGAGCAGCAGCAGTTCGTAAGCCATGACGGAAATCTACGCGCGCGGGTGGGGGTTCGCACGAGAGACTGGAGAGGTGAGAGTCGACCCGATGCAGAATGCAGAAGAGGAATGCGGGATGCGGGGTGGAGGGATGAGATGTGAGTAGAGATGAGTGTTGAGCAGAGCTGAGCTGCGAGAAGCGATGAGGTGCGCGTCTCACCCCTCCCCGCTACTCACCTCTCGCCTCTCCACCCCGCATCCCGCATTCCTCTTCTGCATTCTGCATTGGGTCGAAATTCCGCATTCCGCATTCCACCCCGCATCCCGCGTCAGTCTGTAAGTTTCTCTCTGTGCAACCGATCCGTGCAGTCCAATGGTCCCCGGATGGCCGGTCGCTGCGCATCATTGACCAGCGCCGGCTGCCGATGGAATTCGTCGAACGTCACCTGAAGACGCTCGACGAAATACGCGACGCCATCTCCACGCTTGCCGTTCGCGGCGCCCCCGCAATCGGCGTCGCGGCGGCAATCGGCCTCGTGGTCTCACTCCTCCCGTTCGAGAACGAAGCCGGCGTCCTCTTCCGCGCGCGACTCCAGACTCACGCCGGCATCCTCGGCGCCGCCCGCCCGACCGCCGTGAACCTGCCGTGGGCAATGGCGCGCATGTCCGCTCGCGCCGGCGCCAATCCCGTCGCGAGTTCCGCCGAACTTCTCACCCTGCTGCGCGAGGAGGCCACGAACATCCTCGACGAAGACCGTGCCATGTGCGAATCCATCGGCGCGCATGGCCTGCCGTTCATCCCCGACGGTACCCGCGTCCTCACGCACTGCAATGCCGGCGCCCTCGCCACCGCCGGCATCGGCACCGCGCTCGCTCCCGTGTACGTCGCGCAGCGGGAGGGCCGCCGCGTGAGCGTCTTCGCGAACGAAACGCGTCCGCTCCTTCAGGGAAGCCGGCTCACCGCGTGGGAACTCGGTCGCGCCGGCATCCCCGTCACGATCCTCACCGACGGCATGGCGGCAAGCCTGATGCGCGCGCACGAAATCGACGTCGTGCTCGTCGGCGCCGATCGCGTCGCCGCCAACGGCGACACCGCCAACAAGATCGGCACGTACGCCGTCGCGGTCGCCGCGAAGCACCACGGCATCCCGTTCTATGTCTGCGCACCCTGGTCCACCATCGACCGCGCCACCGCGAGCGGCGACGCGATCGCGATCGAACAGCGCAGCGCGGACGAAGTGCGATTCGCGGGCGGCACGGCCGTCGCCCCGGCTGGTGCGAATGCGCGCAATCCCGCATTCGACGTCACGCCCGCCGGGCTCATCACCGGCGTGATCACCGACAAAGGCGTCTATCGCGCGCCATATTCCTTCACCTATGAAATGCGTTCTCGCGATTGACCAGGGCACCACGGGCACGACGTGCCTGATCATCACGGCCGACGGCCGCGTCGCCGGGCGCGGCTACCGCGAGATCACGCAGCACTTTCCCGAGCCCGGGCAGGTCGAGCACGACGCGGACGAGATCTTCACGCGCACGCTCGACGCCGCACGCGAGGCAATTGCGCAGAGCGGGCTCGTGCCCAGCGCCCTCGGCATCACGAACCAGCGCGAGACCGTGGTGCTCTGGAATCGCGCGACCGGTGTTCCCGTCGGCCGCGCGATCGTCTGGCAGGACCGGCGCACGGCGGCGCGGTGCCTCGCGCTCGCACCACAGCGCGAAGCGATTCACGACGCCACGGGGCTCGTCACCGATCCGTACTTTTCCGCGACGAAGCTCGAGTGGATGCTCGAGCATCGCCTGGGCGCCTCGAGCGGCGCGCACGAGCAGCTTGCGGCCGGCACGATCGACAGCTGGCTCATCTGGAAGCTTACGAACGGCGCCGTGCACGCGACCGATCCGACGAACGCGTCGCGGACGATGCTCTTCGACATCAACACCAGGAAGTGGAGCGCGCCGCTCTGCACGCTATTCTCGGTGCCGGAATCCATCCTCCCGGAAGTCCGGCGGTCGAGCGGGAGTTTCGGCGTGGCGGCCGCCGGACACCTCGGTCACGAAATCCCGATTCTCGGCGTCGCCGGCGATCAACAGGCGGCGCTCTTCGGGCAGGGATGCTGGAACGCGGGCGCCAGCAAGAACACTTACGGCACCGGCGCGTTTCTCCTGCTGAACACGGGAACGAAGCGGCCTGCCGGCGGGGGAGGGATGCTCACGACGATCGCGTGCGACGCAACCGGCGATCCGGTCTATGCGCTCGAGGCGAGCATCTTCATCGCGGGAGCGGCGGTGCAGTGGCTGCGCGACGGGCTCGGGATCATCGGTCGCGCGAGCGAAACCGAGGCGATGGCGCGCTCGCTCGCCTCGAACGACGGCGTCTACTTCGTGCCCGCCCTCACCGGCCTCGGCGCGCCGGAATGGGAGCCGCAGGCACGCGGGACGATCGTCGGGCTTACGCGCGGCACGACGCGCGAACACCTCGTGCGCGCCGCGTTGGAAGCGATGTGCTTCGGCACGGCGGACGTCCTCCACGCGATGCGCGAGGCGAGCGGCGCGGCGCTCGACGTGCTGCGCGTGGACGGCGGCGCGACCGACAACGGCTGGCTGATGCAGTTCCAGTCCGACGTGCTCGGCGTCCCGGTCGAGCGGCCCGATGTGATCGAGACGACGGCGATGGGCGCGGGCGCGCTCGCGGGGATCGCGGCGGGCGTGTGGCCCAGCGCCGCGGCATTCATCGAGTCGCGGAAGTACACGCGATTCGTGCCGGGCGAGGGTTCCCGGGCGGCGCAAGCGGCAACGTCCGGCTGGCACCGTGCGGTTCGCGCCGCGGTGCGATGGGCACGGGACACGGAAGCGTGAAGTTCGTTCTCGTGTTCTCCCTCTGGACCGGCGGCCCGAAGCAACCGGTCGTCAAGGACCCGGATCCGTGGTTCGCGGTCGACAAGCTCGAGCATTTCGCGGCGTCGCTCATCATACAGAGCTGGGCACACACCACGTTTCGCGCGCGCGGCGCGGGCTATGCGCAGGCGAGCTGGGGCGCGGCCGCGGTCACGGCGACGGCCGGCATCGGCAAGGAACTGTGGGATCGCCACCATCACGGCGACTTCAGTTATCGCGACCTCACGGCCGACGGCATCGGCCTCGTGTCGGGCGCCGTGATGATGCGACGGATCGATCGTTGAGCGTGCATTGACGCAGCTCGGCGAACTCTCGCTCTGGATCGCGCTGTTGATGGCGGCGTGGTGCACTACGCTCGCGGTTCAGGGAGCGCTGATGCACCGGGTGTCGCTCACGAAGAGCGGCGCGCGCGGATTGTGCGCCGCACTGCTCTTCACGACGCTTTCCGCGGTCGGCCTCGGGACGGCCTTCCTCGGCGACGACTACTCCCTGCGCTACGTCGCGATGCATTCGAGCTCGAATGTCGAGCCGTTCTACAAGATCTGCGCGTTCTGGTCGGGCGGCGGAGGCGAGCTGCTGCTCGCGTCGCTCATGCTCGCCGCGGTGGGATCGGCTGCGGCGCTGACCGGGCTGCGCCGCGACGCCGATCGCGCTCGTGGCGCATGGACTGTGGCGACGCTCGGGTTGCTCCTTGCCACGGCGCTCGCGGCGACGGCGTTCAGGGCGAATCCGTTCGCGCTCGTCGCGCGCGCGCCGGAAGACGGGCGCGGGCTCGATCCGATACTGCGCAATCCGATCATGGCGATTCAGCCTCCGCTCATGCTGCTTGGCGCCGCCTGCGCCGCCGTTCCGCTCGCGAGGGTGATCGCGGCGCTGATACGGCGGAACTTTGACGCCCCGCTGTTTGCGAGAGTGCGCGCATCGGCCCTCGTCTCGTGGGGCCTGCTGTCCGCGGCGTTCCTCCTTGGGGCTCGCTGGGCGTACGTATCGCCCGGACTGCGCGCGGTGAGAACGGGCAGCCCGGCCGTGATCACGAGTGCGATCGCCTGGCTGGTGCTCACGGTGTTGCTCATCGGGACCGAGCTGCGGACCGGCGCGCGCTCGCCCCTCTCCGAAGCGGACGGGATGCGGCGCCGGGCGGGCCGGCTCCTCGCGGCCGGCGGCGCGGTGCTCTGCCTCATCGTTTTCGCCGCGCGTCCCTTGGCGAAGGACTACGACGCGCAGATCAACGATGGCGAGCAGTACCGGGCGAAGGATGCGTGGGGACACGCATGGACGTTCACGAGCCAGGGCACGAGCCGGCTGGAGCGCCCGGGCGACGACGTCATCGCCCTCGCGCTCCTTCCGACGCGCGACGGCGTGCGCCAGCCCTTCGTGGCGAGTGAGAGCCGCCAGTATTACGGCGTTGGGGGGCTCGACATCTATCCGGCGCAGACGGTGCCGGGAATTCGCAGCACGATCGCACAGGACCTGTTCGTCGTGCTGTCGGATGCGGGCGAGGGCCGCGCGGTGTTGCGCATCAGCTTCAAGCCGCTCGTCGAACTCGTCTGGACGGGCAGTGTATTGTTGGCACTTGGCGGGCTGCTGCTCTTCTGGCCGCCGCGAACGGAATACGCGACATGACGCCCCTGGCGATCGGCGCGTTGCTCGCCGTGGCCGCGATGGTCTGGGTCATCGCGCCGATCTTCAGTGAAGAACAAGAGCCGGAGGGCCATGTTCGGGGCCGTCCGTCGTCGCCCGCTGCGGACGACGCCGCGGAAGCCGCGATTCGCCGTTGGAGGGAGCCGAGGGAATGATGAGTTCCGTGCGGAAGATCGTTGGATTCGCGATCGTAGCGGTGTGTGCGATTTCGCCGGCGCGCGCACAGGGCACGGGCGAGATTCGCGCACGCGTGCTCGATGAGGCCGGCGCGCCGGTGGTCGACGCGCAGGTCGAGCTGGTTCCCGGTTCGCGCCGCGCGCTCAGCGAGGACGATGGCGGTTTCGCCTTCACGCAGGTCGCCGCCGGCTCGTACACCCTGCAGATCCGACGCATCGGATATCGGCCGCAGTCGGTGAAGGTCGAAGTCGGCGCGCGCGCGACGGCGTCGCCCGCGATCACGCTCGTGGCGATTCCGCGCGTGCTCGACTCGATTCGCGTGTTCGAGAAGGCGAACGGGCTCCGCTACACGGGCACCGTGCTCGACGACCGCAGCGCGCCGATCGAGGGCGCGATCGTGATGGTGCCGGGGAAGTCGCGCGAGTTGCGCACCGATGCCGGCGGACGCTTTTCGGTGGAAGGATTCGGCCAGGGGACGGTGATCGCGCGGGTGCGCAAGATCGGCTTCGCTCCCCAGCTGCACACCCTGCAGATGGTGAATTCGAAGACCGACAGCATTCGCATGAAGCGGCTGGCGCAAAACCTCTCGCCGATCGAGGTGATGGCGAAGAGCGGCTTCGGGAAGGACACCTTCGTGTACAAGGAGCTCGACCAGCGCATGCGGTGGAAGAGCGAGAAGTCGTATGTGGTGTCTCGCGAGGAGTTCGACCAGCAGGGCACGACCGACCTCGCGAACGCCATCCGCTATTCGGTGACCGGCGGCCGCTACGGCGGCACGCTCTCGCATCCGATGCCCGATGGATGCGTGATCATCAACGGCGCGCGCGCTCTCAAGGATTGGCCGCTGACGGCGTTCTTCGCGGATGAGGTGGAGGCGGTGGAAGTGTATCCGCCGAAGTCCGATGTGTCGGGCTCGATCGAGGCGCGCGGGTGCGATCCGAAGCAGCAGGTCTATGTGATCTGGACGCGGGCGAATTCGAAGCGGTTTCCGCCGAATCCGTAGGCCGCGAACCCTTCCCACGTGAACAGGGTATGCCATGAGTGAGGTGTCTCAGTAGTAAGGCTTTCCCACACATCCCGACATACTCTTTCTCTCTCCGCACCCGATGACTGAACCGACTGAAGCCGTACTGAAAGCATGCCCCGGCTGCAAGCATGGCGTAGATCGCCGGACCTTCCTGTCGGTCGCGGCGACAGCCGCCGTCCTGGCGGCGCTCGATGCGTGCTCGGGCCTGACCTCGCCGGGCGGTTCCTTCAACGGCTCGTACGGCGGCCCGTTGACGGTGACGCTCGCGAATTTCAGCACGCTCGCCACGGTGGGTGGCGTCGCGCGGGTGGACGGAGGGTCGGGCGCGCCGACCGCTCTCTACCGCAGCTCCGCCACGAGCTTCGTGGCGCTTGCGATGGTGTGCCCGCATGCAGGATTCGCGCCGGTCGAAATCACGTCGAGCGGCTTCTTCTGTCCGGCGCACGGGTCCTCGTTCTCGAAGTCGGGCGCCCGGCAGAGCGGTCCGTCTCCCACCGGCCTCCTGGCGTTCGCGGCGACGTACAATTCGACTACGGGCATGGTGGCCATCAGTCGTCCGGCGTAAGCGGCCGATCAGCCGCTCACGCCGGACGCTGGCGAGAACGCGTCCGTTGCTTCAGGGACCTTTCGGAAGCGGCCGCTGCCAGCCGGGGGGCGGCCCCTTGGGCATGTGCGCAGAGATCCACGACTGCTGCGCCGGCGTCAGCACCGCTTTGATCGCGGTGTGCAGCGCTTCCGCGGCTGCCTTCACTCGCGCCAGGGTCGGCGCTGCCTTCGCGACAATGGCCTGGACCTGTGCCTTCGTGTCGCCCGCCTTCATCGCGGCCACTGCTTGCGCGTGGATCGCCTCCAGCGCGGCGAGATCGGCCGCGTTCGCGGTCGCGTAGGCGCTCACGAGCGCCTGGATCGCGGTCTTCTCGGCGGCGGTGAGCTTGAGGCTGTCGGGGAAGGGTGCGCCCGGAGCCTTGGCGTTGGCCGGCGCGTGCGGCGCGGTCTCGTCCTGGAACGGCTGGCCGGGCAATCCGATCGTCGCGTTGAACGACAGGGCCACCGGATCGACGGAGTCGAGGAGTGCCGAGGACGAAGGCTGCGTGGGGCCGTGCTCGCAGGCGGCGAGCACGAGCGCAGCGGCCAGCAACGATGTAACCCGGGAGTACGTCATCGAGAAGGTCTCTATTCGCGAGTGTTGTGTCGGCCCTGCCAGCGCCGGCAATGATAGGACGGTCGGCGCGCCTGAACGTTAGTGCAGCGCCCCACCTGGTGTCACGATCCTACCCGAGCTTCTTCCTGAAACAATGCTTTTCACCAACCTCCAACTCGCTCTTGTCCACTTTCGCGTACCGCGCAATTTTTTCCGGGTACTTCGCCAGCTCGGCCCGCTCGAACCCGCACGACAGAAACAGCTCGTCCGAATACGACACCGCGAACAGCTGCTCGTAGCCGCGCTTGCGGGCCAGCTTTTCCAGCGCGGCGATCAGCGCCTTCCCATATCCGAGTCCCTGCACGTCCTGCGTCACGGCGAGCGACACCAGCTCCACGATCGTCGGCGAGTACTCATCGAGCGCCGCGCACGCCACCACGCCGCCGTCCGCGTCGCGAATCACGCGATAGTCCGCGAGATGCGCGTACGCGAACTCCTCCGTGCGCTTGAGTGTGAGCCCCTGGGTCACGTAGGTGTTGTTCAGCGCGACCACCGACTGGATGTCCGTTTCGTTCGCCCGTGAGACTCGCATGCCGATAACTCTCCGCTAACGCTCCACCGCCTCGAGCCGCGTCAATGCGACGCGGATCGGCACGATCGTGGCCAGTACGCACAGCGCGAACGCCACGCCGAATCCAAACACCATTTCCAGCAGGTCCGGCTGCGAGCCGTAGAGTCGCGACGACAGAAAGCTGAACACCGGCCGCGCCTCCAGCACCACCACCGCACCGATCACGGCGACCGACGCCATCATGAACAGGAGCCCGCCGAAACTCGTCGGGATCTGCGCGGCGTTCTCCGTCTCGAATTGCGGAAACACCGTGCCGAAGCCGATCGCGAGGCCGCTGATCGCGAACGTCATCATCGCGATCGTGAAGGTCGACACCATGAACATGAACGAGCTCACCTTGAGCAGATAGTCCGTCACGCCGACGATCGCGAGCGCGAGAATCAGCAGGGGCGCCGTTCCGACCCAGAACTTCGCCCACAACAGGTCGCGCATCGACATCGGGCTCGAGCGCAGCAGCCACAGCGTGCGCCCCTCAAGCGAAACAGCCGGGAATATGAAGCGCGCCGCGATCGACGCGAGCACGAATCCCGCCAGCACGAGATTGAGGAAGGGCACGACGTTGATCAGCCACATCGTGATCCCTTCGCCCCGCAGCGGCAGGAACTTGATGTTGAACACATACACCACCACGAGCACGGCGAGCAGGATCAGCTGCGACCACTGCGTCGTGTCGCGGAAGAAC
>JADGQS010000023.1 GCA_017881585.1 Gemmatimonadaceae bacterium | reverse complement strand
CACGTCGAGGCGCCGCACGGGGCGCGGGTGGACGTGTTCGTGAAGGAGCTGGACGGCAAGGACGAAGTGGTCCTCACCAGCGGAGCCGCGGCGTGAGCGCGCCGCTCGGCAAGGACCTGCTCGGGTTGGAGCAGCTCACGGCCGAGCAGATCAACCTCGTTCTCGACACCGCGCTGCCGCTGAAGGAAATCTCCGAGCGGACCATCAAGAAAGTCCCGACCCTGCGCGGCGCGACGATCGTCAACCTGTTTTTCGAGGCGTCCACGCGCACGCGCATCTCGTTCGAGTTCGCCGAGAAGCGGATGTCGGCCGACACGGTCAACGTCGGGGCGGCGGGATCGAGCGTCTCGAAGGGCGAGACGCTCGTGGATACGGCGCGGAATCTCGAGGCGATGCGCATCGACATGGTGGTGATCCGCCATCCGGCGTCGGGTGCCGCGCAGTTCCTCGCCGAACGGATCGAGTCGAACGTGATCAACGCCGGCGACGGCACGCACGAGCATCCGACGCAGGGGCTCCTCGACCTGCTCACGCTGCGCGACCACTTCGGCACGATCGCCGGCAAGAAGGTCTGCCTCTGCGGCGATGTGCTGCACTCGCGCGTCGCGCGCTCGAACATCTGGGGCCTCACCAAGCTCGGCGCCGAGGTGGCCGTGTGCGGACCGCGCTCGCTGCTCCCCAATGCGATCGAGGAGATGGGCGTCAAGGTCTTCGACCGCATCGAGACCGCCATCGAATGGGCCGACGCGCTGAACGTCCTGCGTCTGCAGCTCGAGCGCATGCACGCCGGGTACATCCCGTCGCTTCGCGAATACAATCGCGTCTTCGGCGTCACGCGCGAGCGGCTCGATCGCGCGCCGCGAGACGTGCTCATCCTGCATCCGGGGCCGATGAATCGTGGCGTCGAAATCGACTCCGACGTGGCCGACGGGCCGCACAGCGTGATCCTCAACCAGGTCACGAACGGCGTCGCCATCCGCATGGCCGTGCTCTACCTGCTCTCCGGCAACACGCCCCAGCTCGCCGAGGCGGCAAAGGGCATCGCATGAGCGCGCATCGCGACGTGCTGCTCAAGGGCGGCCGGCTGGTCGATCCGTCGTCGAAGCTCGACGGCATCGGCGATCTGCTCGTGCGCGATGGCAAGATCGAGAGCGTCGGCGGGAACATCGCGGCTCCGGCGGACGCGACGGTGATCGACTGCACGGGGCAGGTGGTCGCGCCCGGATTCATCGATGTGCACTGCCACCTGCGCGAGCCGGGCCGCGAGGATGTCGAGACGATCGCGACGGGCGCGCGCGCGGCGGCGGCCGGCGGCTTCACCGCCGTCTGTGCGATGCCGAACACCGATCCGGTCACCGACAACCAGGCGGCCGTGGGTTTCGTGCTCAAGCAGGGCAAGGCGGCCGCGGCGGCCCGCGTGTATCCGATCGGTGCGATCTCGATGGGCGAGCGCGGTGAGCGTCTCGCGGAATTCGGCGAGATGGTCGGCGCCGGCGCGATCGCGGTCAGTGACGACGGAAAACCGGTCGTGAGCGCTCAGCTGATGCGCACCGCGCTCGAGTACGCGCGCACGTTCGGCATTCCGGTGGCGGATCACTGCGAGGATCCGACGCTCGCCGAGGGCGGCGCGATGAACGAAGGGCTCGTCTCCGCGCGCCTCGGGCTCAAGGGGATCCCGAGCGAGGCCGAGGAAATCATGGCCATTCGCGACATCCTGCTCGCGCGGCGCACCGGTGGGCACGTGCATCTCTGTCACATGAGCACGCGCGGATCGGTCGAGCTCATTCGCTGGGGAAAGGACCGCAACATCCGCGTCACGGCCGAGGTGTGCCCGCATCACCTCTCGCTCACCGAAGCGGAGGTCGAGGGATACGACACGCACGCGAAAATGAATCCGCCGCTGCGTTCGGCCGACGACGTGGACGCGCTGCAGCAGGCCGTGAAGGACGGCACGATCGACGTGATCGCCACCGACCACGCACCGCATCACTACGACGAGAAGGAGCGCGAGTTCGCCGACGCGCCGAACGGCATCGTCGGATTCGAGACCGCGCTCGCCGTGAACATCACCTGGCTCGTGAAGCCGGGGATCATCTCGCTCGCCACGCTGATCGACAAGATGTCGTGCGCTCCGGCCAAGCTGTTTCACCTGCCGGGCGGCACGCTGCGCCGCGGCGGAGCGGCGGACGTCACCGTGTTCGATCCGGCGCGCGAGTGGACGGTCGAGCCCACGCGGTTCTTCACGAAGGGGCGCAACACGCCGTACACCGGCCGCACGCTGACCGGGCTGGTCGCATGTGTCCTCGTGGACGGCCGGATCGTCCATACCGTGAAGGGGTAGCGTGCCCGCGAGGGTCATTCTCGGCGTGGCACATGCTCGACGGGAGATCGTCGAGGTCTGCCGGCGGCTGTACGATCGCGGGCTGATCGCGGGGCAGGACGGCAACGTGTCCGTGCGCATCAAAGAGGATCGCATACTCGTGACGCCTGCGGGGTTGTCGAAGGTCGATGTGCGCGCGTCGGACCTCGTGGAGTTGCAGCTCGAGCACGAGCACGAAAAGTCGTCGAAGGGCAAGGGTCAGGAATCCAGCGAAGTCGAGGTGCACTTCGCGGCGTATGCGATACGGCCGGATATTCGCGCGGTGGTGCACGCCCATCCGCCGGTGGCGACAGGTTTTTCGGTGGCGGGTGAGACGGTGGAACACCCGATGCTCGCGGAACTGAAATACGGAGTGGGCACTCTACCGCTGGTGCCGTACGCGCAGCCGGGTTCGCGCGCACTGGCGGAGCTGGCCGCTGAATCCCTGAGGTCGTACGACGTGGTGCTGCTCCAATACCACGGAGCGGTGACGGTGGGCCCGTCACTGATGGTGGCGCACCAACGCATGGAGAGTCTCGAGCACGCCGCGTGCATCCTGCTCGCGGCGCGCCAGGTGAAGGGGAGAGCGAACCGATGACCGACGCGCGCACGAAACAGATCCAGGAAATCGAGGTGCTGCTCGCGGAGCGGCGCAAGTACGAGCAGTGGCTCGCGCAGCTCGATGCGCGAAAGGACAGCACGCCGACTCACGTCTTCGTGAAGGTGCACCGCGATTACTCGGCACGCCTCGGCGAGGCGCAGCAGAAGCTCTCTTCCGAGTCCGGAGCGGTGCATGCGCTCGCGACGGAGCTCGAGGAGTCGCTGGCCAAGCTCGAACGCCAGATCGCCGAGCGCACCGACGAGCGGGCGGAAGCCGAACTGCGCGCGTCGGTGGGCGAGTTCGCCGGCAAGGAGTGGGACAAGCTGCGCGGCAAGCTCGACGGCGCGATCGCGGATCTGTCCGGGGAGCGCGAGGGCATCCAGCGCGAACTCGACACGCTGCGCGCGCTGCTGAGCGAAGCGGAGCCGCCGGCCGTCGACGAACCGACGCCCGACGTCGATGACATCGCGTTCCTGCGTTCGGTGCTCGGGCGGAGCACGCCGTACTCGAATCCTCCCGCGCCGGTGATTATCGAGCCGCCGACGGGCGAGCGGCCGTCGGCGCGCGCGAGCGTTCCGGTGGAGAAGCGGGCGTCCGTGCCGGTGGAGAAGCGGGCGTCCGTGCCGGTGGAGAAGCGGGCGTCCGTGCCGGCGCCTGCGCCGATCGCCGAAGCGGCGAGCGCGCCGGCGCCGGCACGCCAGTCGGCCCCGGAGTTGTTCGCCACTCCCGAAATTCCCGAGGGGCCTTCGGGTCCGCGCGGCACCGACGACGAGCGGCCGAGCCGCCCATCGGGAACGTTCGGCCGGGCCACGCCGCGCTCGTCGGAAGCGGTGAAGTCGCTCAAATGCCAGGAGTGCGGCACGCTGAACTATCCGACGGAGTGGTACTGCGAGCGGTGCGGGGGGGAACTCGCGGCGTTCTGAACGGCGATGGAAGATGGAAGATGGAAGATGAAAGATGGAAGATGGAAGATCGAAGATGGATGGGAACGGAAAAGGGCCACGCTCGATGCGCGGCCCTTTATCGTGTCGGCTGACTCTTCGATCTTCCATCTTCCATCTTCGATCGTTGTTGCTACTTCGTTTTCGCGACCTTGCTCTTGTGGCGCGCGGCGTTGTTCGGATGGATCAGCCCCTTCCGGGCGGCGCGATCGAGCAGCTTGGTCGCGGCCTTCTTCGCGTCGGGCGTCGAGCCCGCGGCCTTGGCGTTCTTGACTGCGGTGCGCAGTGCGGCGCGCTGCGCGCGATTGCGCACGGCGGCTGCGCGCGACTTGCGCATGTTCTTCTTGGCTGAAGCAATTCTCGGCACGAAGCGATCTCTTGACTTGGGGTTATTTGGCGGCCGGCGGAGTTCGGGCGATCACCCTGCGGCCACTACGCAAACACGCCCGCGCAACGCACGGGCGAGAGCGTGGAGAGTAGGCGTCCGAGAGGCGAAAGTCAAGGCGTGACAACGCTTTTGACTCTCACGCCGACCACGCCTACCTTTCGCCTCGACTGCCCGAGAGGGCCTCGCTCCAGACGCCGAACCCGACCGTCATTTGAACAAGTTCGAGCTGTTTATTCTCGTCGTCCCCATTCTGCTCTTTTCCATGGTGGCGCACGAGTACGCGCACGGGTACGCCGCACTGCGCCAGGGTGACAACACGGCGCTGATGCTCGGTCGCCTCTCCTGGAATCCGCTCAAGCACATCGACCCGGTCATGACGCTCATCATGCCGCTGGTGACGTTCCTGAGTTTCGGCGTCGCGTTCGGCGGCGCGAAGCCCGTGCCGGTGAACCCGCGCCTCTACCGCAACTACCGGCGTGGCGACATCATCGTGTCGCTCGCCGGCATCGTGACGAATCTCGTGCTGGCCGTCGTTCTCGCGGTCCTGATCGTGCCGCTCGGCCTGGCCGGCCGCGCGATGCCCGTGCTCGAGAGTTCGCTCGCGATCATCCAGCTCATGTTCCTCTACGGCGTCACGATCAACCTCGTGCTCGCCGCGTTCAACCTGATCCCGATCCCGCCGCTGGACGGTTCGCACGTGATGAAGCATCTCCTCCCGGCGTCGTGGGCGGCGAACTACCAGCGCTTCGGGCGATACGGCATCATCGTCCTGATCTTGCTGCTTTGGATTCCGAATTCGCCCATCAGCCTGTGGATAAAGCCCGTGTTCATCCTCACCAACGAGGCGATGCGTCTCGTGGGCCCATTCGTGCTGCCGAGTCCATGGACGACGTGACCGTCGCGCCGGTCGCCGACGCGTACGAGGGGAGCTTCGTCGTCGAGCTCGCCCACTTCAACGGGCCGCTCGACCTGCTGCTCTCGCTCATTCGCGACGAGAAGATCGACATCTACGACATCCCGATCGCGCGCGTGTGCGAACAGTTCCTCGTCCGCATGCGCGACCTCGCGCTGAACGACGCCGCCGAGTACCTCGAGATGGCCGCGCGGCTGCTGCGCATCAAGGCGCACCTGCTGCTGCCGCGACGCGAGAGCGACGACGCATGGGAGGATCCGCGCGCCGAGCTCGTGCGCCGTCTGCTCGAGTACCAGCAGATGCGCGAAGTGGTGTACGTGCTCGAACGGCTCGGTGAGGATCGCCGCAACCGGTTCGCGCGCACGTATTCACCCGAACTCACCGCGCCGCCGCAGGCGCCGCTCGCGCTCTCGCTGGCGGAACTGCTCGTCGCCGTGGACCGCGTCCTGCGCGCCGCCAAGAAGCCGGCGCTGCATGAAGTCATCCCGCGCGCGCTCGACGTCGACGGCGCGATCAGCACGATCCGGGCCGTGCTCGCGTTGCGCCAGCGCGCGCGCTGGCGCGACGTCGTGCGCGTGAACGCCGAGCCGTGGGAAGTGCTTTCGGCCCTGCTCGCATTGCTCGAACTGGCCCGCCGCAACGAACTGTCGCTCGCGCAGCCAAAACCTTTTGCCGATGTGGAGATCTCGCGTGAACTCGCTGGCGAAGCTGCTTGAGGCCGCGCTCTTCGCGAGTCCCCGGCCCATTCCGGCCGAGGAACTCGCGGGGCTCGATCCCGATGTGTCGGTCAGGGACGTGCGCGCCGCGCTCGAAGAACTGCGGCTGATGTTCGACGACGGCGGGCACGGTGTCGAGCTCGTCGAGCAGGGCGGGGGGTGGCAGATCCTCACGCGCCCCGAGTACACGGAGGCGATCGAGCGTGCCCGTTTCGCTTCGCGCCCGCAGCGCCTGTCCGGCGCGGCGCTCGAGACGCTGGCGATCATCGCGTATCGCCAGCCGATCGGGCGCGCCGAAGTCGCGGACATCCGGGGCGTCGACGCCGGCGCGATCCTCAAGTCGCTCCTCGAGCGCGGCCTCGTCGAGGTCGTGGCGCGCGGCGAGGGTCTCGGCCGCCCGCTGCTCTACGGCACCACACCGCTCTTCCTCGAGCAGTTCGCGCTGCGGCACCTCGAGGAGCTGCCGCGCGTCGACGAACTCGCGATCGCGCTGCGCCGCGAGCCGCAGCCGCTGTGAAGAGTGTGAAGGCCGCGGCGCCGGCCATGCGCATTCACCGCGCGCTCGCTCGCGCGGGGATCGCGTCGCGCCGAAAGGCGGAGGAACTCGTCGCGGCCGGCCGCGTGAAGGTGAACGGTGTCGTCGCGCGCACGGGTCAGACAGTCAATCCGTCGTCGGACACCATCACGGTGGACGGCACGAAGATCTCCGCTCCTGTTTCAACGGTGTGGGTAATGCTCAACAAGCCGGCAGGAGTCCTCACCACGAAGAGCGATCCCGGCGGCCGCAGCACGGTGTTCGAACTCGTTCCGCCGGCGCCGGGCCTCACATACGTCGGGCGCCTCGACTACATGACCGAGGGGCTCCTGCTGCTCACCACGGACGGCGACGCCGCCCACGCACTCACGCATCCGAAGACGGGCGTCGAGCGCACGTACGTCGCGACGGTCAGGGGCAACGCGCCCAACGCCGTCGTCTCGGCGAAAAAGGGCGTCGAGCTCGACGATGGCTTCGTGAAGCCGGACCACGTCGAGGCGCACCCCGTGGGCGATCGTCTGTGGGAGCTCTCGATCTCGATCAGCGAGGGAAAGAATCGCGAGGTGCGCCGGCTGTGCGAAGCACTGGGACTCGAAGTGCTCAGGCTCGTGCGCACCAGGTTCGGCCCGCTCGAACTCGGGTCACTGCCAACCGGTTCGGCCCGGCCACTCACCAGCCGCGAACGAAAGCTCCTCGAAGCCGTAGCCAAGGGAACGGGGTAAGAGACGAATGCAAGCCAAGGACCAATCCGAGCTCGACCATACGCTGATCCAGGGCGTACTCGATCAAGTCGCCAAGCGCGTCGTCGGCCAGGACGCCATGGTCGAACGCCTGATCATCTCGCTCCTCACGGGCGGCCACGTGCTGCTCGAGGGCGTGCCGGGACTCGCCAAGACGCTCACGGTGCGCACGCTCGCCGAGACCGTGCATACGACGTTCAGCCGGATCCAGTTCACGCCCGACCTGCTCCCCGCCGACGTCGTCGGCACGCAGATCTACGATCAATCGACCGGCAAGTTCTCCGTGAAGAAGGGCCCGATCTTCGCGAACATCGTGCTTGCCGACGAAATCAACCGTGCGCCCGCCAAGGTACAGGCCGCGCTGCTCGAGGCGATGCAGGAGAAGCAGGTCACGATCGGCGGCACGACGTACAAGCTCGACGAGCCGTTCCTCGTGCTCGCCACGCAAAATCCGATCGAGCAGGAGGGCACGTATCCGCTGCCCGAAGCGCAGGTCGACCGCTTCATGCTCAAGCTGCGCGTGGGATATCCGTCGCGCGAAGAAGAAAAGGAAATCATGCGCCGCATGGCGGGCGGCGCCGCGATCGCCGTCGAGACTGTCGCGTCGCCGCAGGCGATCATGGCCGCGCGGAAACGCATCTCCGAGCTGTTTCTCGACGCGCGCATCGTCGATTACATCGTCGATCTCGTGCACGCCACGCGCGCGCCGGCGGACTTCAAGCTCGCCGACCTCGTGCCGCTGATCGAGTTCGGCGCGAGCCCGCGTGCGACCATCGCGCTCGCGCAGTCGTCGCGCGCGCACGCCTTCCTGCGCGGACGCGAGTTCGTCTCGCCCGATGACGTGAAGGCGATGGCGCCGGACGTCCTCCGCCACCGGGTCCTGCTGACGTACGAGGCCGAGGCCGAGAGCGTGACGAGCGACCAGGTGGTCCAGCGGGTCCTGGACGCCGTCCCTTCACCGTGACGGGCGACGGGTGAGGGGTGCTCGATTGGTGAGGGGTGCTCGATGGGTGAGGGGTGCGCGGAGAGTGATTCGTGATTGAGACCGCCTCGATCTCGCCTGAGATTCTCCGGCAGGTCAAGCGCATCGAGCTGCGCACGCGCGGGCTCGTCAACTCGCGCTTCGTCGGCGAGTACCACTCCGTGTTCAAGGGGCAGGGCATGGAGTTCTCGGAAGTGCGCGAATACCAGTCGGGCGACGAAGTGCGCACCATCGACTGGAACGTGAGCGCACGGATGCACCGCCTCTTCGTGAAGCGCTACGTCGAAGAGCGCGAGTTGACGGTGCTGCTGATCGTGGATTGCTCGGGCTCGAGCCGCTTCGGCACCGGCGAGCGCGACAAGCAGTCGATGGCGGCCGAGCTCGCCGCCGTGCTCGCGCTGACCGCGACCCGCAACAACGATCGCGTCGGCCTCATCCTCTGTTCCGATCGCATCGAGCACGTGGTGCCGCCGCGGAAGGGTCGGCGCCACGCACTGCGGCTGGTGCGCGACGTGCTCGCGTGGCCGACGACGTCGCGCGGCACGAATCTCGCCCTTGCGCTCGACTACGCGTCGCGGGTGCTCACGCACCACTCGCTGGTATTCGTGATCTCGGACTGGGTCACGGCTGCAATAGACCGGCCCCTCCGCATGCTCTCGCAGCGGCACGATCTCGTGGCCGTCGTGCTCGACGATCCGGGGGAGCGCGCGCTGCCCGACCTCGGCGTCGCGCGTCTCGTCGACCCCGAGACCGGCCGGTTCGTGGAGATCGACACGAGCGCGTCGACCGTGCGCTCGCGGTACGGCCGCGAACTCGGCGAGGAGCGCGCCGCGCGCCAGCAGCTGCTCCGCCGCCTGGGGGTCGATGAAGTGCTCGTGCGGACGGAGAAGGGATACGCCGAGCCGCTGCTCCGGTTCTTCAATACCCGGGAGACGCGTGGCCGGAAGACGAGGCGGCGGTGAGCCGGCACGCCGCGAGCGGCGTGGCTGCGGTGAGACGGTGGGCCGCGCTCGGCCTTGCCGCCGCCTGCCTCTCGGCGCGCGACGCGCACCCGCAGGACGCGGTGCAGCGGGGGGCGCTCGTGAGCGTGAGCGTCGCTCCCGAGACGGTCACGGTGGGGGAACCGTTCTCGGTGCGCATTCGCGTGCGCGCGCCGAAGTTCGCGACGATCCATTTTCCCGCGGTCCCCGATACCGCCGACGCGATCGAGGCGGTCGATCCTCGCGCGATGGAGGAGGCGGGCGATGCCGAGTTCATCGACCGCACGGCGGTCTATCGTCTCGTGGCGTGGGACGTTGGGCGGCACACGCCGCATTTCGCGAACGTGATCGTGGGAACGGGCGGTTCCGACCAGCAGTACCCCGTGGCACTGCCGGCGGTGACGGTGCTGTCGCTCCTCCCGGCCGACAGCGCCCAGCGTTTGCCGAAGGTCGCGCGTGATCCGGTCGCGCCGCCGGGCGCGCTCTGGAAACTTCTGCTGCTCGCCGCGCTGCTGCTCGCGGGACTCGCGTGGTTCTGGTGGCGGCGGCGCGCGCACCGCGCGGCCGCGGTGCCGCGCGAGGCGGAGCCGTTCGCCGCGGCCACGGCGTCGTTCCAGGCGCTCGACGCGCTGGGACTCGCGGCCGCCGGCGAATCCGGGCGTCACGTCATCGCCAGCGTGGACGTGCTTCGCGGCTACCTGGCGCGGCGTTTTCCGGACATGCGCGAATCGCTCACGCCGCAGGAGATCGAACGCGCGCTGAAGGACGCGGACCTTCCCGTGCTGCCGGAGCGGCTCGCTGCGCTGCTTGGGCGAGAGTCGTCCGTCCGTTTTGCGCGCGCGGGTGTCACGGCCGATGAGGCCCTCGCGCTCGGGAAGGAGTCGCGGGCGATCGTGCGCGACATCCAGACGGCGTACGAAGCGCGCATTCGGGCGATGGAGCGCGGGCCGCAGCGGGGTCGCAGGCGATGAGCCGGCTCCTCGCGCTCGACTTCGGCGAGCCCTGGTGGCTCGCGCTCCTCGTGCTGCCGGCGCTCTGGCTCTGGTGGCGCCGCCGGAGGCATCCCGGTGCCATCCTGTTTTCCCGCGTGGACGTGCTGCAGCGCGGCCCGTCGCTCGGACGATGGACGGCGCGCGTCCTGCTGGCGTCCCGCGTCACCGCGATGGTGCTCGCGTGCGTCGCGCTCGCGCGGCCGCGCACCGGTGCGCGCGTCGAGCAGGTCAGCGGCGACGGCATCAGCATCATCATGACCATCGATCTTTCGAGCTCCATGCTCGCGGAGGATTTTCAGCCGCAGAATCGTGTCGAGGTGGCGAAGGACAAGATGAAGCAGTTCATCGCCGGCCGGACGCAGGACCAGATCGGGCTCGTCTCGTTCTCGGGTGAGGCGCTGACGCAGGTTCCGCTCACCATGGATTATCCGGTGCTGCTCGCCGCCGTGGACAATCTCCAGCCCGGACAGCTCGAGGACGGCACCGCGATCGGCACCGCCATCGCCACGTCGGTGAACCGGCTCCAGGACGCGAAGGGCCGTTCGAAAGTGATCGTCCTGCTCACCGACGGCGTGAACAATCGCGGCACGATCGATCCGCGAACCGCGGCGAAGGCGGCGGCGGCGCTGGGCGTGCGCGTGTACACGATCGGCATCGGGACCGAGGGAATGGCGCCGGTGCCGGTCGGGCGCGGGGTGTTCGGCTTGCGATACGAAACGCGGGCGGTCGAGCTCGACGAGCCGCTGCTCGAGTTCATCGCGCAAACGACCGGCGGCCGGTACTTCCGGGCGAAGGACGGACAGGCGCTCCAGCGCATCTACACGCAGATCGACGCGCTCGAGCGTTCTCCGATTCACGCGAAGCGCTACGTCCGGTATCGTGAACTCTATCGGTGGCCGCTCGGCGTCGCACTCGTCGCGTTGCTGCTCGAGCTCGCGTTGCTTGCCTTGCGGGGGCCCCTGCCGTGAAGAATCCATGAACTTCCGCTTCGACCTTCCGTGGGCCGCGGTCGCCGCGGCGGTGCTCTCGTTCCTGTCGGCGCTCACGTTCCGGTTCTGGCACCGCCGCCGCGTCGCGCGGCTCTCGCAACTCGGAGTGGAGGCGGCGATCGAACGGCTCGCGCCGGTGGGCGTGCGACGCGCACCCGTGGCGCGCGCGGTTCGCGTCTCGGCCGCGATCGGGCTCGCGGCACTCGCGTACGCCGGGCCGAGGTGGGGATCGGGCACGAACATGGTGCGCACCGAGGGAATCGACGTGGTGCTCGCGATGGACGCCTCGCTGTCGATGCTCGCGCAGGACGAGCGCCCGAGCCGTCTCGAGCGCATGAAGCAGGATGTGCGCCGCTTCCGCGCGTCGTCGCCGGGCGATCGCGTGGCGCTTCTCGCGTTCGCGGGCCGGAGTTATATCCTCTCGCCGCTCACGACCGACGACGGCGCGATCGATCTGTTTCTCGACAACCTCGATCCGTCGATCGTCGGGCAGGCGGGGACCGCAATGGCGCCGACGATCGTGCAGGGCCTCGATCTTCTGCGCGCGGCGCGCGGCGGGGCGGGTCGCGCGCTGGTGATCCTGAGCGACGGCGAGGCGTTCGACGACCGGGCGGAGACGCTCGCGGCGGCACGTTCCGCCCGCGACGCCCAGATCGACGTGGTGACGGTCGGCTTCGGCACCGAGGGCGGTGCGACGATCCCCGTTCCAACCGGGACGGCGGTGACGGAAAAGCGCGACGCGCAAGGCGAGGTCGTGATCACGCGGTACGATCCGTCGCTGCTCCGCGACGTCGCGGCGTCCGCGGGCGGCGAGTTCATCGCGGCCAGGGAGACGGACAAGGGCGCGCGAATACATCAGGCGCTCGCGCGTCTCGATGCCAGACAGCGAGACGTGGCCGAGGGATTGTCGCGCCCGCTGCGCACCGCGTGGTTCCTCCTCCCGGCGGTGCTCCTGCTGCTCCTGGACTCGTGGTTCGCCGACGGCGGCAGTGTCGAACAGCTGCGCCAGCGGTTCCGCTTTGCCGCGCCGCTCGTGCCGCTGGCGCTGCTCGCCGTGTTCGGCGGCACCGCACGCGCGCAATCGGTGCCGGATCCCCTCGACCTCTTCAAGGCCGGACAATTCGCGCGCGCGGCGCAGCGCTGGAAGGAGCAGCTCGCCACCGGCGACAAGCATCCGTCCACGCTCTACAACTTCGGCACCGCCATGCTGGCGGCGGACTCGCTCGATGCCGCGGCAGAGGTGCTCGAACGCGCCGCGACCGTTCCCGACGCGGCGCTGCGCGGGCGCGCGCTTTACAATCTGGGACTCGCGCAGCTGAAGCGCGGCATGCGCCAGGAAGCGCCCGACCCACGCGCGTTCGCATCGGCGGTGTCGGCATATCGCACGCTCCTGCGCCAGTCGCCGGCCGACGCGGACGCGAAGTGGAACTACGAGCTGGCGCTCCGCCTGCAGAAGCAGCAGAAGGGCGGCGGCGGATCGAACAACGACAACAACAGCCAGTCCCAGCAGCAACTCCGGAATCCGAACGACGAGGACAAGTCGATGTCGCGCCAGCAGGCCCAGCAGCTGCTCGCGGCGGCGTCGCGAGAGGAGAAGGAGACGCAGGCGAGGAAGCAGCGCGGCACCAAGCAGGAGCGCCCGCCCGGAGGGAAGGACTGGTGATTCTTCTTCCCGTCCTGATGTTCTTCCAGGCGGCCGCGGCGCAGCGCCAGCTCCCCGAAGTCGTCACGCGTCCGCGGCTCGAGCGGAGCGGCGGCGTGGACTTCCACGCGCTGGTCGTGCCGGAAACCGTCTACGTCGGCCAGCAGGCCACGTACGAACTCGGCGTCTTCCTCGACCAGGAGACGCGAGGCAGGCTGCGGCGCAATCCGGAATTCATTCCGCCGGAGTCGCGCGCGATGCTCGCGTACGACCTCCCGGATCCGGGCGGCTCGATCTCCGTGAATCGTGACGGTCGCTCGTACGAAGTGCACGTGTTCCGCCGCGCGCTCTTCCCGCTCACGCCTGGCCGGTACGCGATCGCTCCGGCGCGACTCGCGTACACGCTTCCGCAGGGACAGAGTTTCTTCAGCCGCGAGGAGTCGTTCTCGCTCCGGTCGGAGCAGGTCACCCTGGTTGCGATAGACGCGCCGGCGGCCGGCCGCCCGCCGAACTGGGCCGGAGCGGTGGGCGTGTGGAGGGCGAGCGCGCACGTGGACACGGCGCGCGAGCGCGCCGGAGATCCGCTCGTGCTCACGCTGCGCGTCGAGGGAACGGGCAACGTCTCCCTGTTGCCGCGCCCCCAGCTCGCCATCCCGTGGGCGAACGTCGTGGCCGCGAACGAGCGCGTGCGGCTCGACTCCACGCCGTCGGCGCTGCGGGGAAGCAAGGAGTTCGACTGGCTCGTCACGCCGCGCACGAGCGGCGCCCAGCGGGTGCCCGCGATTCGTTTCTCCTACTTCAATCCGTTCTCGAAACGCTACGAAGAGACCGTCAGCGACCCGTTCAGCGTGCAGGTCGCGTCCGGGAGCGTCGTCGCCGGCGATTCCACGCCGGCGCCGCCTCCGCCCGAGCAGCCGCTGCCGCTGCGCCCCGCGATGGGAGACGAGGCGCCGCCGCCGCTCGGCGATCTCGCGGCCGTGCGCTGGTTGCTGCTCATCGCACCGCTGCCGGCGCTCCTCGCGTGGATCGCGAAGCGCCCGCGCCGGGTTCGCGCACCGACGACTCCCGGCGAGCGCCTGCTCGCGATGGCGACGCTGCCCCACGGTGAGGTCGTCGCTGCAGATGTGCGCAGCGCGCTGCTCGAGGCGGTGCGGCGCCGCACCGGCCTCGATGCGGTCTCGCTGACGCAGCCGGGCGCGTGGGCGCGCGCGCTGCGCCTCGAAGGCGTGACGGACGAAACCGCGGGCGACGTCGAGGCACTCCTCGACGCACTCGACGCCGCCGCGTTCGGAGGCGCCGCCGGGGGCGGCGCGGCGCTTGCGGTGCGCGCGGCCTCGCTGCACGCTCGAATCGATGGTGAGGCTCGCCGCACGCGTTCGTCGCGCACGCGGCCGGCGGCCACGGCGCGGGCCGGAAGCATCGCGCTCATCGCGCTGCTCGCGGCGGCGGGCGCGCTTGGCGCGCGGGACATCGTCGGCGCGCGCGAGCCCTTCGCCCGCGGCATCGCCGCGTACGCCGGAGCCGACTATCTTCGCGCGGCGCGGCTGTTCGAGGACGCGTCGCGCGCCGCGCCGCGAGTGGCGGCGGCGTGGGCCAACGCCGGCACGGCCGCGTGGGCTGCCGCCGATACCGCTGACGCCGTTGTCGGATGGCAGCACGCGCTCCGTCTCGATCCGCTGGCGGACGACCTCCGCGACCGGCTCGCCCGTGTGCGGGCGCCGCAGGACGTCGGCGTTGCGCGCGTGCCGGCGATTCCGCCGCGGGCGCCGTCCGCGTTCGCATTGCTGCTCTGGATCGCCGGGTGGACGGCGGCCGCCCGGGCCTGCTGGCGGCGACGCCCAGCGCTGCGACTCACGATCGTGACGCTCGTCCTCGCCGGCTCCGCCGCCGTGGGCGCGCGCCTGTTCGAGGACAGGCTCGAGGGACGGGACCTCGCGGTCGTCACCGATCCCGGCGCGCTGCGCGCCCTTCCCGCGCTCGGCTCCGAGGGAGGCGCGGTTCCGCTCGTCGGTGAAGTCGCGCGTGTCGTGCAGCGACAGGGCGTATGGACGCGCGTCTCACTCGACGGCGATCGCGACGGCTGGATCGCATCGGAGCGACTTGCGCCGCTCGGCGAGGGTCGCGATTGACCCGGGTCGTCCTCGCCGGGACATTTCACGGGTGAAGACCGAACGCACCGTCGCGATCCTGCCGCCCGCCGTCGCCGATCAGATCGCCGCCGGCGAAGTGGTCGAGCGTCCGGCCTCGGTGGTGAAGGAACTCGTCGAGAACGCGTTCGACGCGGGCGCCACGAGCGTCGAGGTGGCCGTCACGGAGGGCGGGCGCGCGACGATTCGCGTGAGCGACGACGGCACCGGCATGGCGCGCGACGACGCAACGCTCGCCGTCGAGCGTCACGCGACCTCGAAGATCCGGCTCGCGAGCGACCTGGTCGGCGTCTCCAGTTTCGGGTTTCGGGGCGAAGCCCTGCCGGCGATCGGTTCGGTGTCGCGTCTGGAGATCGAGACGGCGACCGGCGACGGTGCCGGCACCCGCGTGCGCGTGGCGGGCGGCGCGCTCGAGGGCGTGAGCGACGCCGCCCGGCGGCGCGGCACCTCGGTCACGGTCGACGCGCTGTTCTACAACACGCCTGCCCGCCAGAAATTCCTGCGCGGCGCGCGCAGCGAGTGGCGCGCCATCACCGACGTGATCACCTCGATGGCGCTCGCGCGTCCCGACGTGCGGATCACCGTCACGCACGACGGCCGCGAGGCGTTCGCGCTGCCCCCGGCCGCGTCATTGCGTGAGCGTGTCGCCGCCCTCTGGGGCGTCGACGCGGCCGACGCGCTCGTGAGCGTCGACGACGTGAGCGGGCCGGTGCGGGTGAGCGGACTCGTGCAGCGGCCCGCCGACGTCGGGCTCTCGGGCCGACGCCTGCTGCTCACCGTGAATGGCCGCGCCGTGCGCGACACCGGAATCGTGCGCGCCGCCGAAGCGGCGTATCGCTCGACGATTCCCGCGGGCATGCGGCCGTCGCTCCTGCTCTTGGTAACGCTGCCCGCCGGCGACGTGGACGTGAACGTGCATCCGGCCAAGGCCGAAGTGCGTCTGCGCGACCGCTGGAACACGGAGCGCGCCGTCGAGCGCGCCGTGCGCCGCGCGCTCGGCACCGAGGAGAGCGCCGGCGCGTTCGGCTTCGCGCAGCGCGCGTTCGCGGCGCCGGCGTTCGAATCCGGCGCGACGATGGATGTCGGCGCGCTGCGTTCCGCGCCGCTGCCGGAGAGCCCGCTCTTCGAGTCGATGGACGGAGGCCGGGATGACGTGCAGGCTGTGCGGCCCGCCGAGGACGTTCACGTGCCGCCGCTCATGCAGCTGCGGAACACCTGGCTGCTCTTCGAGCGTGACGACGCGCTCGTGCTCATCGACCAGCATTCCGCGCACGAGCGCGTGCTGTACGAACAGTTCATGCACACGCTCGAGGGCGGCGCGGCGCCGTCGCAGCGACTGCTCTTTCCGATGACGCTGCATCTCGCACCCGCCGAGGCCGAGGCGTTCGAGGAGAACCGCGAATTGTTCGCGCGCCTCGGGTTCGAGGTGGAAGGGTTCGGTGGCCACACGCTCCTCGTGAACAGCGTGCCGATGCCGCATCCGCGATTCGACGCCGAACGCTGCCTGCGCGACACGCTCGCCACGCTCTCCGGCGACCGGTTCGGCAGCGGCCTGGCGAAGCACGAACGGCTCGCGGCGACGGTCGCCTGCAAGGCGGCGGTGAAGGCCGGCGACGTGCTCGCGCCGGCGGAGATGCGCGCGCTGTACGTGGCGCTCGCCCGCACGACGCTTCCCGCGCACGACGTGCACGGCCGGAGCACGATCGTCCAGGTCAGCTGGGATGAGCTCGAGCGCCGATTCGGACGGCGCTGAACTGCGCATCGTCTGCGGCCCGACGGCCGCGGGGAAGTCCGCGCTCGCGATGTCGCTCGCCGCGCGTCACGGGCTCACGATCCTCAGCGCCGACTCGCGCCAGATCTATCGCGGTTTCGACATCGGCACCTCGAAGCCGCCGGCCGTGGATCGCGCGCTCGTGCCGCACGTGGGGCTCGACGTCGCCGACCCAACCGAGCGCTGGTCCGCGGCGCGATTCGCGAGCGACGCCGCGAGGTGGATCGCGAGCACCGGCGTGGCGCGGACGCTCGTCGTGGGCGGCACCGGCTTCTATCTCCGCGCACTGACCGCGCCGCTCGACCCGTCACCCGCGCTCGACGCCGGCCGCCGCGCGATGCTCGCGGCCGAACTCTCGCGAGTGCACACGGACGAGCTGCGGCGCTGGGTGCGCACGCTCGACCCCCCGCGGGCGCATCTCGGCCGCACGCAGCTGTTGCGCGCCGCCGAAGTCGCGCTGCTCACCGGCCGCCGCTTGAGCGAGTTTCATCGCGAGGGCCCGGCGGTGGGCGAAGTGAACGCGCGCTGGCTCGTCGTGGATCCCGGCCCGCGGCTCCACGAACAAATTGCAACCCGCCTCGACGCGATGCTCAATGGCGGCTGGCCGGGCGAGGTCCGCGCACTCGAGCGCACCGTCGCCGCCGACGCCCCCGCGTGGCAGGCCTGCGGATACGACGCGGTGCGCCAACTGGTGCACGGCGCGCTCGGACCGGCGGCGGCCCGCGACGCTATACTTATCGCGACCCGGCAGTACGCGAAGCGGCAGCGCACCTGGTTCCGCCACCAGATCGGCGATGCTCAGGTGACTCGTATAGACCCGCACGATCCGCGGTGCGAAGCGATCGTCGAACGGTGGTGGCACGGAGGAGGGACCGAGTGAAGATCGGCATCACCTGTTACCCGACGTACGGCGGATCCGGCGCGATCGCGACCGAACTCGGCATCGCGCTCGCCGAGCGCGGTCACGAAGTGCATTTCATCACGTACCAGTTGCCGTTCCGCCTGCCCGTGTTCCTCCCGCGCGTCTACTTCCACGAAGTCGACGTCGGCCGCTACCCGCTCTTTCAGTACCCGCCGTACGACCTCGCGCTCGCCGTGCGCATGCACGAGGTGGTGATCAACGAAGGACTCGACCTCCTGCACGTGCACTACGCCATCCCGCACGCGACCAGCGCGTGGATCGCCAAGGAAATGCTGCGCAAGGAAGGCCGCGACATCACGGTGATCACCACGCTGCACGGCACCGACATCACGATCGTCGGGCAGGATCACTCGTTCCACGCGATCACCAAGTTCTCGATCGAAAAATCCGACCGCATCACGGCGGTGTCGCAGTTCCTCAAGGAAGAGACGATCCGCGCGTTCGGCTGCACGGAGTGTGACGTGAGCGTGATTCCGAACTTCGTCGATCCCGCCGTCTACGACCGCTCGGCCCATGAGCCGGCGCTTCGCCGCCAGATGGGCGAAGACAAGAAGATCCTGATGCACATTTCCAACTTCCGCCCGGTGAAACGCGTGCTCGACGTCGTGCGCATTTTTGCGCGCGTGCGAAAGGAAGTCCCGAGCGTGCTCGTCATGGTCGGCGACGGTCCCGACCGCCTGTCCGCGGAGCAGGAGGCGCGCGCCCTTGGCGTGGAACGCGACGTGCACTTCCTGGGGCGCATCGACCCCGTCGCTCCGCTGCTCGCCTGCGCGGATCTGTATCTGCTCCCAACGGACCGCGAATCGTTCGGGCTCAGCGCGCTCGAGGCGCTCGCGTGCGGCGTGCCGGCGCTCGCCTACGACGTCGGCGGCATTCGCGAAGTGGTGAAGAACGGCGTGACCGGCGCGCTGCGGCCCGTCGGCGACGTGGATGGCCTCGCGGAATTCGGCGTCACGCTCCTTCGCGACTCCGCGCGCTGGAGCGCCATGAGCGCGGCCGCCGCGGCCGATGCGCGCGACCGATTCTCAAGCGACCAGATCGTCGCGCGCTACGAAGCGCTCTATCTCCGGTCGCTGTCGTAACCGGCTGATGAACGACCTCTCCGCATTTCAGGCGTTCGTGCTCGGCGCGCTCCAGGGGCTCGCGGAGTTCCTGCCGATCTCCAGCTCCGCGCACCTCGCGCTCGCGCCGTGGGCGTTCGGCTGGCCGGAGCCCGGGCTCGCGTTCGACGTCGCGCTGCACGTCGGCTCGCTCGCCGCGCTCCTGTGGTATTTCCGCGCGGAGTGGATCGTGCTGGTGCGGGCCGCGCTGTCCATCGTCACGACGCGTCGCGTCGAGACCGTCGAGCAGCGCCGCGTCATCCTGCTGGTCATCGCGACCATTCCCGGCGGCATCGCCGGTCTCCTCCTCGAGAAGAAGGCCGAGACCGCGTTCCGCGCGCCGGCGCTGACGGCCGCGGCGCTCATCGTGATGGGCGCCGTGCTCTGGATCGTCGATGCGCGCGCGTCGCGCGATCGCAGGCTGGACTCCTTCACCAATCTCGACGCCCTGCTCGCGGGCTGCGCGCAGGCCGTCGCGCTGATCCCCGGCGTGTCGCGCTCGGGCGCGACGATCACCGCGGGCCGCGCGCTCGGCTTCGACCGCGCGAGCGCCGCGACGTTCAGTTTCCTGATGTCGATGCCGATCATCGCCGCCGCCGCGCTGCTGAAAGTGCCGAAGGCGCTCGCGCAGGGCGGCGTGACGCTCCCGCTCGTGGTCGCCGTGGTGACGGCGGCGCTGAGCAGCGTGCTCGCCATCACCGTGCTGATGCGGTTCGTGAGGACCCGCGGTCTCGGCGTGTTCGCGCTCTATCGCTTCGCGCTCGGGGCGGCGGTGCTCGCGCTCGTCGCATATCGCGCGCATCAGTGACCAAGTCGTGACGAATCATACGATCGATGGCATGGACGCCGACGCGCTGGCCGCCGCGCTCGCGGTTCCGCGCGTCGTGCTCATGCCGCGCGTCACCTCGACCATGGACGAAGCCCATCGCCTTGGCGCGGAAGGCGCGCCCGGCGGCACGCTGGTCGTCGCCGACGAACAGACCGCGGGCCGCGGCCGCGGCGGGAAACGCTGGTCGTCCGAACAGGAACGCGGCCTGTGGATGACGCTCCTCGAGCGGCCCGGCACCGCGTCGGGGCTCGACGTGCTCTCGCTTCGTCTCGGGTTGCACGCTGCGCCGGTGCTCGAACCGTTCAGCGGCGCGCCGGTGCGGATCAAGTGGCCGAACGATCTCTACTCCGGCTCCCGAAAGCTCGCCGGCGTCCTCGTCGAGGCGCGCTGGCGCGAACAGAAGGCCGACTGGGTTGCGATCGGTATCGGCGTGAATATCGTGCCGCCGCCCGAGGTCGAGACCGCCGCCGGCCTGTTGCCGGGCACGCGTCGTCTCGCCGTATTGCTCGCGCTCGTGCCGGCGCTGCGCGCGGCGGCCACGGCGCGCGGGCCGCTCACGCCCGCCGAACTGGCGGAGTTCGACCGCCGCGACTTCGCGCGCGACCGGCACTGTCTCAAGCCGGCCGTGGGAGTCGCCAAGGGCATCACGAACGACGGAGCCCTGATCATCACGGGCGAGTACGGCGTTGCGCACTATCGCGCCGGATCGCTGGAATTTGCCACGGGAGTGGAGGCGCCATGAGCACAGGCGACAGGAGGAGAGGCGGCAGCATGCTCGCGTTCGATGTCGGAAACTCCGAGACCACCATCGGCCTCTGCAACGGGCTCCGCGTGAAGGAGCGCTGGCGCGTGACGACCGACGGCAGCCGCACCCCCGACGAAGTATTCCTGCTGCTGCTCGCGCTGCTCGAGTCGGCCGGAATCAAGCGCTCGGCGGTGAAGGGAAGCGCGATCGGCTCTGTCGTGCCCGCCGTGACGGCGCCGCTCGCCGAGGCGTGCGAACGGCTCACCGGAAAGGCGCCGGTGATCGTGGACGGCCGCTCCCGGCTGCCGATCACGCTCGACGTGGACGAGCCGCTGACCGTGGGTGCGGATCGCATCATCAACACGCTCGCCGCGAGCCGCACCTACAAGCGCGATTGCATCGTCGTCGATCTCGGCACCGCGACGACGTTCGATTGCATCAGCGCCGACGGCGTGTTCTTCGGCGGGGTGATCGCGCCGGGTGTTCTCATGTCCGCCGAGTCGCTGTTCAGGAAAACGTCCAAGCTTCCGGCCACCGAAATCGTGGCGCCGAAGAACGTGATCGGACGGCGCACGGAGGACTGTATCCGATCGGGCGTGGTGCTGGGTTCGGCGGAGTCGATCGACGGTTTGGTACGCCGGATCAAGGCCGATTGGCCCCGGCGAGGCAAGCCGCTCGTCATCGCGACCGGAGGGCTGGCGAGCACGTTCAAGTCGATCTGCACGGAGTTCGACAAAGTCGAGCCGGACCTCACGTTGATCGGAACGGCCATGGCATACGAACTGCTGACTTGATTTGATCGTAAGCTATTGCAGTAATGTTAGTTGAAGATTTCATATAACAAACAAGTTCACTAGCGTACCGAACGCGAAACGCTCGAGCCGCGAGCGTTGACGCACCCGCTCCCCGTGGGTACGTTTCGGTGTTGTTAGCACTCGTCGTTGTTGAGTGCCAACGTGTGATTTCAATCGTCTCACACACCTATCCGAACCCAAAGCAGGAGGAACGCTCATCATGGCAGCGAAGACCGCTACCGCGTCGAAGGTCGCGCCATTGGCCGACCGTGTCGTCGTAAGGCCGCTGGAGGACACCGAGCAGATGCGCGGTGGACTCTACATCCCCGACACCGCGAAGGAAAAGCCGCAGCAGGGCGAAGTCGTGTCCGTCGGACCGGGCCGCTTTGAGAAAGACAAGCGCGTCCCGATGGAGGTCAAGGTTGGCGACAAGATTCTCTACGGCAAGTACAGCGGCACCGAAGTCACGATCGACAACGAGCCGGTGCTGATCCTGCGTGAATCGGACATCCTCGCCGTCATCAGTTAACCCTCCGCTAACACCAACCTCTTTTTGAAGGAATAACGCAATGGCAGCCAAAGAACTGCACTTCAACGTCGACGCGCGCGCGGCTCTCAAGCGCGGTGTCGATCAGCTGGCCGAGGCGGTGAAGGTTACCCTCGGGCCGCGCGGCCGAAACGTCGTCATCGACAAGAAGTTCGGCGCGCCGACGATCACCAAGGACGGCGTGACCGTCGCGAAGGAAATCGAGCTCTCCGATCCGGTCGAGAACATGGGGGCGCAGATGGTGAAGGAAGTCGCCACCAAGACCTCCGACGTGGCCGGCGACGGCACCACGACGGCGACGGTGCTCGCCCAGGCGATCTTCCGTGAAGGCCTCAAGAACGTGACGGCCGGCGCGAACCCGATGGCCATCAAGCGCGGCATCGACAAGGCCGTCAGCGCCGTGGTCGATGAGCTCAAGAAGATCTCCGTCCCGACGACCGGCCGGAAGGAAATCGCGCAGGTCGGCACGATCTCCGCGAACAACGACAAGGAAATCGGCGACCTGATCGCCGAGGCGATGGAGAAGGTCGGCAAGGACGGCGTGATCACGGTCGAGGAAGCCCGCGGCCTCGAGACCACGCTGGAGACGGTCGAGGGCATGCAGTTCGACCGCGGCTATCTCTCGCCGTACTTCATCACGGATCCCGAGAAGATGGAAGTCGTGCTCGAGGACGCCTACATCCTCATCCACGACAAGAAGATCGCGTCGATGAAGGACCTGCTCCCGATTCTCGAGAAGGTCGCGCAGGCCGGCAAGCCGCTGCTCATCATCTCCGAAGATGTCGAGGGCGAGGCGCTCGCGACGCTCGTCGTGAACAAGCTCCGTGGCACGCTGAAGATTGCGGCCGTGAAGGCCCCCGGCTTCGGCGATCGCCGCAAGGCCATGCTCGAGGACATCGCGGCGCTGACGAAGGGCGAAGTGATCTCCGAGGAGATGGGCTTCAAGCTCGAGAACACGACGATGGACAAGCTCGGCCGCGCCAAGCGCATCGTGATCGACAAGGACAACACGACGCTGATCGACGGCGCCGGTGACGAGGACAAGATCAAGGGCCGCATCAAGGAAATCGAAGTCGCGATCGAGAAGTCGACGAGCGACTACGACAAGGAGAAGCTCCAGGAGCGCAAGGCGAAGCTCGCGGGCGGCGTGGCCGTGATCAACGTCGGCGCGTCGACGGAGAGCGAAATGAAGGAGAAGAAGGCCCGCGTCGAAGATGCGCTGCACGCGACCCGCGCGGCCGTCGAAGAAGGCATCGTCCCGGGCGGCGGCGTCGCGCTGGTGCGCGCGCAGGTTGCGCTGAAGGGGCTCAAGCTCCACGACGACGAGCAGATCGGCGTCGACATCATCCGTCGCGCCATCGAAGAGCCGATCCGCATGATCGTGTACAATGCGGGCGGCGAAGGCTCGATCGTGGTCGAGAAGGTTCGCGCGTCGAAGGACAAGAACTTCGGCTACAACGCGCTGACCGACACGTACGAAGACCTCGTGGTGGCCGGCGTCATCGACCCCACGAAGGTGACCCGCACGGCGCTGCAGAACGCCGCGTCGATCGCCGCGCTTCTCCTCACGACCGAAGCACTGATCGTCGAGAAGAAGGAACCCCATCCGGCTCCGGCGATGCCGGGCGGTGGCGGAATGGGGGGCATGTACTAGTAGGGACGGCAACGCGCGACGAGTGAGGGGCGATCTGGCGAAGAGCGATGCGTGAGGAGCGAGGAGAAGGTCTCCTCACCCCGCGCACCTCACTCTTCACCAGATCGCCCCTCACTCGTCGCTCCTCACCGACGCATCGGATTCTGTTCGGGCCGGCCCAAGCCGTCCGACTGACGTTACAAAGCGCACTCCTATTGCGTCTTAGCCCGGAATATCGCAGCTTAGGTCGTTACACTGTATCTGGTTAACTTGCAGATGTCGGGGTTTTCACCGTTTCAACGCCAGTCACCGAACCCCCGCTCCCACCTCGTTGGAGGATGCATGTCCCGTAAGACCACGTTTGCCGTTGCCGCGCTCCTGTCGATCGTCGCCGCCAGCGCCGCTTTTGCCCAGGGCACCACAAAGGCCGATTCGACCATGAAGAAGGGCACGAAGATGGAGAAGACCGGCGCGAAACAAGTGAAGGCGGGCGCTGCGGTCACCGCAAAGGGCACCGCGATGAAGGCGAAGGGCGATTCCACCAAGAAGTCGGGCGCCGCGACCGCCAAGACGGGCGCGGTGGTCGAGAAGGCCGGCAAGAAGATGGAAGCGAAGGGCGCCGCGACCGCCGAAAAGGGCACCAAGCTGAAGGCCAAGGCCGCCAAGGAAATGAAGAAGGATTCGGCCGCCGCGAAGAAGCCGTAAACTCCGCGCTTTCGCACGGAAAACGCCTCCCGGCTCGCGTCGGGAGGCGTTTCGTTTTTGGGTCGGGCTAGAGTGGGGCCAGAGAGCGGCTAGAGCGCGGCTAGAGCGCGGCTAGAGCGCGAGCGCCAGCTGGCGGACTCCGCCCGCCGCGTCGCCGAACGGTCCGGCCGCGCGATCCTGCGGGGCGGCAGCGACCGGGCACCTCGCCCGCGCGCCGCGGAGCGCAGCCTCCGCCGCGATCACCGCGTGCCTCGGCGTGTTGTTCACTTCGCTGAGATGGAGCAGCACCAGCTGGCGTAGCTGCTCCCCCGCCAGCTCCCGGGAGAGTGCAGCCGACTGCCGGTTGCTCAAGTGCCCCGAACCGCCCGAAATTCGCGCCCGCAGGAACGCGGGGTACGGGCCGGTGCGAAGCATCTCCTCGTCGTGATTCGATTCGAGGAGCAGCAGGTCGAGCCGCAGGAATGCCGTTCGCAGGGCGTCCGGCACCGCGCCCAGGTCGTGCGCGATCCCGGTTCGAAATCCCGTGCGCGTCGCCGTCGCCACCACCGCCGTCGGAGCCGAAGCATCGTGCGGAACGCGCACGAGCTCGAACTGCAGCGCACCGATCGTGAACGCCGCGCCGGACCGCAGTGCCGTGCAGCGGTGCTCGTCGAGCTCCGCGATCGCGGCGATCGTGCCGGCCGATCCGCAGACCTGCCACTTCCAGCGCCGCTGCGCCGCGCTCACGCCGCGCACGTGATCGATGTGCTCGTGCGTGACGACCACCGCGCTGATCGACTCCGGTTGAACCCCCGCACTCGCGAGCCGCTGCACGAGCGCCCGCGGCGAATACCCCGCGTCGATCAGCACGCGCGTGCCGTCGCTCTCGAGCAGGATCGAGTTGCCCTTGCTGCCGCTGCCGAGGGTCCAGGCTCTCACGCCGTCCTCACGTCCTGAAGTCGCCGCGCTTCGCCCACGCGGCGCTCAGCGTGCGCCGGCCGTTCTCGCCGAGCGTCACGCCGCGCCGTTCCATCACGCGAGCCGCAATCTCGAGAAACTTCACTGCGTCGAATTCCTTGAACGGCGGAACGTCGCCCCACGCGAACGGCGGAACGTACTTCGGGGGCATCGCGGTGCCGAACACGTTCGCGCCCGCGCCGACCACGCAGCCGGTCGTAAGGCGCGTGCCGATGCCGAGCTTCGCGTGATCGCCGATGAACGAGCCGAGGAACGTCTCGCCGGTTCGCCGGGTGCCGCCCGGCGTCCAGAGCGAAACCTTGCCGTAGCTGTTCTTCAGGTTGCTCGTGATGGTGCCGGCGCCGAGGTTCACCCACCGCCCGACCACGGAATTGCCGACGAAGCCGTCGTGGGCCTTGTTGGCGTGGCCGAGGAAGATCGTGCCGCTGAGTTCTCCATGCACGCGCGAATGCTCGCCGATCGAGCAGTTCTTGATCTTCCCGCCGGCCACCTGCACGTCTTCGCCGATCACGCACGGCCCCACGAGCCGCGTGAACGCCGCCACGCGCGCCCCGCGGCGCACGAGCACGGGACCCTCCGTCGTATCGATCAGCACGTACGGCTCGAAATACGCCCCGCGCTCGACGTGCGCGCCGTGCCCGCCGAGCACCGCGACGTGCGACGGCGGGTCCTCGGTGCCGCCGGCGAGGGCGGCGATGTCCGCGCCCATCATGTCGCTCAGCTTGCCGACGAGATCCCAGACCTCCTCCATCCACCACCCGCGAATCCCGGCGGCCGCGCCCGTCGCGACCGATTCGAGATCGAACGTGCCGTCGGCCAACTGCGACGAATCGAGCGGCAACGAGAGGCGGACCGCGGCGACCCGACCGTCGCACGTCCACGCGTGCGCGTCGCCGAGCGCCGCGTCGAGGGCGATCGCGAAGCGCGAGTTGGTCACGATCGTTCCGGCCGCGAGCGTCCCGTGCACGGACGGCGGCGCGTCGAACTCTTCGAACGCCGCGAGATGCGGCGCGCCCGCGAATCCGGCGGCGCGCGCGCCGGCGGCGCGCTCCCATCGCCGGCGGATCAGTTCCGCACCGGCCCGGAGCTCGCCGGCCGGCCGCGTGAGCGCAAACGGCTCGAACTGGCGCGCGCGGGCGTCGTCGTACAGCACGAGGGACGCGGTCACAGGTTGCGCACCTCGGCCGGCAGCGAATCGAGCAGCGTCTTCAGGTCGGCCGCGCGCTCGACCGTCGTCACGAGCGTCACGCCGTTTGTCGTGACCACGACGAGATCGTCCACGCCGTAGAGCACGACGGTGGGACCGTCGGCGTGCACGACGTTCCGGTGCGCCTCCTGCAGGAACGCCGTGCCCGAGTGCACGTTCCCGTCGGCGTCCGCGGTTCGCACCGCGCGGAGCGCCGCCCACGTGCCGACGTCGCTCCAGGCGAAATCGCCGGACACCACCATCACGCGGCTGCTCCGCTCGAGCACGCCGACATCGATCGCGATCGGCTTCGCGATGGCGGCGAAGAACGCTTCCTTATCCGTGGGATTCGCGTCGAGCGGCCGCGCGATTTCGGGGCAGTGCGCCCGCAGTTCATCGAGCAGGACGCCCGCGCGCCAGGCAAAGATACCGGAGTTCCAGAGACATCCTGCCGTGACCATCGCTTCCGCGTGCGCGCGATCCGGCTTTTCGACGAATCGCGCCACGCGCTTCAGCCGTCCGCTGACGACGGCGCCGGGCTCGATGTACCCGAGGCCCGTGTCGGCGAATCGAGGGACGATTCCAACGGTGACGAGGCCATTCTCCGCCCGCGCCGCCTCCCCGGCCTGCAGGAGCGTTTGCAGGAACAACACAACATTGCCGATCGCGGCGTCGGCGTGAACGGAAATCATGAGGGAGCCGGGTCCCGTGCGACGCTCGATCTCGTGCGCGGCCCACGCCAGCGCCGCCGCCGTGCCCGCGGGACGCGGCTCCGCGATCACGTTTTCGAGTGGCAGTTCGGGAACGACCCGCCGCACCGCCGCTGCGAGCGACGCGTTCGTGAGGATCAGCGTGCGCTCGGGCGGCGCGAGCGTCTTGACGCGATCGATGGTGTCTCGCAGCATCGGCTCGCTCGTGACCAACGGAAGCAGCTGTTTCGGCCGTTCCGGCGTGCTGATCGGCCAGAAGCGCGAGCCGATGCCGCCGGCGAGCACTACGATCCAGGCGGCTCCCACCGCCTCGCCGCTCCACTCCTTGAGCTCGACGACGTTCACGCTTCCACTCCCGTCAGTTCCATCACGCGCGCATACAACCTCTTCGGGCTGAACGGTTTCGTGATGAACGCCGTGGCGCCGAGTCGCATGGCCTCATCATATCGCTGGTCCTGTCCTGCCGCCGTCAGGATGATGCAGGGGAGGGCCTTCCACCTCGCGTCGCCCCGCATCTCCGCGAGCACCTCGAGCCCGGACCGGATCGGCATCATGAGGTCGAGGAGCACCAGCGCCACATCGGGGTACTGTTCGAGGGCTCGCAACGCTTCGGCTCCGTCGTACACCAGCGTGACTCGAAACGGGCCGAGCTCGAGCTTCGTTTGAATGATGCGGCCGATATGTGGTTCGTCGTCGGCCACCAATACGTGCCGCTTGGGCGGCACCGGGTCCGGCGGAAGTAGTGCCGTCAGAGAGCTGCCGTCAGACGAGCGCGGCGATGTTCGCGCGGTTGCGGCGCAGCTCGTAGAGCAGCTGGCCGAGGTTCGCCGTGGGCTGCACGAGGACGAGGAGCACGGCATCGGGAGAGAGGCAGGAAATCACGGCAAGTCCATGCTCGTGCTCCAGGACGGCGGTCTGCAGCGCGCCGCGCGCGGCGGCCGCGCCGAATTCATCGGCGAATTGGATGATCGACGGCACGTGCGCGGCGACGTGCTCGGAATCGAGACTGGCTATGGCCTGACTGTCGATCAGCAGGCCGTCGCGGCCGAGGACGACCGCAGCCTCGACGCCTTCGCGCTGCCGGAGGGCCGCAACGAGGTCGCGAATGGTTGGCATGGCCGCTCCGCAAAAGGTTGTCGAAGCATACCCCCTCACCGAGTGAAGTCAAGCGCCGGATTCGCTTGAAGTTGCCCCTCCTTCTGGATACACTACGCCTCTCGAAGATGATCTCAAACACTCTGCACTTTCGCGCTGGAATTTCCCGCCGGCTGCTCCCCGGCGTGTTGCTCGTGTGCGCCGCCGTCGTCGGCGCGTGCACGGGTCCGACGACGCTCGCGGGCCTGACTCAAAACGGGACGCAGCCGTTCTTCGTGCACGCGCTGTCGGGATCGGCGCTGGCGACGGCCACCGCGATCGCGTTTCCGGCGCGGTCGGTCACGCGCGTGGACGGCACGTTCAACTTCGACGTCGCGTTCGACATCGACGCGTCGGGCAACGTTATTCTGCTGACGCCCGAACTCGTGGGGCAGAATCCCGCCGGCAACCGGCTCGTGGGCATCATCACGGGCATCGGGTCGTACGACGCGATCCTCGAAGCGCCCCTCACCGGTTACACCGTCGATTCGGCGACGGTCGTTGCGCGGGGGCAGGCGGTCGCGGTGCAGGCGCAGGAATCGGTGTGCGCCACGTCGAATCCGACGGCGCCCTATCTGTACGCCAAGATCGTTATCGATTCCGTCGATCGCATCGGTCGCGGCATATACGGGCGCGCGATGATCGGCGGCGACTGCGGATTTCGCCAGCTGATTCAGGGCTTCCCGTCCTTCTGACCGTGATCGACCCGTGATCGACGGCCGGATGGTCCGCGAGCAGGCAGGCACGCTGCGCGAGGGCGTCCGGCGGCGGGGTTCGCTCGACAAGCACGGTCCCCTCATCGAGCGCGCGGAGCGGCTCGACCGCGACCGCCGGCTCACCATCCAGGCCGTCGAGGAGCGCAAGGCCGCGCGAAACGCAGCAAGTCAGGAAGTCGCGCGCAGGAAGAAGGCGGGCGAGAACGCCGACGATCTCGTCGCGAGCGCACGCGCACTCGGCGGCGAGATCGCGCGGCTCGAGGCCGAACTTGCGGCATCCCAGGGCGAGTTCGACGCGATCCTGTACGAGCTCCCCAACGTCACGCTTCCCGAGGTGCCCGAGGGCGATGCGACGGCCAACGTCGTCGTGAGCACGTGGGGTGAGCCGAGGGCCGCGCTCAGCGTGAAGCCGCACTGGGAGGTCGCGGAGACGCTCGGGCTGCTCGACCTGCCGCGCGGCGCGAAGATCTCGGGCTCGGGCTTCATCGTGTATCGCGGGCGCGGCGCGCGGTTGCAGCGTGCGCTGATGAACTTCTGCGTCGACCTGCACACGCGCGAGTTCGGCTACGAGGAGACGCAGGTGCCGCTCTTCGTCAATCGCGACGCGATGACCGGCACCGGCCAGCTGCCGAAGTTCGAGGAAGACATGTACGCGCTGCGCGACGACGCGCTCTTCGCGATTCCGACCGCGGAGGTTCCGGTCACGAACCTGTTTCGCGAGGAAATTCTCGACGGCGCGAAACTGCCGCTCGCCCTCACGGCGTTCAGCGCCTGCTTCCGGCGCGAGGCGGGCTCGGCCGGCAAGGACACGCGCGGCCTGCTCCGCGTGCACCAGTTCGACAAAGTCGAGCTCGTGCGCTTCACGGCGCCCGAGGATTCACCCGCGCAGCACGAGCTGCTGACGACGCACGCCGAGCAGGTGCTGCAGCGCCTCGGCCTGCCGCATCGCCGAGTGCTGCTCGCCGCCGGCGACACGGGATTCTCCAGCGCGAAGACGTACGATCTCGAGGCGTTCGCGCCCGGCGTGGGGCAGTGGCTCGAGGTGTCGTCGTGCTCGAACTTCGGCGAGTTCCAGGCGCGGCGCGCGAACATTCGCTATCGGCCGGCTCCGGGCGAAAAGCCGCGGCACGTCCACACGCTGAACGGATCGGGGCTCGGATTTCCGCGCACGTTGGCGGCCATCCTCGAGCACTACCAGAACGCCGACGGCAGCGTGACCGTGCCCGAGGTGCTGCGACCGTATTTCGGCGCCGACGTGATCCGGTAGCGGATGCGACGCAACGCGCCGGTCGTCATCGTCGCGGTCGGCCTGCTGACGCTGCTGGTGGCGTTCCTCTGGTATTCGCA
>JADGQS010000100.1 GCA_017881585.1 Gemmatimonadaceae bacterium | reverse complement strand
CCTTCGTTGATCGTTTCCATCTCGCGGTTCAGTTCGATGAACGAACTCGCGAAAGACGTGGGCGATGCCGGCTCACCCACGGATGAACCTCTCAGTATCGCCCGCGTTGAGTTCGACATTTTCAGTTCGCCCGCCCTGCCATTCGGCAGCAGCGCGAAATGCGCCCAGAATGCACCCAGATAGATCGCGACGGGAATGATGGAAAGGAGCGCCGTCTCTCTCGCCAACGCGCGCCAGTCACCACGTCGATCCCGAAAGAACTCGAGTGCCCATACGAGCCCGATCAATCCAAGTGCCGAGAGCCCGGTCCACTTGATGCTCACCGCGATTCCCGCCGCCGCCGCTGCGCCTGCGAGCCACATCCCGCGCGCCGCGCCCGTCGCGCGGCGCGCGAACGCGTACGCCAGAACGGCGAGCATTCCGAAGAAGAGCAGAATGACGTCCGGCAGGATGAATCGCGATTCCACGAGCAGCGCGTTGTCGACGAGCAGCAGCAGCGCGCCGAACGTTGCCGTGCGCCGGCCGCTGCCGAGCTCGCGCAGCAGCAGGTAAACGAGCGGAATGAGCAGTGAGCCCGCGAGCGCGGGAACCACGCGCAGCAACGGCGCCGGCTGACTGTTGGCGAGCACCGCACCTGAGATTCCGAGCAATTTGGCCGCTCCGGCAAAGATGAGTTTGCCGAGTGGTGGGTGCACGTCGAGGTAGTAGGTGCCGGTGAAGTACGCTCCGGCGAATCGTTCGTAGTGCATTTCGTCCCACACCACCGCGCGAGGGGAAAGAAGTCCCCAGAACCGCGTGATCAGCGCGAGAATCGTGAGCGCGAGAAGTTCTGGCTGCAGTCGTCGAGCGACGAGGCGGGCTGTCGGCATCGGGAAATAAGTCGGCGCGCTACCGCTTCGCGAAGACGCTCGTCTTGCCCGCCTTGTCCCACGCGATCACGTCGTACGGCGTCTTGCCATTTCCCATCCCCGGCGCGTCCACCGGCATTCCCGGCACCGCCAGCCCGGTGATCTTCGGCCGTTCTGCGAGGATCTTCTTCACGAGATCCGCCGGCACGTGTCCCTCGATGACGTACGCGTCGACGAGCGCGGTGTGGCACGATTCGAGTTTTATCGGCACACCGGACGACCGCTTGATGTCCGATAGATCGTTCATGTCGACGACGGCGGCCGAGAAGCCCTGACCTTCCATGTACTTCACCCACTCTTTGCAGCACCCGCACGACGGCGATTTATAAACGGTCATCTTCACGGGCGTCTCGACTGCGCGAAGAGCCGACGGCGCGATCGTCACCGCTGTGCCCGTGCTGACGGCAATTCGCATGAAGTCACGGCGATTCACTGAATACTCCTGTTGAGAGACGGGCGTCGAATCCGCCTGAACCAATTGGCAGGGTCTGGCACGGTTGGCGCAACAGCCGGTAGCCGGGCTTCCGCCACGGTAAGTAGACCGTTCGTGCGATAACGCTCGCCGCGTCGATAGCTTAGCCTCCTCGAAGGACCACCTCATCCAGGCGGGCAACGATGGCGGCAATCATTCTGGAACCTGTGCGCATCACCGATGCGCGAGAGGGTGAATTCGCTGGAAAGATCGAGGGATCGCATACCGCGGTCTCGTGGCCGGCGGTGGCCGCCGGAGCATTCGCTGCGGCAGCGCTCGGCTTGATCCTTCTCGCACTCGGTGCGGGAGCCGGACTTTCGTCGCTCTCTCCGTGGCAAACGTCCGGGTTGACTCCATCCGCAGTCGGCCTCGGCGCGGTTCTCTGGATTACGGGCGTGGAGATCGTCGCGTCCGCGCTCGGCGGCTACATGGCCGGACGCTTGCGGACGAAATGGGTGAACGTGCATTCGGACGAGGTCTACTTTCGGGACACCGCGCACGGGTTCCTCTCATGGGCCGTCGCGTTGGTGCTCACCGCGGCGTTTCTCACCTCCGCTGCAAGCGTGATGGTCGGCAACGAAGCCCGGGGTGCGACGGCCTCGCGCGCGGAACAAACCGGTGAGGGCGCAGACCGCTATTTCATCGACGAACTGTATCGCGCCGAACCGAACGTCGTGCCCGCCGACGCGGCAGTGCGCTCCGAGACCGGCATGATCTTCATGCACGCGCTTCGCCAGCGTGAACTGGCAGCGGCGGACAAGAGTTACATCGTCTTGAGCGTCGCGGCGAGAACCGGACTCACTCCGTCGGCGGCCGAGCAACGCGTGACGGATGTGTTTGCGCAGGCGCAGCAGGCGCTGGACACCGCGCGCAAAGCGGCTGCACACGCGCTCTATTGGCTGTTCGTCGCTCTGCTACTGGGCGCGTTCTCCGCGAGCATCGCCGCAATCTTCGGCGGCCGGCACCGCGAATTCGCGCACGTCGCGTGATCAGCCGAATGAATGTCATCCGCAAGCCGCTGCCCTGCGCAGCGATATCATAAACAGGAGACTCATATGCGATCGATCCTACTGCTATTTCTTGGCATTCCGATTCCCATCATCATTCTGATAGGACTGTTCAGCCACTTCTAGACCACGCCCGCAACACGAAGAAGCCGCGCACCATCGGAGCGCGGCTTCTTCGTCGTCACGGCGTCACGGCCGTCCAGCTGTTGTTGCTGCGATCGATATCCACCAGCCGGTGATCCGGATCGAGCTCGATCTTCACGACCTTCTTCCCCACGAACGAGTACCGCCGGATGTAGCGAATGGTGTTCGTGCTCCACACTTCCGCCGGATAGTTGAAGTCCTCCGTCGAGCCGTCGCTCATCGTGAATCGCGCGCGAATCGGCAGCACGCCGCGCGCGCGATTGCCGTACGCCACGGCCACCTGGTTGGTGTCGCCAGAGCTGAAGGTGCGCACGCCGTCGATCGCCTGGTCGAAATGTTCGTTCTCCACGAACCACTCGCGCCAGAACCAGTCGAGCCGGTGCCCCGACGCATCCTCCATCGTCCGGAAGAAATCCGCGGGTGTCGGATGCTTGAACGCCCAGCGCGCGACGTAGGTGCGGAACGCGTCGTCGAACGCGTCGGGGCCGAGGATCTCCTGCCGCAGCAGCTGCAGTCCCACCGACGGCTTCACGTACGCCGCGATACCGAGCAACAGCTCCGCGATGCGATCGGGCGGCGTCATGACCGGTCCGTCCTGATCGGCTTTCATGCCCAGCTCGACCTGGCCGCGCTCGCTCGCCGCGCGCTGCATCTGGTCGCCGTCCTTCGGGAAGCGCCGCGACTCCGAGAACGTGTTGACGAACGTGTTGAATCCCTCGTCCTGCCACATGTACACGCGCTCGTTCGAGCCCACGATCATCGGGAACCAGTTATGCCCGATCTCGTGCGTGATTACGCTGTACAACCCCTGCTTGCTCTGGCTGTGGTCCTCCATCGCGAGCATCGGGTACTCCATCCCGCTCACGGGCCCCTCGACCACCGAAATCTGTGGCCACGGGTACTGGAACCAGCGCTCCGAATACTCCTGGATCGACATCTTCGCCATGTCCGCCGATTCCGTCCACAAATCCGCGGCACTCGGCCGATAATAGCCGAACGCGTATGCGCCCTTGTAGCTCGTCGCGTCCCACTGATACTCGGGAGACGCGGCCCACACCGCGTCGCGCACGTTCTTCGCGCGGAATTTCCAGGTGAGCATCCCGCTCTTCGCCGGACGCGCGGCGCCGCTCTTGAGCTCGTCGGCCGTGATCACGCGCACGACCTTGTCGCTCTTCAGCGCTTCATCGAGCCGTGAGACCTGCGTTGGAGTAAGCACGTCTTTCGGATTCTCGAGCAGACCCGTACCCGCGACGATATAGCCGACGGGCACCGTCACCGCGACCGTGTAGTCGCCGTAGTCGAGATAGAATTCGCCCTGACCGATGTAGGGGTCGTTGTTCCAGCCGCGCAGGTCGTCGTACACCGCCGCGCGAGGATACCACTGCGCAATTTCGTACAGCGACTTGTCGCGCCCCATCCGATCGGCGCCGTGCTCGGGCACCAGGAAGTTCCACGCCATCTCGAGCGTCGCGGTCCTGCCCGGCGCGAGCGGCTCGGCGAGCGGCACCTTCATCATCGTCTCGCCTTCACGAATCGTGATCGGCACGCGCTTCTTCGTGCCGCCGCCACCGGCGAGCACCTGCTCCACGCGCGTGAGCTTGTCGCCGCCCTCGAACTGCCCGGGGTTCCAGCGCGATCCCTGCGAGTACAGCTGCGAGCTCAGTGAATTCTTCCGGAACGCGTTCTGCTCGAGCTGCATCCAGATGTAGGTCAGCGTATCGGGCGAGTTGTTCGTGTAGCGGAACACCATCTCGCCCGAGACCGACTTCGCGGCGGTGTCGAGCGTCGCCTTCAAGTCGTAGTCGGCGCGGTTCTGCCAGTAGCGCGCGCCCGGCGCTCCGCTGGCGGCGCGCGTCGCCGACGGCGTCGGAAACACGAGCGGTGCGAAGATCGAAGTGTCGCGCACGCCCGTGCGGTCGAACTTCGGGGCGGCGGGAGCCGGCGTCTGCTGGGCAATCGCCGGCATCGCAATCGTGAGAAAAGCGACGGCGGCGTAGAAAGAAATCCGGGGAGAGTGCACGGTCTGCGAGACTCCTGAGTTTGATTTGTTGACAGCCCTACGGCGTGACGGACGCGCGGGTTCCGGCAAGCGCCGTCACGATCAGCAATGCCCACTGCGGTCCTTTATACCCGTCAGGCGTCTCTTCGAACGTCTCGGTGAGCGAGTGGGCGCCTGATCCCTTGCCGCCGCCTCCGATCGTGATCGCCGGAATGCCCAGGCTCATCGGGAGATTGGAGTCGGTGCTCGACGCGCCCGTCGGTGTCTGTTCGGCGCCGAGTGCCTTCGACGCTTCGAGCGCGGTGCGCACGATGGGTGAATCGTCGGTCTGCAGCTTCGCCCCGATCGGCCGGATGCCGATCGTGTCGAACTTCACCGCGATCTTCGCCGGCGAGTTCGGCCACCGCTTGTTCTCGGCGGCCACACCGGCGTCGATGGCCCTCCGGATTCGGGCTTCCGCGGAGTCGAGATTCGCAAGCGACTCCGACCGCATGTCCACTTCCATGGACGCGTCGCCGGCAATCGAGTTGACGGACGTCCCACCCTTCACGATGCCAACCGTATACGTCGTCTTCGGACTCGCCGGGACCTGAACGTCCGAGATCAGCGCGATCGCGCGCCCCATCGCATGGATCGCGCTCGGCATGCCGAACGCGCCGTAACTGTGCCCGCCCGGGCCCTTGAACTTGACGTCGTAGCGCTTGCTCCCCACCGCGCGATCGACGACGTGCAGCCCGAGCCCGTCCACGGAAATGAAGTAGTCGATCTTTCCCTTGTACCCGGATGTGAGGAGCTCTCGCACGCCGCGAAGGTTTCCTTCGCCCTCCTCGCCGACGTTGCCGACGAGAATCACCTTCCCGTTCGTCTGGATCTGTCCCTCGTTGAGCGCCTTGGCCACGGCGAGCACGACGGCAAGGCCGCGACAGTCATCGCCGATTCCCGGCGCCGCGAACTTGTTGCCGTCGCGCTTCACCTTCACATCGGTTCCTTCGGGAAACACGGTGTCGAGGTGACCGGCGAGCATGACGGTCGGCCCGTTTCCGGTGCCTGCACGCTCGGCGATTACATTCCCAGCAGTATCGATTCGTGTGTTCGGATAGCCGAGCGCGATGAGGCGCTTCTTGAACTCGGCGGCGCGCGCCTGCTCCTTGAAATCGGGCGCGGGGATCTCGCAGATGGAGAGCTGTTGGTCGAGCATCCACGAATTCGACGACTTGATGTCGTCGAGCGCGCGTTTCACCGACGGCTGGTCCGTCGGAATGGCGAAAGAGCCCTGTCCGGCAAGGATCGCCGGAACGAGGCAGAGGCAAAGCAGCGTGTGGCGCGGGCGAAGCGGGTGCATATTCGGCGTTGGACCTGGAAGGCTGTGTGAAGCGGGCATGAACGAGGAGGGACAGATCGTGGAAGGTATCGCGAACGCTCTCGACGCGCACCGATGACCGGCCCGCCGGCTGGTCATCCCCCGACGTATCCGTGGCTGGCGCATTACGACCCGGGCGTGCCTGCGTCGCTCGAGCCGTATCCGCACCGAACGCTGCTCGATTACGTGAACGAAGGCGTGCGCGAGCGCCCGCAGCATCCGGCCTTTCTCTTCAAGGGGCGTCCGTTCACGCTCGCGGAGTTCGAGCGCACATCCGACGCGTTCGCCGCGGCGCTGGCGTCGCTCGGCGTCAAGCGCGGCGATCGCGTGGCGGCGATGCTGCCGAACTGCCCGCAGTATTTCATCGTGGAGTTCGCCACGTGGAAGCTGGGCGGGATCTTCGCACCGCTGAATCCGATCTATACCGAGGATGAGCTCGCCGGCCCGCTCACGACGATCGATGCGAGCGTTGTGGTGACGCTCAGCTCGTTCTACGAGCGGCTCAAGAAGGTGCAGTCGCAGACGCCGGTGAAGCGGATCGTGACGACGAACATCAAGGAATGGTTCCCGCCGCTCCTCAGCCTCCTTTTCACGCTCTTTACGGAGAAGAAGGACGGATACCGCGTGTCACATCGCGATGGCGACCTTGGCATGGCGGAACTGCTCCGGCGGTTCGACGGCAAGAAGTCAGTGGAAGCACCGCCCGCACCCGAGGACATCGCGATCCTGCTGATGAGCGGCGGGACCACCGGGACGCCCAAATGCGTGATGGGCGAGCACCAGGCACTGGTGATGACCGGACTCCAGCTCCAGGCCTGGCTCGGCGAAGCCATCGTGCCGTGGCAGAGCGTGTACATGATGCCGCTCCCGCTCTTTCACTCGTACGGCGCGTGCGCGGTGCAGTCGATCTGCTTCATCGGGCACAACCCGATCTCGCTGATCCCGAACCCGCGCGATCTCGACGACATCGTGAGCAGCATCGCGAAGGTGAAGCCGACGGCGTTCGCCGGCGTGCCGACGCTCTTCAACGGACTGCTCAACCACAGGCGCGTGAAGAGCGGCAAGGTGAGTTTCGAATCGCTGAAAGTGTGCGCGAGCGGTGCTGCGCCGCTGCTGGCCGAGACGAAGAAGGGATTCGAGGAAGTCACCGGCGCGAAGATCATCGAGGGATACGGCCTCACGGAATCGCTGATTGCAGCGTGCGTGAATCCCGTGAAAGGAGAATCGAAGATCGGCTCGATCGGAATGCCGGTGACCGACATCTTCGTGCGGATCGTCGATGCCGACGATCCGTTAAAAGTGATAGAGGGAAAAGGTGAAGGTGAGATGCTGTTGCGCGGGCCGCAGATCATGAAGGGCTACTGGCGCAATCCGACGGCGAGCACCGAGATGATCTTCACCGATGCGGACGGCGTCGTGTGGCTGCGCACCGGCGATCTCGCAACCATGGACGAGGAAGGGTACGTCTTTCTCGTGGACCGAAAGAAGGACCTCATCAAGGCGAACGGCATGCAGGTGTGGCCGCGTGAACTCGAAGAGGCGATCGCGGCGTATCCGGGTGTGCTGGAGGTCGGCGTGCGCGGCTTCCCTGATCCGGCGCACGGCGAGATCGCGGTGGCGTTCGTGGTGATGAAGCCGGGCGTGACCGCCACCGAGGCCGAGATCCGCGAGTATTGCAAGAAGCACCTCGCGTTCTATAAAGTCCCTGCGAAGGTCGTCTTCCGTACCGAGCTTCCCAAGTCGCTTATCGGGAAAGTGCTGCGGCGGATGCTGACGCTCGACGAGACACCGGCTCCCGCGAAGGCCTAGCGCGCTCGACGCGCGTCAGGCTCAGAACTCGCGCCGCTTCATCTCCTTGAAGAACTTCTCGCGCTCCACTTCCTGGTCGTCGCCGCCGCGCTGAGGCGCGGTCTTGTCGTACGTCTTGCCCGGCTCGGCTTTCGGCTTGGGGTTCTTGGTGAGCTTCTTCACCAGGTTCTGGATCTTCTTGTCGTCGTATACTGTCATTCACCCTCCACAAATAAAAACCCAGTACGGTTCCGGTCACCTAAATGTACGCAGCAAGGAAGCCAAACGCTCCCCTGGCCGGAGTAACGATGCTGCTCGCGGTCGGCGCGGGGGCGCTCGCGTGCGTGCTGGCGGTGCTCCCATACCGTTCGTTCGACCTCGACCGGTTCTTCGCGCCGAAGGAACTCGCGCTTCATGCCGCCGCGCTGGTTGCCGGCATCGCGGCACTGGCGTCCACGCGCCGGCTGTCGCTCAGCCGCGCGGACCTCGCCCTGGTCGCCTGGCTCTCGCTCTCGGCGATTTCCGCGGTCTTCGCGACCAATCACTGGCTCGCGTATCGCGCGCTCACCGTCTCCGTGAGCGGGGCCGCGATCTTCTGGTCGGCCCGTGCCGCCGCATCGGAGGGATTCGCCCGGGGGCTCGCGCGGATGCTCGCCCTCGCCGTCGTGATCGGGGCGATCACCGCGCTCGCCCAGGCGTACGGCATGAAAATGGAGTTCGCCGCGCTGAATCGCGCGCCGGGAGGGACGTTTGGAAACAGGAACTTCATGGCGCACCTCACGGCGGCGGGCGTGCCGTTGATTCTCTGGTGCATCGCCAGCGCGCGGGGAAAGAGCGGCGCGATCCTCTGGACGGTGTCGCTCGCGGCGTGCACGGCGGCGCTCGTCCTCTCGCGCACCCGGGCGGCTTGGCTCGCGTTGGCGGTGAGCGCGGTGCTCGCGGGCCTGGTCGCCGTGCGAGGCCCGGCGCTCTTCGAGAACACCGGCGTGCGACGCCGGATGACGCTCGCGCTGGCAGCGGTGGCTGTCGGAGTGGTGCTCGCGCTCGCCCTCCCCAACTCGCTCGACTGGCGCAGCGACAATCCGTATCTCGACTCGGTGAAGGGCGTCGTCGATTTCCGCGAGGGAAGCGGACGCGGCCGTCTCGCGCAGTACGCGAACTCGGCGAAAATGGCGGCGGCGCATCCGCTGCTGGGTGTGGGCCCAGGGAACTGGCCCGTGATCTATCCGGCTTTTGCGCCGTCGACCGATCCGTCGCTGTCGGAGACCACGGGGATGGCCGCGAACCCGTGGCCGAGCAGCGACTGGGTTGGGGCGCTCTCGGAGCGCGGCGTGGCGGCGTTCCTCGCGCTCGTGGCGTTCGTCGCACTGCTGTTGGGCGGCGCGCTCAAGACGAGATACGATTCCGCACGCTCGGCCGATGAACGGCTCGCGGCGATCACCGGTGGGGGCGTCGTGCTCATCGCCACGATCGCGGGCGGGTTCGACGCCGTGCTGCTTCTTCCCACGCCATCCATCGTCGTGTGGGCCGCGGCCGGCGCGTTGCTCACG
>JADGQS010000099.1 GCA_017881585.1 Gemmatimonadaceae bacterium | reverse complement strand
GGAAAGGAGATCGCGGCGCAGCGCGAGCGCGACTGCGCGGCAACCGGCATGTACAACACCGTCCAGCGCCGGTACGAGGGCACGCTGTCGGTCGCGATGCGCGTGCCGTGCGATTCCACGAAACTCGCGAACTCGCCGGATCTTCCGCCTTCCATCTACGACAAGGGCGACGAGCTGTTCGGCACGGGCGAGCGCGACGCGCTGATCAAGGCGCTCTCGTTTGCGTTGCAGCCCGCATGGGGTCCGCAACTGCCCACGGTGGAGTGGGGCCTTTCGAAGACGCGATACAACCGCGTCGAGGGGATCTCGACCGGACTCTCGCTCTCGAGTGCGCTCGGCAGCGGCTACACGGCGACGCTCGACGCGCGCGGATCGTGGGCCGACAAACAGCTCAACGGCGCATTCTCGCTCTCGCGTACGAACGGACGCAGCACGATCCAGGGCACCGTGTACCGCCGCCTCGACGTGATGACGGACTTCGGCACGCCGCTCTCGCTGGGCGCCTCGCTCGCGTCGCTGCTCTATGCGCGCGACGAAGGCGCCTACTTTCGCACCTGGGGCGCCGAACTCTCCGGCACGACGCCGCAGTGGGGTGCGCTCGAGTGGCGCCTGTTCGCGGAGCAGCAATGGAAGGCCGAAGTGAACTCGCGCTGGACGCTGTTCGGCGGCGGCAACGACTCGCGATTCATCGCGAATCCGGCCGCGCAGCAGGCGAAGGAATTCGGCGGCGCGTTGCGCGTCCACTCGAGCCTGGGCCTCGATCCAAACGGCCTGCGCCTGCTGAGCGAGGTGCGTCTGGAGGGCGCCGGCGGTGATCTCTCGTACGTGCGCGGACTCGTGGACGAGACGGTCTCGCACTCATTGGGCAGCGTTCTCGCCGGCGCGCTGACCTTGAGCGCCGGCTACTCGGGCGGCACGCTCCCGGTGCAGCGGATGTTCTATCTCGGCGGCCTGCAAACCGTCCGCGGGCAGACGGCACTCACGGCGGCCGGCGACGCGTTCTGGCTGGCCCGCGCCGAGCTCGGCACCAACAACCCCGCCTCGCGTATCATCGGATTCGCGGACCTCGGCTGGGCGGGACCTCGCACCGGGTGGAGGATGCCCGGCCGTCCCCTCTCGGGCGTCGGCGTGGGGTGGTCGCTGCTCGACGGGCTCCTGCGATTCGACCTCGCGCGAGGGCTCTATCCGTCCCGGCAGTGGCGCTTCGACAGCTATCTCGAGGCGAGGTTCTAGAACGGCAGACGGCAGAGGGCAGACGGCAGATGAAGGGGGCCCGCGGCTCCGCCGGGGTTGCGACGGCAAGGGAATCGGCGTCCTTTCAGCAAGTGGAATGTCTACCGTGAGCCCCACTCCCGCGCCACAGGCCGTGCCTGCAAGCGGCGGGCTGTCGAACGCCGAGATTCTCCAATGGCAGGGGAGATTCAGGCGCGTCTTCGTGCTGCTCATCGGGTTCGGCACGATCGCGCTGAAGTGGACGGGCGTCATCAACGCCGACTCCGTCGTCGCGCGATCGATCGGCGCGCACTCCGCGCTGCTGCTCGGCAGCGGCCTCATCGTGGCGTACTTCGTGTTCGTGCAGCTGATGATGACGGTCCTGGCGCGGCGCGGCGTCGCCGGACCGGACGCGGTCATCGTCACGGTCATTGCCGACATGGCCCTGCTGTTCAGCGCCGTGTACGTGATCACGCCGCCGTCGGAATACTCGCGCGCGCTGATCATCGCAATTTTCCCCGTGCAATTCACGCAGCTCTATTTCGGCCAGCGCGCGACCATCTACAACCTCGCGAGCGTCTCGGTCTTTTATACGGTGATCGTGCTGGCGGCCGCGGACCATGGCATGCTGCCCGGGCTCGCCGAGCGCTTCTGGGATCTCTCGCTGTTCATCGTCGGCACGATGCTGTTCGTGCTGCTGCAGGGACACATCGCCAAACGGCTGCAGCGCATCGTCCAGGTGTTCGAGCGGGCGCAGGAAGGCGACTTCTCACTACGGTACGACGAGGCGCTCGACCGGATGCCCGACGCGATCACCGTCGTCGGTCGCGCGTACAACCGGATGCGCGGACGCCTCGAGACCATCGTGCTCACCGATCCGCTGAGCGGATGCTTCAACCGCCGCGGCTTCGACCAGCTCGTCACGCGCGAAGTGTCACGTGCGATCCGCGGCGGCCATCCGCTCTCGGTGCTCGCGCTCGACGTGGATTACTTCAAGAGGATCAACGACGAGTACGGCCACCTCACCGGCGACGAAGTGCTGCGTGAGATGGGGCTGCTGCTGCGCGAGACCGCGCGACTGGGCGACGTGGTCGCGCGTTATGGCGGCGAAGAGTTCGAGATTCTGGCACCCGATACGAATCACGAAGGCGCGCAGATCCTCGCGGACCGCATCCAGCACGCGTTCCACACGCGGCCGTTCGCGGCCGTGGGAGTGGAGCGCGCGATCACGATCAGCATCGGGATCGCGTCGGACGTCGCGCGCAACGACCGGATCGCGTCGGTGCTGATCGCACGCGCGGACGAGGCGCTGTACGTGGCCAAGCGAAACGGCCGCGACCGCAACGAGCTGTGGCATCCCGGTATGCGCGCGTTCGACGGGAGCCTGCCGGGGCGGCGGTCGATCGAGATGGGAGCGGTGAAACCCGACGGGTGAACGGCGATGGGTGACGGTATAGACAGCAACGGGCGACGGTACAAACGGCAACGGGCGACGGGTGAGGGGCGATTTGGCGAAGAGCGATAGGTGAGGAGTGAGGGGAACATCTCCTCGCGCCGCACGCGTCGCTCTTCGCCAAATCGCCCCTCACCCGTCGCCCGTCCCTCTGTTAAGACCCGATTTCTAAAGCGTAAGCGTCCCTTCGCTGATCATCACGGCATTGCCGCCCACGCGAATCGCGGTGATCGCACCCGCGGACTTGTCGGCCTCGATCTCGAGCCGGCTCGGCCTGCCCATCTCGATGCCCTGATCGACGGTCCACACGAGCGTGCCGTCCTTCTGCGGCGCGCGCGCGGCGAGATACCCGGCGAGGCAGGCGTTGGCCGAGCCCGTGGCGGGATCCTCCGCGATGCTGATTCCCGGCGCGAACATGCGTGCGCGCAGGTGCGCGTCGCCGCCCTCGGGATCCTTCGCGAAGACGAAAATCTCCGGCGCCCAGCTCGACTTGAGCGTGGCCTCGAACCTGTCGATGCGGACGCGCGCGCGGCTCACGGCATCCACCGAGCGGAGCGGAACCATGAGGAACGGGAGGCCGCATGAGACATTCTGTGGTGCCATCGGAGAGGCCTGAATGTCTTCGGCGTCGATCGAAAGGATCTCGGCGAGCATCCCGCGGCTCGGTGCCGGCGGGCCGATCTCGGGCAGCTTCGCGACCGCGAACTGTGCGAACGGCGCGCCGCCGCCCGTGCGAACGGTGACCGGCACCGGGCCGACGCCTTCCTCGAGCACGAGCTTCGCGTCGGCGCCCAGGGCCGCGCCGCTCTCGCCGAGCACGTGCAGGGCGATCGCCGTGCCGACCGTCGGGTGGCCGGCGAAGGGGACTTCCTTTCCCGGCGTGAAGATCCGGACCCGTCTTGTATTCGCGCGATTCGACGGCGGATAGCAGAACGTGACTTCGGAATAGTTGAACTCGCGCGTGATCCGGATCAGCGCGTCCTCGGGGATCCCGCTCGCGTCGGGAAAGACCGCGAGCTGGTTTCCGCCGAATGCGGCCGATGTGAAGACGTCGAGTGTGACGAAGCGGTGTTTACTCGGCATCCATGAACGGATAGTGATGTTCGGTGGCGGGGACGAAGGTCTCCTTCACCGTCCTCGCATTCACCCAGCGGAGGAGGTTCAGCTTCGAGCCCGCCTTGTCGTTGGTGCCCGAGGCGCGCGCACCGCCGAACGGCTGCTGTCCGACGACCGCGCCGGTCGGCTTGTCGTTCACGTAGAAGTTTCCGGCCGCATTGCGCAGTGCCGCATGGGCCTCGTGAATCGCCTTGCGCTCCCGCGCGAACACCGCGCCCGTGAGCGCGTACGGCGACGTGGAGTCGACGATCTTCAGCGTCTCGTGCCACTTCGCGTCATCATAGACGTACGCGGTGACCACGGGTCCGAAGATCTCCTCGCACATGAGGCGGTACGAGGGATCATCCGTCTGGATGAGCGTCGGCTCGATGAACCAGCCGGTGTCGCCCTTCGCGCCGCCGCCGGCGAGGACCTTCGCGTTCGCCTTGCCGTCGGCGAGGTACGCACTGATGCGGTCGAACGCCTTCTTGTCGATCACGGCGCCCATGAAGTTGCGGAAATCCTTCACGTCACCGACGCGAATCTCCTTGATCATGGCAACGACGCGATCGCGCACGTCCGGCCAGATCGACTTCGGGACGTACACGCGGCTCGCCGCGGAGCACTTCTGTCCCTGGTACTCGAAGCTGCCGCGGACGATGGCGGTCGCGAGCGCGGCCGTGTCGGCAGAGGCGTGGGCGACGATGAAGTCCTTGCCGCCGGTTTCGCCGACGATGCGCGGATACGACTTGTAGCCCGCGATGTTGTTGCCGACGGTCTTCCACATCGACTGGAAGACTTCGGTGCTGCCGGTGAAGTGGATTCCGCCGAGGTTCGGATGCGTGAGGACCGCGTCCGATACGGTGACGGCATTGCCGGGAACGAAGTTGACAACGCCCGGCGGCAGTCCCGCTTCCATGAGCAGCTGCATCGTGTACCACGCCGAGAGGATCGCGGAGCCGGCGGGTTTCCAGATGGAAGTGCCGCCCATGAGCGCGGGGGCGGTGGGGAGGTTTCCGCCGATCGCCGTGAAGTTGAAGGGCGTCACGGCGTAGACGAATCCTTCGAGCCCGCGCAGGTCGGTCTGGTTCCACATGCCCTGCGACGACAGCGGCTGCTCGGCGTAGAGCTCGCCCGCGAACGCGACGTTCACGCGCCAGAAATCGATGAGTTCGCAGGTCGCGTCGATCTCCGCCTGGAAAGCGGTCTTCGACTGGCCGAGCATGGTGGCGGCGGCCATCGTCGGACGCCATGTGGTGGCGAGGAGCTCGGCGGCCTTCAGCAGGATCGCGGCGCGGTCTTCCCAGCGCCAGGTGGACCAGTCGCGCTGTGCCTCGCCCGCGGCCTTGATGGCGGCCTGCACGTCCTGCGTGCGCGCCTTGTGCCAGGTCGCGGTGACGTGTCCGTGCTTGTGCGGCGACGTGGCCTTCGCGATGTCGCCGGTGCGTATCTCCTTCCCGCCGATGACGAGCGGGATTTCCGGACATTCCTTCTCCATCGCGGCGAGGCGCGTCTTGAGCGCGGCGCGTTCCGGGGAGCCTGGGGCGTACGAGCGGATGGGCTCGTTCGTTATTGCGGCGGGGCGGCGGTTGCCGTCGAAAGGGGCGCTGGACATGGTGGGTTTCTGGACTTGGGTTTCGCGACCTTGAGCGAGAAAGATATACAGTTGTCGGCTGACAGCTACGACGACAAAACGCTCTCAACTGCCAGGAGAGCGTTCGGTTCAGCCTTTGAACCGACACTGGCGGCGGCTATTCTCACTAATGCACCGCTCTGTCCTCCTCGTCTGTCTCCTTCTCTCGGCCTGCGCCCCCGACCCCGTGAAATGGGACTCGGAGAATCGAACCGATACTCCCGTCCCGGCCGGTTCGCGGCTGACGCTGCAAGGCGGGGATCTGCCGGCGATGGCGGCGGCGTGGACGCCGCCGAGGCTGCCGTCCGGGACGCCACAGTGCGCGGGTTCGCTGGTGGCGACGCCAGCGCGTGGCGACACGGCGTTCGCGGCCTGGTGGGCGCCGCGCGCGGACAGCAGTGCGCTGCTCGTCGTCGCACGATCCGACGATGGCGGACTCGACTGGCGCGCCCCGGAAGTCGCGGATTCAACCGACAAGGGTCACACGGGGTGTGGACGCCCCTCGCCGTTCATCGCCGCCGACACGACGAACGGATATGTGCACGTGGTGTATTTCATGCTCGCGGCAGAGGGGCCCGGCGTGTTCTTCACGCACTCGATGGGCGGCGGCGAGATGTTTCACTCGCCGGTTCCGATAGTGTATGGGGAGCGCGCGTCCGCCTCCGCCGTGGCGTGCAACGGCGACACGGTAGCGGTCGCGTATGTCGACCCGAACGCCTCGACGCCGCAGGTGTGGCTCGCGCTGTCGCGCACGACGGGACACATTTTCGAGTCACGGATGGAGGTTTCGCCCTCCACGGTGCAGGCTGCGCGTCCCGCGGTGGCGGTGCGCGGCCATCGAGTCGCGGTGGCGTGGCTCGAGACGAATCGCAACAGTGGCGCGGCCGTGATGGTCGTTCGAGCCGGGCGGTGGCAATGAACGTTCTTCTCGCGGACGACGATCCGACGATGCGGCTGCTCCTCTCCAGGATGCTGGAGCAGGGCGGGCACACCGTGACGACCGCTGCCGCGAACGGAGCGGAGGCGTGGGAGTCGTACGTCACCGCGCCTGCGCCGCTCCTGATCCTCGACTGGGAAATGCCGAAGATGGACGGGCTCGAGCTCTGCCGCCGCATCCGTTCCTCGAAGCGCGGCGACGAGGCGTTCATCCTGGTCATCACGGCGCGCGACACGACCGAGGATCTCACCGCCGTGCTCGACGCCGGCGCCGACGACTACATGTCGAAGCCGGTGACGCCGGACAGCCTGATGGCGCGGCTGCGCATCGCCGAACGCCGCATCGAGCTCCACGCCGCGCGCCGGAACGCCGAGGAGAAACTGCGCAAGGCGCAGTATCTCGCCGGCATCGGCGAGACGTCGCTCGCGCTGCAGCACGAGATCAACAACCCGCTGGCGGCGCTCCTCTCGAACACCGCGCTCATCGAGGCGGGAATGCTGGACGCCGAGGAGAAGGAAGAGGCGCTGGTCACGATCGCGCAGATGGCGCGCCGGATCGCCGAAGTGGTGAAACGGCTGCGGCAGCTCAACAATCCGACGAGCGTGGAATACCTCGGCAGTGCGCGCATGCTCGACATCAAGCCCGGCGGCGGGCCCCAGGCGAAGGAATGAGCGGACGATTCCTCGGCTCGCATCCGGCCGACGCGGGCGGACCGGTGATGGCGGTGCGGCGAGCGGCCGCCGCGCAGATGCAGGCGCTGCAGCTGTTCACGGCGCTGCCGACGTACTACAACGAGAAGGTTCGGATCAAGCCGGATCGCGCGGCGAAGTTCCGCGAGGCGCTCGACGCGGGCGGCATCGTGCCGGCGCGCGTGCTCGTGCATGGCGCGTACGTGCTGAACACCGCGTCGCCGGAGGAGGAGAAGTCCGCGCGCGCGAAGGCGGGGCTCGCGCGCGAGCTCGAGCGGTCCACGGCGCTCGGTGTGGGCGCGTGCTGTTTTCATCCCGGCTCCGCGGGCGACGGCGATCCGCTGGAGGCGTGCGACAGGGTGGGCGACGCGATCCGCCACGCGCTCGAGACGGTGCCCGAGAGCGAGAGCGGCACGCGCGTGCTGATCGAGAACACCGCGGGCGCCGGCCGCACCATGGGGAGATCGGCGGCCGAGATTGCCCGGATGCTCGCGCGCGTGCCGCGGGAACTGCGCCATCGCACGGGGTACGGGCTCGACAGCTGCCATCTGTTTGCCAGTGGCCACGACATCGCGAGCAGCGCCGAGGCACAGCGCGCGGTGCTCGATTCGTTCGAGCACGTCATCGGTGAACGGCCCCGGTTCTTCCACCTGAATGACAGCAAGCACCCGTTCGCGTCGAACAAGGACCGGCATGCGCTGATCGGTGAGGGTGAGATCGGCCTCGAGCCGTTTCGCTGGCTGCTCGCGGACCCGCGTACAGAGGGGATTTCGCTCGTTCTGGAGACGCCGCACGAGCGCGACGAAGTGGCCGAAGAGGACGCGTCGGCCGACCCGTTCGACGTGAAAATGATGGTGTTGCTCGCGACGCTGTTGCCAGCCGCACCCTGACACGCCGAGAGGATTTTCCGGTTTTGAGAGGGGAACGCCCTCTTGCGCTCTCGGAGAGTCGACTTACTTTCGAGTGGTCGGACCGAGGTTCATACAGTGAGCATCGGGTTCCTTCACACATCTCTATCGAGGAGACTCGTCGATGGCCGCCAAGAAAAAGGCTAAGAAGCCCGCCGCGAAAAAGGCGAAGAAGGCGAAGCGCAAGCCGAATGCCGCGTTCATGAAGCCCGTGCAGCCCGACGCCGTGCTGGGCGCTGTCGTCGGATCGACCCCGATGCCGCGCACCGAGCTGACGAAGAAGATCTGGGCGTACATCAAGAAGAACGGACTCCAGGACAAGAAGAACCGCCGCAACATCAACGCCGACGACAAGCTCAAGTTGGTGTTTGGTGGCAAGGCGCAAGTCAACATGTTCCAGATGACGGCCCTCGTCGCGAAGCACGTCAAGTAAGGTTCCGCAACAGGGCGCGTTCGAAGTTCGTCACAGCGGGGGCGCATCCAGCTTTCTTTCAAGCGGATGCGCCCTCTCCGCTTTCACCGTAGCGAGTGTCCATATCGTGGCTGCCAAGAAATCGTCCGACAAGCCGAAGAACAGCGTAGCCGCGGCACGCGGCGGGAAGTCCGGCGGCGTCGGCCTTCGCCGGTACTGGGAGGGCTTCAAGTCGCTCGCGGGCACGATCGCGATCTTCCTCGTGCTGCGAACGTTTCTCGTGGAAGCGTATCGCATTCCGTCGGGGAGCATGATCCCGACGATGCTCATCGGCGACTGGCTGTTCGTGAACAAGCTCGTCTACGGACCGCACGTCCCCTTCACGCATATCAGCCTGCCGGGCTACTCCGAGCCGAACCGGGGCGACGTGGTGGTGTTCGAGTCACCGTATCAGGCCGATCAGCTGCTGACTAGAGACGATCCCACGCCGACGCTCGTGAAGCGCCTTATCGGAATGCCGGGCGACACGCTCTACGGACGCGAGGGCGTGGTGTACGTCAACGGGCTCGCGCAGCGGCAGGGATACACGTCACCGGAGCAGGAGAAGGGTGACCCGAACATGGAGAGCGAGCTGTTCGACTGGCAGAAGAAGGTCGGGCTGGCCGCTTCACGCTTCGGCGCGGCGCCGGCGCAGCCGAAACTCGACACATGGGGTCCGTTCGTGGTGCCGCCCGGCCACTACTTCATGATGGGCGACAACCGCTACAACTCGAAGGACAGCCGCTACTGGGGATTCGTGCCGCGCGCCAACGTGCGCGGCCGGCCGCTCTTCGTGTACTACTCGTACGTGCCCGCGGACGAGAGCGATCGCGCCGTCTCGTTCATCACGGACATCCGGTGGGGTCGCCTCGGGCACTGGATCAAGTAGACGGCAGACGGCAG
>JADGQS010000098.1 GCA_017881585.1 Gemmatimonadaceae bacterium | reverse complement strand
GTGACCGGCGCCCGGCAGGTGCTGCTCGGACGCGGCGGTGTGGTGCACGGCAACGTGATCGCTGATGAGGTAGTGATCGGCGGCGTCGTTGACGGCGCCATTCTCGCAGCCGAACGGCTCGAGCTGCAGGGAACAGCGATCGTGAACGGTGACATCGAGACCAAGTCGATCATCGTGCTCGAAGGAGCGCGGATCAATGGCGTCGTGCGGATGAGCGATTCGAGCGCCGCATCCCGTGCTGGACGCTCGGAACCGCTGCGAATTGCGACAAGCGCCTGACATCAACGGGCCAGTAACGACCCAGCAAGATCGAATGTTTGCATAGATCCGCACATTTAATACTAAGCAAACTAGTGTTTACAATTCAGTCATAACTATCAATTGAATAAGGAATTAGGCGCTGTGAGAACACTGATGAAGACCGGCAGATCCATGGTTCTCAACATTGGTGTGGGAATCTTGCTCGCCTGCGCCAGCAAGGGCGATTCCACGCCCAACCCCGTGAAATCGTTCAAGGTCGCCCTCCTGACTCCTGGTCCGATCTCCGACCAATCCTGGAACGGAAGCGCCTATGCGGGCCTCATGCGCATCAAGGACAGCATCGCCGGTGCACAGGTCAGTCACATTCAGACGAAGACGCCGGCCGAGTTCGAGGAAAATTTCCGGCAATACGGCGCGGCCGGTTATTCGCTCGTGATCGGGCACGGCTTTGAATTTCAGGACGCCGCTACGCGCGTCGGCCCCGAGTTTCCAAAAACGATCTACATCACGACGGGCGGCAACACGGTCGGGGCAAATGTCGCCGCGATGAGTTTTTCGTTCGACGAGCCTTCGTATCTCGCCGGCATCGTCGCCGGATCGATGACAAAGTCCGGCATGATCGGCTGCATTGGCGGCACCGAGATACCCCCCGTGAAGGCCGCGTTCGACGCGTTCACCGCCGGTGCGAAGAGCGTGAATCCGAAGGTGAAGGTGCTCGTTTCGTACATCGGCAACTGGGAAGATGCGAGCGCCGGAAAGGAGCAGGCGCTCGCACAACTCGGCCGCGGAGCCGACGTGATCTTCCAGGACGCCGATGCCGCGGGGTTGGGAGCGTTTCAGGCCGTGCGCGAGGCGAAGCATGCATATGTCATCGGCTCGAACGCGGATCAAAACGCAGTCGCCTCGGAAGTCACGCTTGGCAGCGTCGTCATCGACCTTCCGCACGCGTTCATGGTCATCGCGCGCGAGGTCGATGGCGGACAGTTCAAGCCGAGGATCGTGAAGCTGGACATGCGGCTGGACGTCGTGCGTTGGACCGTGAATCCCGCGTTCGCGACGAAGATCCCGGCCGCCACCATGCATGCCGTGGACTCGGTGCGCACGCAGATGCTGTCCGGAAAGTTTGCCCTGCCCGCAGCAACCGGCTCGAAATGAGCGGCGTACCGCTCACAACCATCGCGGCGCACCTCGACGCGCTGCTTCGCATACGCGAGACGCCGGACTATTCTTCGGCGCTGAACGGCGTCCAGGTGGAACACCGCGGTCCGGTGAAAAAGATCGCCGCGGCGGTCGACACGTCCGCGCGCACCATTCGCGGCGCAGTGGACGCAGGGGCGAACATGATGCTCGTGCATCACGGGCTGTTCTGGGGCGGGCTTCAGCCGCTCACCGGCCAGCACTACTCCCGTGTCCGGCTCCTGCTCGACCACGACGTGGCGCTGTACTCGGCCCATCTTCCGCTCGACATGCATCCGACCCTTGGCAATTCGCTGCTGCTCTCGCGGGAAATCGGCCTCGAGGCCACTGCGGGATTCGCGCGCCACGAGACGATCGACTGCGGCGTGCGCGGCACGAGCGACGTCGCGACGGCCGAACTCGTGTCGCGCCTGAACGTGTTCGCGAACTCGCACGGCGGTTCCGCGATCGCGAGCGCGAGCGCGCCCGGCCGCCGAACGCGGCATTGGGCGATTTGCTCCGGCGCCGGCGTCAACGTCGACACGCTTCGCGAGGCGGTCGAGCTGGGCGTCGACACGCTGATCTCAGGCGAAGGCCCGCACTGGAGCGCGGTGGACGCGGAGGAAAGGGGGCTCGTGATCATCTACGCGGGTCACTACGCCACGGAGACTCTCGGCGTACGCGCGCTGGCAGAGCGCGTGTCCGCGACGTTCAGCGTGCCGTGGACCTTCGTCGCCGCGCCTACGGGACTGTGACCGACGCCGCGTTCGCGCTCTCCCTTCGCGGCGTCACGAAGCAGTTCGGCAGCACGGTCGCGCTCGACGGCGCGCAGTTCGACGTGCGGGCAGGCACGCTTCACGCGCTGCTCGGCGAGAACGGAGCGGGCAAGACGACGCTGATGCGCCTCGCGTTCGGGATGCTGCGCCCCGACGCCGGCACGATCGAGGCCGGTGGAACGGCGCGACACTGGCGGTCGAGCGCCGACGCGATCGCTGCCGGAATCGGAATGGTGCATCAGCACTTCCTGCTCGTGCCGGCAATGACGGTCGCGGAGAATGTGTCGCTCGGCGACCGCGGGCTGTTTCGCGGTTTCGATCCGCGCGTTGCCGCTGATCGTGTTCGCAGGATCGGGGCGGAGACCGGTCTCGTGCTCGATCCCGCAGCGCGCGTGGCCGATCTTCCCGTTGGCGCCCAACAGCGCCTCGAGATCATCAAGGCGCTCGCCCGCGACGCGAAGATCCTGATTCTCGACGAGCCGACGGCCGTGCTGTCGTCGGCGGAATCACAGGAGCTGTACTCCTGGCTTCGCTCATTCGTGACGCGGGGGTGCACCGCCGTGCTGATCACGCACAAGGTGCGTGAGGCGCTCGCGATCGCCGATGACGTGACTGTGTTGCGGCGCGGTCGCGCGGTGCTCTCGGGACGGCCGCGTGAGCTCGCTGAGTCGGCGGTGATCGCCGCGATGATCGGCTCCGCCGCAACGGACGAAGTGCAATTGCCGGCGGCCGGCTCGACAGCTGGCGTTTCGGTGATATCCCTCCAGCATGTTTCGATGACGGACGGCCGCGGTGTTCATCGCCTTCGTGACGTGTCGATGGAGGTGTGCGCCGGAGAGATCGTGGGCATCGCGGGTGTCGAAGGATCCGGACAGCACGAACTGCTTCGCGTACTCGCCGGCCGGCTCGCACCGGACGGCGGGGGAGTGCGACTTCCCGCGCGAATCGGGTTCGTGCCGGAAGACCGGCTGCGGGATGCGCTGATTCCCACGATGACGCTCGTGGAGAATCTCGCGCTCAAGGAAGCAGGCAGCGCACGCGGCTCGGTGCGATGGACCTCGTACGAAGCGCGTGCGCTGGGGACCATTCGCAAGCACGACGTGCACACGAGCGGCGTGTGCTCGCTCGCGAGTGCGCTCTCGGGAGGAAACCAGCAGAAGTTCGTGCTCGGCCGTGAACTCGAAGGCTCGCCCGATGCGCTGGTCGTGGAGAACCCCACACGCGGACTCGACATTCGCGCGACATCGCTCGTTCTCGCCGAACTTCGGTCGGCGCGCGCATCCGGCGTCGCCGTGGCGATGTACTCGAGCGACCTCGACGAGGTGCTTTCGATCGCGGATCGCATGATCGTCTGCTTCGACGGCCGGGCCACGGACACGCCCGTCGAAGCCGACGCAGTGGCGCGCGCACTGCTGGGGCTCTCATGACCTTCCTCGTGCGCCTCGCGCGCTCGCAGGCCGGTGCGAGCGTGGCCGCCACACTGCTCGCCCTCGCCGCCGTGACGCTCGTGGTGATCGCCGGCGGATACGACATCGGTCACGCAGCGACCGCGTTGTGGAACGGCTCGGTCGGCAGCCCCTACTCGTTCTTCACCGGAACGCTGCTGCGCGCCACGCCACTCATCATCGTCGGGCTCGCCGTCGCGGTGGCGTTCCAAGCCGGAGTCCTCAATATCGGCGCCGAAGGCCAGTTGCTCGCGGGTGCCGCTACGGCGGTGGCGGCAGGGCTCTCGATGGCGGCCTGGCCGGGATGGATTTCGGTTCCCGTGGAACTCGTGGCCGGGATGGCGGCGGGTGCAGCGTGGGCCGGAATCGCCGCAGTGCTCAAGCGCCGGTTCGGCGTGCTCGAAGTGATCAGCACCCTGATGCTCAACTTCATCGCGCTTTTCGGCGTGAGTTACCTCGTGCGCGGCCCGCTGCAGGAGCCAACGCACATTTATCCGCAGACCGCATCGCTCGCCGCGTCCGCGCGATTGCCCGTGATCATCCCGGGACAGCGGCTCCACCTGGGCTTCGTGGCAGCGGTGGTGCTGGCGATCGTCGCATGGTGGTTCATCCGCTCGACAGCAGGTGGCTTCCGTATCCGCGTGGTTGGCGCGGGTGCGGCGGCGGCGGCCAGCGCAGGACGCGTGAACGTCGATCGCGTGGTGTTCGGCGCATTTCTCGCAAGCGGAGCGCTCGCCGGATTGGGGGGCGCCGTGCAGGTGACCGGCGTGACCTATGCGCTGTTCGAAGGTATCTCACCCGGTTACGGATATACCGCGATCGCCGTCGCGCTGCTCGCACGGCTGAATCCGCTCGCGGTGATTGTCGCCGGAATATTCTTTGGCGGACTCGAAGCCGGCGGTGCCGGAATGCAGCGCGACGCAGGAGTGCCGTCAGGGTTCGTTTCGGTCATCGAGGCGCTGGTGGTGCTCGGCGTCCTCGCGGTGGACCGCGCGCGAATCCTGGCCGGCGAGCGCGGCCAACCGACGACCGGAGAGCAGGCGGCATGAACGGCGGACCGTTCACCGCCTTTCTCGAGGCGGGCGTTCGCACCGCCACGCCGCTCGCGTATGCCGCGCTCGGCGAGCTCGTGGTCGAGCGCGCAGGGGTGATCAACATCGGACTCGAAGGCGCGATCATCGGCGGCGCGTTTGGCGCGCTGGTATTTGCAGGCGCAGGAGGTGTGTCGCTCGGATTCGCGGGCGCCGCGCTGGCCGGCATTCTGGTTGCCGCACTCTTCGCGCTCTTCGTCGTCACATTGCGGACCGATCAGATCATCACCGGCACCGCGATGAGCATGCTCGGACTCGGGCTCACCGGAACGCTCTACCGCACGATGTACGGCAGCGCAGGCGCGTCGTTGCACACGCCGACGATCGCTCCCGCTCCCGTGCCGGGACTGAGCGCCATCCCGGTCATCGGGCCCGCGCTGTTCGATCAGCCCGTCGTCACCTACGCGCTGTACGCGCTCGTGCCGGCGCTCGCGTGGTGGTTCTATCGGTCGGTGGCCGGACTCGCGCTGCGCGCCGTGGGAGAGCACCCGGAGGCGGCGAGAGGGGCGGGGATTTCTCCTGACCGGGTGCAGTGGGCGGCGCTCCTGTTCGGCGGTGCGATGGGCGGCATCGGCGGTGGCACGCTGGTGCTCGCGCAGGTGGGAACGTTCGCCGAAGGAATGTCTGCTGGGCGCGGCTTCATCGCGATCGCGATCGTCGTGCTCGGGCGATGGACACCGTTCGGTGTGGCCGGTGCGGCCCTGCTGTTCGGCGCGGCGAGCGCCCTGCAAACGCTGGCGCAGACGACGGGATGGGCGATGCCGTATCAGCTGCCGCTCGCATTTCCGTACGTGCTCACGCTCGTGCTTTTGGCGAGCGCGCGTGCGCGCACGGCCGCACCGGCTGCCCTGGGACAGCGCTCGGCCTAAGTCTTCGCGCAGGGCAGGGCCGAGCTCGACCAGCGCACGGTCCATACACCCGGAGCGATGCGCTCGACGATTTCCACCTGCAAGCCCGCATCGCCTTCGCGCACGAGCGCCACGGCCGGCCGCGCCCCGTGCACCTGGAACGCGGCGAGCAGGTCCATCCCTTCGACACGATCTTCAGGTCCAGCGACGCGTTCGGAGAACGCCGTGCGCCACTGACCTGCGCTGGATGATGGGTCGGGTTCGGCGATGAGCGTGATCGCTTGCGCGCGCGGATTCGATTCGACGTTGAGCGAGCGCATGGCGATCGCGACGGCAACCGTCGAGCCGTCCGCGAGCTGAAAGCGCCACGCGTCGCGCACGACGATCGGGAGTCCGCGAAATGGCGCCGAGACCGAGTCTTCCGGGATCGCGCTCACAAGACGGCTGATTCGGGCGACCATCGCCGCCGAGTCGCGCGGAAGCAACTCACCGACGCCCTCGACGCCGAACGGCGTCGCGATGCCGGGAGAGAGCGCCAGCGACCAGCTGTTCGGCACGGCGCGTCCATCGCTCAGGGTGAGCGACGCATTGCGCCGCCAGGCACAGGAGCGGACTGCGGATCCCGGGTGCAGCGTCGCCCTCGACGTATGGTCATCGTGGTTGAGCAGTTCGACGTCGAGATCAGCGTTGCTTGCCGTGTCGCGCACGAACAATACGGGGGCGCCACCGTCGAGTGATGGCGTGGCGAGCATCGCGCCGAGTTCGTCGTCCCATGGCTTCGTCGTCGCAACCGCCGTGACTCCTGCCGGCGACGGCGGCGACGACGACGATGAAGTCGGTGTTCCGGGGGCTGGTGCCTTCGCGCGTTCACATGCAGCGGCACCGAGTAGACTGGCGAGCAGGATGCCGGGGAGGACGGCGCGGCGAGTCATGCGTTCGGCGGCAGCCAGGGACCGACGAGATCCCAGTGCCATGCATCGCGCCGAACGCGATCGCGCGGATCGCGCAGCGGCTTGCATTGGAGCCGCTCGGGGTTGAGGCCTACGGCTCGGCCGTAGGCGATCAGGAGTTCACGGTTGCTCGAAACGAGATGCGCCATCGGCCGTCCCATCCAGATGTGGCGGTGCAGCCAGAGCCCGCCGGACATCGCGTGCACCATTCCTTCCCGGCGGTCCTCAAACTCACGCCAGCGGGCCGGAGACAGCGGTGGTGCGGGTGCTACTGACAGCCGATAAGCCCCTCGACCGTCGCGGGCGCCTGCGCAGGTACGTTGCCCACGAAGATTCCACAGGTGAGCGGATACGATTGTGGGTGCGTGGCCGTCGCGGACCAGCCCGACGCCGTGGCGTTCGTAACACTTATCACGACCCCGGGCGAGCCCTGATACTTGAGCGAAGTGATAACTGCCGTGTACGAGTCGTTGTCGAACAAGTAGGCCTCTTCCGCCTGTGCAATGTTTCGCAGGTCCGACTTGATGGCCGTCACGTAGGCTTTTCCTTTCGTATTCTGAAATTTCGGAATCGCGATCATCGCCAAAATGCCGATGATCACGACTACGATCAGAAGTTCGATCAGGGTGAAGCCCGCCCGTTTCACTGCCATGTTCGCGTTCCAGTACCTCGTTGTCGCTCTCTTGGGGTTTCGGCTAGGGAAGGAAGTCTGCATCCCGTCGGCCTATCCGGCAACCGCCCGGCAAAAGCCCACCAATTGCCTTCATTTACAGGCAATCACGAGGCCGCATAGCAGGCAGTTCCGTAACATATTGAAGGACAATGGGTTACATGGCTGTTCGGCTGCTTTCACGTGTTGTCAGGCAGTTCTTTCCGCGACGATTCTCGCAGTCTGCAAGAGGAAAAGACGCCTTCTATAGCTTGGTTTCAAGCCAGTTCAGGCCCGTTCCGACGTCCACGACCAGTGGAACGTCGAGCTTCACCGCAGTGGTCATTTCATGCACAGTGAGTGTCTGGAGCTCGGACAGTTCGTCACGTGGACACTCGAAAACGAGCTCGTCGTGCACTTGGAGCAGCATGCGGCTGTCCATCTTTTTGGCGATAAGGGCGTGATGGATCTTGATCATCGCGGCCTTGATGAGATCGGCTGCGGAGCCCTGAATCGGAGAGTTCTGCGCAGTGCGTTCGCCGAACGCGCGGATATTGAAGTTCCGGTCCTTGAGCTCCGGGATATAGCGCCGCCGCTTGAAGATCGTTTCGACGTAGCCGCGCTCACGCGCTTGCTCGACGGTCGCGTCGAGGAACCGGCGCACGCCCGCAAAGCGCTCGAAATACGTCTCAATGAACGCTTTTGCTTCGGTGTGCTCGACCTTGAGCTGTCTCGAAAGCGAATGTGCTCCCTGGCCGTAAATCGTCGCGAAGTTGATCGTTTTGGCACGGCTGCGCATTTCGGCGGTGACCTGGTCGATGCCAACGCCGAAGATGATGGACGCGGTCTGGCGATGAATGTCGCCGCCGGCGCGGAATGCCTCGACGAAGCCCGGATCGTGCGACAAGTGCGCGAGCAGCCGGAGTTCGATCTGTGAGTAGTCGGCGGCGAGCATCATCCATCCGGCCTGCGGAATGAAGCCGCGGCGAATGTCCTTTCCGAGCTGGCGACGGATGGGAATGTTCTGAAGGTTGGGGTCGCTCGACGACAAGCGCCCCGTGCTCGCTACCGTCTGGTTGAACGACGTGTGCAGGCGGCCGTCCTTCGGATTCACGAGCGCGGGCAGAATGTCCAGATACGTGTTCTCCAGCTTCGCGAGTTCGCGATATTCCATCAGGAGCGATGGCAGCGCGTGGCCTTCGTCAGCCAGCTCGAGCAGAACGGAGGCGTCCGTGCTCGGCCCCGTGGACGTCTTCTTCTTCATCGGCAGGCCGAGCTTCCCGAACATGATCGCCGCGAGCTGCTTGTTCGACGCGATGTTGAACTCCTCGCCCGCCGCCTCGTAGATCTGCCGCTCGACCTGCCCTCGCTCCTTCATGAAGCGCGACTTGAGCGAATGAAACCACGGGATGTCGATCGTGATGCCGTGCCACTCCATCTCGGCGAGCACGGTGATGAGCGGGAGTTCGAGGTCGCGGAGCAGCGCCGTGGCTTCGACCTCCGCAAGCTTGGGTTCGAGCAGCTGTCGCAGGCGGAAGGTCAAATCCGCGTCCGCGCACGAATAATCGCGCGCGGCCGCGATGGGCACTTCGTCGAACGGAATCTGGTTCTTCCCCTTTCCCGTGAGCTCGTCGTATCCCGTCATGGGCAGTTGCAGAAACTCGATCGCGAGCGAGTCGAGCGCGTGCGAGCGGCGGCCCGGATCGAGCAGGTAGCTCGCCAGCATCGAATCGAAGTCGAGCCCGGCGAACCCGACGCCCGCGCGCCGCAGGACGAGCAGGTCGTATTTCGCGTTGTGTGCGGTCTTCCTGATCTTTTCGTCGGCGAGCAGCGCGCGAAGCGGCTCCATCTCGGGCGAAAGGATCGGCGGAAGATTCTTCACCGGCTGCGGTCCGTCGGCGAGCATCCGAGCGGCTATGCTGGTGGCGGCTGACTTCTCCGCGGTCTTCGGCGAAGCGCCGAGCGAAAGATCGCCTTGCGTGGCTTCACGCTGACGATGCGCAAACGGCAGGTAGAACGCCTCGCCTGGGGCGACGGCGATGGACACGCTCACGAGGTTCGCGCGCAGGGGCGTAATGATCGGCGGCGCGCCCAGGTCGAGGACCGTCTCCGTGTCGACCGAGATAAACGGTGCTTTGCGTGCCAAGGCAACCAGCGCCCTGACTCCTTCGACGGTGTCGACGACCCGGTACGTCCTGGCC
>JADGQS010000097.1 GCA_017881585.1 Gemmatimonadaceae bacterium | reverse complement strand
CTCCCGCCCAACTGGAACGCGGCGGACACGATCATCGGCACGCACGGGACCCCGTCGGCAAACCCGAAACTTTGCGCGGGCTGCCACGTCCAGCGCTTCACGGTCAACAAGGCCGGCACGGGCACTTTCGTCTTCCAGGACGCCGGGCACTCGTTCATCGCGGCTCCATGCGTGGACGCGAACGGTCAGCCCACGGTTTCGCAGGATTGCGCGCAGACGAGCAAGACCTTCCGCTCGTGCGTGCAGAGCGGCTGCCACGGGAGCGAGACGGCGGCGATCTCGGCGTACAACACCGACTCGCTGCGGGTGTATCAGCTCGTCACGATGGCCAACTCGCTGATCGCGAAGGAGACGGTCATCAAGAAAGCGGAGTGCACGGAAGCCGCCACGACGACCCTTCCGGCCTTCACGACCTGTATGGGGATGATTTTCAACGTCTCGCTGGCAACGAAGCCCGGGGCGTTCGTCCACAACCCGTTCCTGATCGAGCAGTTGCTGATCACGAACATCAACCAGATGCAGACCCAGTACGGCATCACGCCCAGCGTGCTCTATCCGTTGACGCCGCAGATCGTGCTGCCGTCGAAGAACAAGGGCCTGTTCGGCCGGTTGTTCAAGTAGCCCCGAGCCGATAGACGGAGAGAAGATGTGGAAGTTCATGCGGGGCTGGAGCGCTCTTGTCAGGGGCATCCAGCCCCGCATGCGTATACGTCGAGACTCTACTGACCAATGATCGGCCCACTGCTCTTGCTCTCGCTCCTGCTGCAGGGACCCGCGGCGCCCGCTCACGCGCAGCAGCCGGACACGCTCTTCGACCACTCGCGCCATAAGTCGCTCGCCTGCCTCGACTGCCACTCGATGTCCGGGGGCCGCGGTGGCCTGAAGATCATGGTGCCCGGCGGATGCCTGGGATGCCATCACGGTCCCGCGCAACGCGCGACGTGCGCCGCCTGCCATGCCGCTGGACCGCCGGCGTCGCATGCGGTGCCGGTGAGTTTTCGCGTGTCGGTTCGGCGTGAGACGGTCACGCGTTCAATCTCCTTCGCTCATGCGCGACACCGCGCGGTCGAGTGCGCGCGCTGCCACGCGGCCGACGTGAAGCGCACGGTCGCGCCCGCCTCATGCAATGACTGCCATGCGGACCATCACGCGCCGGCGCGCGATTGTGCCGGCTGTCATCCAACCGCACGCGAAGGACACGATCGCAGCGCGCACGAAGGGTGTGCTGTGTGTCACACCGATGCGCGGGTCGCCGCGCTCGCGTCGTCGCGGTCGCTCTGCCTCACTTGCCATCAGAAACAGCGCGATCATTATCCGAAAGGCGACTGCGCGACATGCCACGCCGTCGTGCTCCATCCGGGCGCGAAGGCAGGGGGTCCCCAATGAAACGCCTCATTCTGGTCGGCATGCTGATCCCGGCGGTGCTCGCGGCGCAGGGATTCCGCATCTCCGGCGTGACGACAATGCAGCTCGTGGAGCTGCGCCCTCTCCTCACCGACTCTCTCGCCGCGTCAGCCGTGCCGGGCACGGGGCAGTTTCGCACGGCTGCGTTCGGCGTCCCGGCCGTCTGCGATTCGCTCTTCTGCCACTACGAACGGTCGGGCAACCGTGTGAGCGCCATGCCGGTCTTGCAGGATCTCACGCTCAACGCGTGGGGCCTCGCCGAAGGGCTCAGCCTGCATTCCGACGTGCGGCTCCGTACGGAGCTGGACAACAACGGACTGATCTATCCGCGATCCGACGACCACGTCCAGCTGCTCGACGCGTACCTGCAGCTCGATCGTGACTGGGGGCGCGCGCGGCTCGGACGCCAGTGGGTCACCGGCGCACTCGGCGCGTACGACTTCGACGGCGCTGATGCGCTCATCGCGCGAGGGTCGTTCTCGGTCGAAGGATGGGCCGGACGCGCGCTCGTGGAAGGGCTGAACGAGCCCTATACGAGCTCGCAGCTCTCGGCGGTGGACAACCTGCCGCCCGAGCAGGACGGCTACATCTTCGGCGCGCTGTTCCGCGTCCGGCCCGACCGACTTTCCGCGGCCTCCGTCACGTATCAGCGGGTCATCCTCGCCGATCACAGCGGCATGTATTCCGAGCGCGCGTCGCTCGCGGCATCCACACGGCGGCTCGGCTTGGCGCTCGACCTCACGGCCACCTACGATCTCGCGGCCGGAGACTGGAACGACGCCCGCCTGCGCGCCGGATCCACCGGCCTCGGCTCCTTTGGCTACTCGGTCGAGGCGCGTCACTCGCAGCCGTTCTTCGAGCTCTGGACGATTTGGGGAGCGTTCGCTCCCGTCGGCTTCGACGAGGGGCGCACGACGGTCGACTGGCACCCGCGCGCGCAGCCGTTCAGCGCGAGTCTCCATTTCGCCTATAGAAAGTACGACCCCGCCGACGCCGGCATCTCGCTCCAGACGAGCGGATGGCGAGCGGGCGGCGATGCGAGCTGGCGCGCGGGAGCCTCGCTCTCGGCGTACGGCTCGTACGACATCGACATCGGCAACGGCGCGTCGAGCGATGACGGCCGGGCCGGCGTGCGCTGGACGGCGTCGCGGAACGTCACGCTCGGAGTCGAAGGGTCGGTTACGCAGATGATCTACGAATACAGGATCGGGACGGGGCGAGTGAACGGCGCGGCACTGAACGCGGCGTGGCAGGTGACTCCGGACATACGAGTCGTCGCGGATGGCGGCATCTACCAGCAGACCCTCACCAACGGCGCGGCGGGCCCGGATTGGAGCCAGCGCCGCGCCTCCCTTCGGCTCGAATGGACGGCCGGGAGCGACCCGGGCAGCACGCGCGGGAGGGCACCATGATGCGTCGCATCGCGCGCGTCCTCGCCCTGATCGCCGTGCCCGCGCTGCTTCTCGCACAGCAGCGGCCGACGTTCCCGCACAAGGTGCACGAGACTCTCTTCCCGACGTGCCTTGGATGCCACGCGGGCGTTCCTTCCGGCGACGCGGCGACCGCGCTTCCCTCGCCGGCCGTGTGCGCTACCTGCCACGACGACGCCACGATGCCCCGGGTGGACTGGAAAGCGCCGGCGCCTCGCGGCGCGGGACTGCTGGCGTTCTCGCACGTCACGCACCTCGGCAAGGTGAAGAACGCCGGCTGCGAGTCGTGCCACGCCGCGGGCGGCGACACGAAGTGGATGAACGTCGCGCGCGCCGCGCCCGAGCGCTGCACCGCGTGCCACGCGCACCAGGCGAGCACGCACCTCGGCGACGACAACAAGTGCTCCACGTGCCATCGTCCGCTCACCGCGGCCACCGGGCTGAGCGAGCAGCGCGTGGCGGCGTTTCCGAAGCCGCCCACGCACGCGGCGCCCGACTTCACGTCGGCGCACGGCAAGGCGGCGCGCACGACCAACGCGAACTGTGCGACGTGCCATGCGCGGGAGAGCTGCGCGCGCTGCCACGTCGATGCGAACCGCTCGACCGTCATTCGGGCGCTCGGCACCGACCGGCGGATCGCGCGTCTGGTCGCCGGCAAGGCCCCGTCGTATCCGACACCGGCCGATCATCTGACCGCCGACTTCGGGCTCGAACACGGGACGGCCGCCAAGGCGAACGTCGCGCGGTGCGCGACCTGTCATGCGCGGGCGAGTTGTGAGACGTGCCACACCGCCGACGGCGCGCTCGCGATCCTCAGGCGGCTGCCGGACGCGCGTGAGGCCGGCTCGCGTGGTGTGCGGCTGCAGCGCGTCGTCGCGCCATCAGCATCGCCGAGCGGCCCGTCGTTCTCGCTCGCATCGTCGCAGCACGCTCAGAAGCCCGACACGACGACACACAAGGTGCAGGTGCATCCCCCGGCGTTCGCGCGGTCGCACGGCGGCGTTGCTTCGTCGGGTCAGTCGCAGTGCACGAACTGCCACGCCCAGCGTTTCTGCACCGATTGTCACGTCGGTGAACTGGCCGGGCGGCGATACCATCCATCCAATTTCGTTTCGAGCCATCCCGCGAAGGCCTACGGACGCGACACCGAGTGCAGCTCGTGCCACACCACCGAGGCGTTCTGCCGAAGCTGCCACAAGCAGGTCGGCGTGGCGGCAAAGAGCGGAGTCCGCAGCACGGTGTACCACAATGCGCAGCCCTTCTGGCTGCTCGAGCACGGCCGCGCGGCCCGCCAGGATCTCACCAACTGCACGACGTGCCACCAGCAGGCATACTGTCTGCAGTGCCACTCGGACGTCGGTTCGCGCATCAATCCGCACGGCCCGGGCTTCGATGCGGCGCGCATGGCGAAGCGCAACTCGCAGATATGTCTCGTTTGCCACCTGAAGAACCCGCTCGGCGGCAAGTGACTTGAACTCCATGGAGAATCTCGCGTGACTCGATCATTCTTGCGTCGCCATGCCTTGCTCCCGGCGATCGCATTGCTCATCGTCGCATGCAGCGGCGGAAACGGCGTGCCCAAGGTGCCACTCTCCCAAGCGGCCACCGACAGCAGCGCGCGTGCGATGGAAGCCGCGCACGCGCTCCTCGGGCCCGCGGCAAAGGCCGCGCTCGACAGCGGCAACGTGCTTTTCCGTCGCAAGGCTTACGACGAGGCCCTCGTGGAGTACCGTCTGGCCGCGGAGCTGGCTCCGCAGCACACGGCGCCGCTCTTCGGCATTCAAATGGTGGCAGCCGCGACGAACAACCGCCCCTTGTTGGACAGCGCGCTGGCCGGCATCCGCGCGCGAAACGGCCCGCTGCCGGCCGCGACGTCCGGCGCCCCGCACTCGATGTCGGATTCGGCGTTGAAAGCCCTCCGGGCCCAAATGAAGAAGGGCGCGAAGCCGAGCTGAGGACATTTTGTAGGGATTTCCCCTGCCTGTAATAGGGGAAGCCACGATACCAGCCTAGCGCCCGGCGCGCACAATTCGCCCGATGCGCGCGTTCGTCCAATATCTGCTGCAGTTCCCGCTCCGCTGGAAGCTCGTTGGCGCCAATGCGCTGCTGCTTTCGGCGGGGCTGCTCGTGCTGTTGCTGTCGCCGCAAGAGGCGCCCGAACGCGTGGCTGCGCTGGCGCTGCTCTTCATCGCGGCTGCCGTGAACGTCGTTCTCGTGTACCTGGCACTGGTCCCGCTCGCCACGATTCAGAGCGTGGCCGAAGCGGTCACGCGCGGCGACTACGACCGGCGAGTGCCGCCGATGATTCTCGCCGATCGCGACGCCGATCAATCGCGTCGCGTGTTCAACGGCCTGCTCGACCACTTGGCGGCCGACAACGCGCGCGTGCGCCGACTGGCCGGAGAGGTCACGCACGCGCGGGAAGTCGAACGGCTCGCGCTCGCGCACGAACTGCGCGAAGGGGTCGCGCAACTGCTCTTCGCCCTCTCGCTCGAGCTTGGTGTGACCGCCCGCGAGCACGGCGAGCCGCTGGCAGGTGCCCGTGCGAGGGCTGCCCACGCGCTCGCCACGGAGGCAATGGAGGATGTGCGCCGCCTCGCCGGAACACTCGCGCCCGCAGCGTTGACGGAGCTGGGCATTCAGCCCGCGCTCGAGACCCTCGCGCGCCGCACGGCGTCCGATCGGCATGGGCCGCCGGTGGACATCGACGTCGACCTCACACTCGGCCAACCTCCCGAAATGATCGCACTGATGCTCTATCGCGTGGCCGAGCGCGCGGTGCGCAACGTCCAGTCGCACGGCGAGACGAAACGAGCGTCGGTCGCGCTGCGCCGTCGCGGTGCCGTGTTCGAACTCGACGTCGAGGATGACGGTGTGGGGGTCGATCCCGGTTCCTCGGATCCACTGTCCGCCGAACCGGGCCTCTTTGGGCTGCGCGAGATGCTGACGCAAGCGGGTGGTGATCTCCGTTTCGAATTCGTGCCCGGCGGGCGCGGCACCCGCGTGCTCGCACGGCTCTCGATGCCGCGGCCGGCCGCAGCATGAAACCCGAGCTCATTCGCGTCGTGGTGGTGGACGATCACATGGTCGTGCGTGCCGGCCTCAAGGCCGTGCTGCAGAGCGCGAACGACATCGCCGTGGTGGGAGAGGGCGCGAGCGGACGCGATGCGCTCGCGCTGGTCGAGCGGTACGATCCCGATGTCGTCGTCATGGACCTCTCGATGGAGCCGATGGACGGCGCCGAAGCCACCAAGTGTCTCCACACGAATGGCGCGCGTGCCCGAGTGCTCGTACTCACGATGCACGCGCCGGACGACGTGCTCGTCCCGCTGATGCAGAATGGCGCGTCGGGATTCCTGGAGAAGCACGCCGCGGATCGCGAACTGGTCGACGCCGTGCGCGCGGTCGCGCGCGGCGACGTGTACGTCCAAGCCTCGGCGGCGAACGCGCTCGCGGCCGGCGTGAGGCGGCGGACCGACGCCGCCGACGAACGGAGCCGGTTCGAACGGCTCACCCGTCGCGAGCGTGACGTGCTGCGCTTCGTCGCGGAGGGTTTTTCCGCTCCTGAAATCGGCGCGAAACTCCTCATCAGCCCGAAGACGGTCGACACGTACAAACAACGGATCGGAGAGAAGCTCGGCCTTACGCACCGCTCCGATTACGTGCACTTCGCCCTCAAGCTCGGGATTCTCACCAAGTAAAGAGGGCGCGGATCAGGCGGCCGCGCGACTTGCACCGGGCGGCGCGACGCGCTCGGGTGCCAGCCGGGGCTCGGCGCCCAGCCAGTAGAGCCCGTTGGCCATGATGCAGAACCCGGTCGCGGCGAACGAGACCATCGCGACGCCGACGAATCCGGTGAACGCGAGCCACCACGGGCTGTACACGAGCGAGAGCACCGACGCGATCGAAATGTTGATCCCGACCGCGACGTAGATCCGCCGCTCGAGATACCAGCTGTCGGTCTGCATGAAGTAGAACTTCCCGCGGCCCTTCGCCTCGTCGGCGAGCTTGGGCTTGAAGCCGAGACGCAGGAGCACGTTGCCCACGATGCAAAACCCCGTGAAGGCGACGATGATCGAGGCGGCTCCTGTGGCGATGACGAACAGTACGAACAGCGGATTGACCCATAGTGCCAACGCGGTGCTCGTCAGCAGCACGATTCCGGCAACCAGCCACACTGTCCGCTCGATGTACCACTGATTCGTCGGAACGATGTATACGCCTGGGCGAAATGTCATGACACACCTCGAGTGGTTTGCTGTGCGCGGGGTCGTCGTTTCCGCGGTGCTTCGACCATGCATCCTACGATGCTGCTACGATGCGTCCGTTGTCCGGCGCGCACAGTCGGGTTTCGGACGACAAGCGCGTAACGAACACCCGACAAACGCGAAGGGGACCTGCCGCCGTCTTCGCGAGGGGGATTCAGGAGGAATGTGTCAGGTGAAATCTGACGCATCGTCAGCGCCACCCTGCTGACCGGCGCACCTGTTTGGGCGCATAGTACGTCCGCACCCCGTCACAGGAGCCGCCGATGCTGATGGAAGCCGAAATTGCCGATATGCCGCGCGACAGCTGCGACGGTGAACTTGGAGAAGAGGATCTCGCGCGAGTCCTGATCACGTTCCGCGGCGTGGTCGCGCCGCCGGCGCCGACACTGCACTTCGTGCGAAGTTCGGATGACGGTCTCGCACCGGCGTACGTGTTCGATGAGGACTCCGGCATGATCTACATTATGGACTGACGGATGCCGTTCACGGAGCTCGAGGCTGCCGCACGTCTCGCCATCGCCGTGCTCGTCGGCACGGGCGTCGGGCTCGAACGCGAATGGTCCGGTCAGGCCACGGGCCCGAACGCGCGATTCGCCGGCCTGCGAACGTTTCTCCTCCTCGGTCTCAGCGGTGGCGTCGCCGGCCTCCTGTTGAGCGCATCTGACGCGATGGCGGGTTCCGTCGTGATCGCCGGCGGCATGGCGCTCACGATCGTGGCGTACGTGATGGCGGCTCGGCGGCCCTCGAGCGACGTCGGCGGCACGACGGAAGCGGCCGCGCTGACGGTCATCGCGCTCGGCGTCCTCGCGGGGAGCGGCTGGCTCGTGCTCGCCGCCGGTGCCGGGTCGATCGTCGTGCTCGCGCTCAGCGAGAAGACGCGGCTCCACTGGTTCGTGCGCCGCGTCAGCGAGGCGGAGTTGCATGCGACGCTCCAGTTCGCCGTGCTTGCGCTCGTCGTGCTGCCGATCCTTCCGGAAGGCCCGTTCGGCGGAGCGCTCGATCTGCGGCCGCGCGCCGTGTGGCTGATCGTCCTGATGTTCTCGGGGCTCAGCTTCGCCGCCTACCTCCTGCGTCGCGCGCTGGGATCGCAGGCGGGCTATATCGTCACCGGCCTCGCTGGCGGGCTGGTGGCGTCGACGTTGGTGACACTCGAGTTCTCGCGGCGGAGCCGCGAAGAGCCTGAAGGCGCCACGGCGCTCGCGTTCGGAGTGATTGGCGCGTGCACCGTGCTGATCCCGCGCGTGATCACGCTGAGCGCGCTGCTCAGCACGGCGGTCGCCCTCCGGCTGGCGCAGCTGCTGTGGGTTCCGGCGATCGTCGGCGCGGCGATCACCCTGCTCGGATGGCGCTTCCGCACGCCGCGGGCCGACGGCGCCCCTCAATCCGAGTTGCGAAATCCGCTCCGGCTCGCGGCGGCGATACAAATGGCCCTGATCTTCCAGGTCACGATCAGCATGATCGCGTTCGTGCATGCCCGCTGGGGAACGGCCGGCGTGTACGCGACGGCGAGCGTGCTCGGCCTTACGGACGTCGACGCGCTCACGATGTCGATGAGCCGGCTCGACAACGGACTGGCGGCGGAGATCGCCGCGAGCGCGATCGCCGTCGGGATTCTCGTGAACACCGCGATGAAACTGGGCATCAGCGTCGCCTTCGGTGGCAGGGCGTTCCAGCGAGTCGCCGTGCCCGGATTGCTCGGCCTTGGCGTCGCGACCGCGCTCGCGCTGATCGTATGACCGCCGCCACGAGCGACGTCCCGCGCGGCAACATCCTCTACCTGGGCGCCGTCGGTGCGGTCGAGGCGATCGGGCGTGCGACGCGCCGGACGCTCGAGACCGTCGGATCCACCTCGCGTTTTCTTGGCGACACGGTATTGGCGTTCGGTGATGTGCGAACCTGGAGTCCCGAGGTCATGGGGCAAGCGCGCCGGCTTGGTGTCGACTCGTTGCCGATCGGACTGTTCATCGCGGCGTTCACCGGCATCGTGCTCGCGCTGCTCGCGAGCTACTCGTTCACCGGCGCCGTGCCGATGTACTTCGTCGGCACGCTCGTCGGGAAGACGGTGCTGCTCGAACTGGCGCCGGTGCTCACCGGGCTCGCGCTCGCGGGACGCGTGGGAGCGAACATTGCCGCCGAACTCGGCACGATGCGCGTCACCGAGCAGATCGACGCGCTCGAGACTCTCGGCTACGACCCGCTCGCCTACCTGGTGGTGCCGCGGGTGATCGCGGGGACGACCATGTTCCCGGTGGTCGTGGCCGCGGCGATGATCATGGGGATCGCGTGCGGATGGGCCGCGTCGGCGCTCCTGCTCGACCTG
>JADGQS010000096.1 GCA_017881585.1 Gemmatimonadaceae bacterium | reverse complement strand
TTGTCGAACAGCTCGCGCTGGCCAGCGCGCGACCCGCTGGTGATGCGCAGCTCGACGCGCATCAGCCGCGGAACTTGTAGTAGAGCCAGCCGATGATGGCGAGGGCGATCGCGCCGAAGATCAGGCGCAGCCCGGTCTTCGGAACGCGTCCCTCGGGGAGCGGCATGTGCGCGATGGGCTCTATCGGCGCGGTCGGCGAGCTCGAGGCGGTCGGCGAGCGGCGCGGCGCCGTGACCGTACGGCCGGTCTTCGGTGCGCTGTTGGCTTCGTCTTCCAGCGCCCGCACCGCGCTCAGGTTGACCGGCATCGTCGTGCGCGATTCGGACTGGCTGGTGTACGGCTGATGTCCCACGCCTTCGCCGGCTGATGCGGCGCTGAGTCCAGCGCCGTCGAAGCGCACGGCGATCACCGTGATGTTGTCGGGGCCGCCGGCCTCGTTCGCGAGATCGATCAGTTTCTTGCAGACGTTGACGAGGTCGGGCTCTTCCTCGACCACGCGCGAGATGTCGGCGGTGCGGATCTGGCCCGAGAGGCCGTCGCTGCAGAGCACGAGCACGTCGCCGCGCCGCACCTGCTGCTGTGTGAGATCGACCTTCACCACCGGCTCGGGACCGAGCGCCTGGAGAATGATGTTGCGGCGCTCGCTGACCTCCGCTTCCTCGGCCGTGAGTTCGCCCGCCTCGACGAGCTTCTGCATGAGCGACTGGTCCTTCGTGATCTGCTGGGCGACGCCATTGCGCACAAGGTAGGCGCGGCTGTCGCCGACCTGCGCGAGGTAGAGCGTGTCGGCGAGCAGGCCGGCGATCGTGGCGGTAGTGCCCATCCCGCGATTCTCGGGATGTTCGGTGGCGTAGCGATGGATGCGGACGTTCGCGGTCTCCGCGGCGGCCTTGATGGCGCGCGCGAACGTCTCGGAGTCGTGCTGCGCGCCGCTGCGCCAGCGCGCGTCGAGTTCCTGCAGCACGACCTCCGTCGCCATGGCGCTCGCGATTTCGCCGGCGGCGGCGCCGCCCATGCCGTCGGCGACCATGAAGAGCGATCCCATCTCGCCCGGACGGTGCGTGCGCACTTCGGGCTGGAGCGTCGCGTTCATGGTGTTGAGGTCCGCGACGACGAACGAATCTTCGTTGTGCTCGCGCGTGCGCCCCACGTCGGTTTTGCCGAAGACGTGGACGATGATCTCGCCGGAATTGGGGAAGCTGTTGGCGGTCACGAAGGCGAGGTTACGTGGCGGGCTGATTATTGGCCAGTGGAAGCTAACGCGGCAGTCGGAGGGTGCGCGAGGAGCAGATCTGCTGTTCTCTGGTGATGCGGGTCACGGAAGCTCTCAAAACGACTGCGGACTCCTCACTCACTTGCAGTTGCGGCCCTGCGACATCATCGCTGCGGTTTTCAGGTGGTTGCTGTTCCCGTCACTCTTGGTGACCTCCGAGTACGCTCTGCAGAAGAGCACATCATTGTCCTCGGCCGCGTAGGCCAGCAGCTGCACATACACCGCATTACTGCGGTCCTGGACGGTGAGTTTCTCGATCAGCGGATTGATCGCGGCAATCGCCTGCTTGCCTTCGGCTTCGCCCGCAGGGTGATCCGTGTCCTCAAGCTTCTTCTGCCAGCGGGCGATTACTGCCGTCGGACTCTCGCCGGACGGCGCTGGTCCGGCCGGAGCTGTGGTCTGCAAATTGTTGGCCGGCGGCTTGCCCAACGACTTGTCCATCAGCTTCGTGCTGCCCTTCTCGGATGTCGTTCCTGCCGCCTGCGCGTTGGGCTGTCCGCCCGCCTTCGGGTCTACCGGGGTCTGAGTTGGGTTGTTGGCCGGTGCGCTCGGCGCCGCAACGTCGCTCTTCGGCGCGGCCGCCGAACCGCCGCCGCCCCTCATGAACAACACCGCCCCCCCGATCCCCGCGAGCACCACCACCGCCGCGACGATCATCATCACCGGACTCTTCTTCGCCGGGGCCGCCACCACAGGCGCGGGCGCCGGCGCCTCGATCTTCGCCGTCGCCCCACCCTTCGACGCCATCCGCGTCTTCGGAACCTCGGCCGCCGCGGCCCCCATCACCATCGTCCCCGCCGTCGCCGCGACCGCAGCCGGCATGTTCTCCACGGCCTTCGCGATGTCGCGGCCGAACTCCGCCGACTTCTGATACCGCTCGTCCGCATCGCGCGCGAGCACCTTGTCCATCACGGCCTGCAGTTCCGGCGGCCAGTCGATATCGGGCTTCATCTCGGCCAGCGTCTTCGGCTGGTCGGTGAGCCGCATGATCATCGCTTCCTGCGCGGAGTTGCTCGGGAACGGCAGCAGCCCGGTCAGGCAGTTGAAGGCCACGAGCCCGAGCGAATAGATGTCGCTGCGTCCGTCCAGCTTGTCGCCCGCGAGCTGCTCGGGACTCATGTACTCGGGAGTGCCCACCACCAGTCCCGTCTTCGTCACCTTCTGCGCGTCGCTCGAGCTCGCCTTCGCGATGCCGAAGTCCACCACCTTCACCACGTCGCTGCCATCGCGGTCCTTCGCGATCATGATGTTGTCCGGCTTCAAGTCGCGATGTACGATCCCGTAGTCGTGGGCTACCGCCAGCGCGTCCGCCGCCTGATGGATGATCGCCGCCGCGCGCGGCGCCGGCAGGAATCCGTTCTTCTCGATGATGCTCGTCAGCGATTCGCCCTCAATGAACTCCATCGCGAGGTATATCAATCCCTCGGGCGTCTCGCCGAAGTCATAGATGGCGCAAACGTTCGCATGGTTGAGCCGGCTCGCGTTCGCCGCCTCTCTATTGAACCGCGCGATAGCGTCGGGATCGGAATTCATCCCGGGATTCATGACTTTCAACGCGGCCTTTCTTCCCATCTTCACGTGCTCGGCGAGATACACCGTGCCCATCCCGCCCTCACCGAGCTTCTTGAGGATGTGATAGCGCTCGGCGACGATCGATCCGATCAGGTCGGCCTGCGCATTCGAGCTGCGCAGTGCCGTTCCATCCCTCGGGCAGAACCGCTCCGACAGCGGATACTCGGTGCCGCACGTCGGACAGACTTTCTGGTCGCTCACACGCTCTCCACGCGCAGGGTCTGGTCGCCGATCAGGAAACGCTGGCCCGCCTTCACCGCGCGCTCGCCACGCACCGCGATGGCGATGCCGTTGCGGCTGCCGTCGTCGAGCACGATGAACTCGAGGTCCTCGCTGCGAACTTCGGCGTGCTTGCCGCTCATCGTTTGATCGTACGGAAACACCCAGTCGCCCTGGTCGCGGCCGATCTTCACGCTGCGCGCGGGCGAGAGGTGCATCGTGTCGCGCGCGCTGCCGTCGGCGCGCAGCTGCGCGAGCACCGCGATGTCGGCGCTCGGCGTGAACGATCCGAGGCGACGCGTCTGGTCTGCTTCCGGCGGGTGAGGGCCTGGATAGCCGAGCCGCCGGAAGCGAATCAGCTGCGAGCCGATGAGGATCGTGTCGCCGTCCTGCAGGCGGTACGGTCCGTCGGTGAAGACCCATGTGCCGTTGCGAGAGCCGAGGTCGCGGACGAGGAGCTGGCCGTCACGCATCGAGATCTGCGCATGAATCGGACTCAGGAATACGTCTTCCGGAAAACGAATGTCGCCTTCGCTGCGGCCGAACGAGGCCTCGCCGCGATCGAGCGTGAACGACTTCTTCACCTCGCCCGCTTCGTCGAGCAGCGAGAGCTTCGGCCCCGTTCCAGTGCCACGCGCTGTGAAGGTCGCGGTGCTGCTGCGTTTCGCGGACGCACCGTCGACACGCGTGCCGCAGTGCGGGCAGAACGGCAGCGCGGAATCGACGGCCTTTCCACAGCTTGCGCAGGCTTTCACCATGCCTTCCTTCGGAGCCGCGGCGGACGAGACGCGGGTATCGGGAATTCCCTTCGAGGCGCGAACGGGTTCGGAACCGGCCGGACGCTCGACGTATGCGCCCGACGGCTTGAGCACCGCGGGCACTGAGATGACACGAGCCCCGCCCTTGACCACGGGCTTGCCGCAGTCGATGCAGAACTTGGACTGCTCATCATTCTCACGGCCACAGAAGCCGCAGCGATTCACTCGATCATCTCCGATAGCATCCCGCGACGCTGCGAGGGATGGTCATTTTGTCCTGAGCGGGGCGAATATAGACCGGGGTTCGGGTAGCGGCCAGTCGAACGCCTCCATATGGTTGTCGCGTATGGGTCTGGCACCACATCGCCGAGCCGTCGCGCTCGCTCTTCTGGCTGCCTGTTCGCGGGCGCCGGGGCCCGTGCTCGCTCCTCCTCCGGTTGCCGCCCCCGTCCCGCCAGCGGCCGCCCCTGCCGGCGCGCCGGCTCGACCGGCAATCGCGGCCGTCCCGGTGACCGCTCCCTCGCTGCCGCCCATTCCGACCGTGGATGGTCCACTGAATCTACGTGTCGTGTACCCGGCTCCCAACCAGGTACTGACCGTTCGCGACTCGAACTTCATTTTCGGATCCACCGGCTCCGGCTCCGCACAACTGACGATCGACGGCATCGACGTTCCCGTCCTTCCGAACGGTGCCTTTCTCGCGTGGCTGAGGGTTCCGGCGGGCGACGCTCCCCGGTACGAATTGCACGCGACAAGAGGTTCTGACGTCGCGAGCGCGACGGTTCCGGTTACGCTCCGACCGCTTCCCACGCCGCTCCCCGACACCGGACCGCTCGCGGTCGACCGGGGCAGCGTGACACCATCGGGAACGGTCGGACTGCGCGGTGACGAGCGCGTGCGCGTCTCGGTCCGGGCGCCCGCGAACGCGAACGTCGTGCTGCAGCTGAGCGACGGAACCGCGCGTCCGCTGATCCACGGTGCGGGCGTCGCATGGAGCACCGATGTGAATGCGCGCGATCTCGTGCATGCCGGAACCATCGTCGTGCGCCGCGGTCGCGACTCGGTCACCGTTCAGACGGCCGCGGTCGTGGCGATGGACGCGGCGCCCAGCCGCTACGTCTCCCTGCTGAACGCCGATGTCGACGCGGCCAGCGACACCGATCAGGTGAGCATCCTGCGCCCGACGCCCAACGGCACGTACAAGTGGTTCCTCTTTCCGGGCACCATCGTGGAACTCACCGGAATGCGCGGAACCTCGTACCGCGTCCGGCTCGACTCGCAGCTCGAGGCATGGGTGGACCAGAAGGCCGTCCAATTCGTCGACCCGGCTGGCTCGCGCCCGCGCCGCACGGCGTCCAACTCGCGGGTGACCGCCAACGAACAATTCACCGATCTCCGCATCCCAGTGACGGAGAAGCCGGCCTATCAGGTAGAGGTAAGTGGGGATGCGCTCATCCTGACCCTCTACAGTACAGTCTCCAACGTCGACATCGTGAACTTCGCCACGAACGATCCCACCGTTCGCGACGTGACTTGGGAACAAGCGTCGTCAGACCGCATTCGCTTCACGGTGCACCTCCGCCAGCAGGCGTTCGGCTGGCTCGCACTGTGGGATCGCGGAGCGTTCGTGCTGCGCGTGCGGCATGCGCCCACCGTCGACGCCGCGCGCCCGCTCGCGGGCCGCGTGATAGCCGTCGATCCCGGACATCCGCCGATCGGCTCGACCGGACCGACCGGATTGTACGAGGGCGACGCGGTGCTCGCGGTGGCACAGCAGCTACGCGCCATGCTCGAGGCCAAGGGCGCCACGGTCGTCATGACGCGCACCACGCGCGCCCCCGTTCCCCTCGGCGACCGCCCCATCTCGGCCCGCCGCGCAAGCGCGGAAGCATTCGTCAGCGTTCATCTCAACGCATATCCCGACGGCGTCAATCCGTATCGCGCGAGGAACGGCACCAACACCTACTTCTTTTTCGATCAGGCCGAACCGCTCGCGCGCGCCGTGCAGCGCGGGCTCGTGCGCCAGATCGGGCTCCCCGATCTGGGCATCAACTACGACAACCTCGCGGTCGCGCGGCAGAGCTGGATGCCGGCGATTCTCTGCGAAGGAGCGTTCCTGATCGTCCCCGAGCAGGAAGCGGCGCTCCGCGACGAGAGTTTTCAAAAGCGATACGCCGCGGGAATCGTCGAAGGCCTCGAAGAATACTTCCGCTCGTTCGCGGCCAGGCAGTGACGGTCCTTCTCCGCCGCTGGCCGGCGCTCGCAGTGCGCGCGCCGTACACGATCCTGTTCTGCACGTTCTTCGTCGCGTCCGCTTCGCAGGCGCAGGTCGCGCCCGACCTGCACTGGCAGACGATCACCACCGAACATTTTCACGTCAACTTCGCGCCGGGACTCGAGCCGGTCGCGCGCCGCGCCGCCGGCAGCATCGAGCGCGCGTACGGCCGCCTCGCGAAGGAACTGCACGAACCGCGCGGTCCGATCGATCTCACGATCGGCGACAATCTCGACGTCTCGAACGGGTATGCGACGGTCTTTCCGACGAACCGCATCGTCATCTACGCGCGCCCGACAGTCGATGCGACGTCGCTGAGTTTTCTCGACGACTGGATAGACCTCGTCGTGACGCACGAGCTCACGCACATCTTCCATCTCGACCGGACGGCCGGCTGGTGGCGTGCGGCGCAATACGTGCTCGGCCGCAACCCGTTCCTCTTCCCGAACCTGTACACGCCAAGCTGGCTCGACGAGGGGATCGCCGTCTACTACGAGTCGCGCCTCACCGGCTCGGGCCGCATCGTCGGCACCGACCACGCGATGATCGTGCGCGCGCAGGCCCTCGACAGCGTCACGCCCGCGCTGAACGCGCTGTCGGCGTCGACGCTGCGCTATCCACTCGGCCAGACGGCGTACGCGTACGGTTCGCTACTGATGGATTTCGTCGCGCGCACGCAGGGGCCCGCGAAGATGCGCGACTTCGTGGACGCGAGCGCGGGACGCACGATTCCCTTTCTGCTCAACGCGAACGCGAAGCGCGGATTCGGCGTGTCGTTCGACAGCGCGTGGCGCGCGTGGACGGACTCCATCCGACGCAACGCGTTCTCACTGGCCGCGACGAGCGCGCCGATACGCGACATCACCGGCCGCGGATGGACCGCGGAGCGTCTTCGATGGATCGATCCGGAGCACATCGCGTACGCCAGTGACGACGGCCGCTCGCTTCCCGCGCTTCGTGAGGTCGCGACGACGGGCGGGCAGCCGAGTCTGCTCGCCGTGCGGAAGACGCTGGACATCACGTCACCGCTGGCGAACGGTTCGCGCGTGTTTGCCGAAGCGGATTTCGTGGATTCGTACACGCTTCGCAACGACCTGTATCTCGAGCAGGAGGGCAGGACCCGCCGGCTGACGCAGGGTGCGCGTCTCATGCAGCCGGACGCGCGAGTACGCGGCGATGCCCATGGCGGCTTGTCTCCATCGATTGACATCGTCGCCGTGCAGGTGACACCCGGCGCCGACCGGCTGGTCCGCGTGAACGTGTCGGGAGACTCGGTCGAGATCTCTCCGCTCACCGGCGCGCACCCCGACACGGTGTGGTCGGAGCCTCGGTGGTCGCACGACGGAACGCGCATCGCGGCGACGCGATGGAGGCATGGCGCCGAGAGCGAGATCGTGATTCTCGACGCCGCCGGCCGCGTGATCAAGACGGTCGGGCACGCGCACGCCGTGAACAACGCGCCGAGCTGGGCCGCGGACGATCGTATGATCTATTTCACGAGCGATCGCAGTGGCCGCTCGGCGCTCTATCGCGCGACCGTCGCGGACGGTTCGCTCGTGCGCATGGCGGAATCCGCGACGGGGCTGTTCGAGAACGAGCCGAGTCCCGACGGCACGCAGCTCGCGACGCTGCAGTACAGGGGCGATGGGTTCCACGTGGCGCTCGTTCCGGCGCAGGGAACCTTTCCCGCGGCGGATTCCACCAGCGTGCTGGCGAAATCGCGGCGCGACACCAGCGTCACGGTCGGCACGCCGGCGCGATCGTACTCACCGTTTCGGTCGATGCTGCCGAGCTATTGGCTCCCCGCGCTCGAGCAGAGCGACGACCGCCGCCCGATGTTCGGCTTCCTCACGAGCGGAAGCGACGTGATCGGGCGTCACCAGTACGAACTGCAGCTGACGTACGAGCCGCGTCACCAGGAGCCGAACTGGAACGTCTCGTATCAGTACGCCGGGTTCGGTAATCCGGTGCTCGGCGTGACGACGCAGGAGGACTGGGAGCATGGGGCCGTCGTCGGCACGAATTCGGCCGGTACGAAGTTCCCCGCCGGCACGATTTCGCGCCGACGCAGGATCGTCGACGTCGCGCTCACGGGTTTGCGGCCGCGGGTCACATCGCACGCGTACCTCTCGGTGGGCGTGGAGACGGAGTGGCAGGATTATCGAACCGAGCCGAGATCGCTGATTGCGAAGCTCGACACGGGATTCACGACCGTGTATGCCTATCCTGCCTTCTTCGTGAATGCGGGATGGAGCAATGCCCGCCGGCCGGCGCTCGCGATCTCGCCGGAAGACGGAATACAGCTTGCCGTGTCGGCGAGGCAGCGCTGGCTGGAGGACGATCCGGCGTCCACGCGCAGCACGAGCGTGATCGGTGTGGCGTCGGCGTTCAAGTCGCTCGACTTGCCGGGGTTCGCGCACCACGTGCTGGCGTTCCGGGTCGCGGCCGGCTGGGAAGATGAGAAGGCCACCGATGAGCTCCACGCGGGCGGCATCAGCGGATCGACGCTGAGCATCGCGCCCGGCGTCACGCTCGGCGATCCGCAGCGAACCTTTTTTGCTCGCGGGTTTCCCGCGGGAGTGCAACAGGGAACGCGCGCACTCGGGGCGAACTTCGAGTATCGCGCGCCAATTGCCGTGCCCGCGGCGGGACTGAAGATGCTCCCGGTGTTCCTGCAGCGCGTGAGCGCCATCGTGTTCGCCGATGCAGCGAGCGCGTGGTGTCCGTACGGGCTCACGGCATCCGTGCTCTGCCCGGACGGGACGCCGCACGACTGGATGGCGAGCGCGGGTGCCGAGCTGCATCTCGATGCCGCGTTCGACTACGACGTGCCGTACACGTTTCGTTTCGGCATGGCGACGCCATTGGCGGGACGTCAGTATTTTGGGGGAGGGAACGTCGTCGTGTACTTCGCGCTGGGGTTGGCTTTCTGATGATCCATCCGTCCGCATTCATCCATGATTCGGCCGTCGTGATCGGCGACGTGCACCTCGGTGCGCGCTCGAGCGTCTGGCCCACGGCCGTGCTGCGCGGCGACGTTGATCGCATCGAAGTCGGTGAGGACAGCAACGTGCAGGATGGAGCGGTGCTGCACTGCGAGGAGGGAATCCCGTGCATCATCGGCAATCGCGTGACGATCGGGCACCGGGCGATCGTGCACGGCGCGCTCGTGCAGGACGATGTGCTGATCGGGATGGGCGCGGTGGTGCTGAACAGCGTCGTTGTGGGGCGGGGGAGCCTGATCGGAGCCGGCGCCGTGGTAGCGGAAGGCACCGTGATTCCGCCCGGCAGCCTGGTGCTCGGCGTTCCGGGCAAGGTGGTGGGGACGCTGAACCCCGAGCAGCGCGCCCGGCTCGCGGAGGGACACGTCTCGTATGTCGCGATGCGCGAGCGGCACAGGGCGGGAGAGTTTCTGCGGCACAGGTAGTGCGATGCGGGATTTCCGACTGATGCAGAATGCAGAAGAGGAATGCGG
>JADGQS010000095.1 GCA_017881585.1 Gemmatimonadaceae bacterium | reverse complement strand
AAAACTGGGGCGGGTGGACTCGAACCACCAACCGTCGCATTAACAGTGCGATGCTCTGCCAATTGAGCTACACCCCATCGACGCGAATCCCGGCCCCACGTGCTGGGTCGGGATTCGTCTATCAATTATAACCGGTCGGTCGGCTCCGTGCCTTGAGCCCCAAGGCGCATGGCGCGCCCCACCACCCCACGATAGGTTCCCGAGGTCCCTCATGGTGGCGGCGAGAATGGGCGTGGTGCGACCGATGAAAAGCTCCCTTTTGTGCGCGCTGGCGCTCGCCCTGGCCTCCACGGCCTGCGGTGAGCGTCCCGTCACCAAGAAGGGCGACATCACTCCCGCCGACGTCATCGCGGGATCCGCCCAGAGCCTCGATCACTTCGAGAGCGCCGAAGGGAAATTCGCCGTCGATTTCCCACCCGCCTGGAAGGGCAATTACACCGGCGTGGCGCACGCGGACACCACGTATGGGTCGCGCTTCATGGTCGACTTCCGGTTCAAGCCGGATCCCTCATGGAAAGTCGACCCACGCACGCTTCTCGCGATCCGGATCTTCACGCCCGATGCGTGGGCGAAGGCGTTCGCACGTCCGGGCCCCGCCATCGGAGTGAAGCTCAAGGAGCGCGGCGACGACGTGTTCGTGCTCTCGCTCGCCGGGAGCAACCCGTACAAGACCGGAACGCCCGCCGCGACGCTCTTCGACCAGATGATGCTCGCGGTGATCAACGACGCCGTTCCGCTGCGCATGACCCCGCGCTGACGTCGCGGGGCGAGGGCTTTCAAGTGCTTCCCGATCTCTCGCGCGACGAAATCAGCAGGTACGCCCGGCACCTGATCATCCCGGATGTCGGCATCGACGGACAGAAGCGCCTCAAGGCCGCGCGCGTCCTGCTCGTCGGCGCGGGCGGACTCGGATCGCCGCTCGCGCTCTACCTCGCCGCCGCGGGCGTGGGCCACATCGGCATCGTGGATTTCGACGTCGTCGACGTCACCAACCTGCAACGCCAGATCCTGCACGGCACCAAGGACATCGGCCGCGCGAAGGTCGCCTCCGCGCGCGAGCGCATCGCCGACATCAACCCGTTCGTCGAGCTCACCACGTACGAAACGGCGCTCACCTCGCAGAACGCGCTCGGCATCATCGAGAAGTACGACCTCGTCGTCGATGGCACCGACAACTTCCCCACGCGCTATCTCGTGAACGACGCGTGCGTCATGCTCGGCAAGCCGAACGTGTACGGCAGCGTTTTTCGCTTCGAAGGCCAGGCGTCCGTGTTCTCCACGAAGGACGGGCCCTGCTATCGCTGCCTCTTTCCCGAGCCGCCCCCGCCTGGGACGGTGCCAAGCTGCGCGGAAGCCGGAGTGCTCGGCGTTCTTCCCGGACTCATCGGTACGATCCAGGCTACGGAAGCGATCAAGCTGATTCTCGGGATCGGCGAGCCGCTCGTCGGACGGCTCCTGCTCGTCGACGCGCTCGGCGCACAGTTCCGCACGGTGAAAGTGCGCAAGAATCCCGCGTGTCCGGCGTGCGGCACACACGAAATCACGGAGCTCATCGACTATGACGAGTTTTGCGGGATGAAGCCGGAAGCCGGAAGCCGGAAGCCGGAAGACACCATGCCTGAGATCACGCCGCTCGAACTGGCGGAGCGGCTCCGGGCAGGTGACATCGACCTGATCGACGTTCGCGAACCGCACGAATGGGACATCGCGCACATTCCGGGCGCGCGGCTCATTCCGCTTGGAAATCTCCCCGCTGCGGTTCCGTCGCTCGACCGGACGCGCGACATCGTCGTGCAGTGCCGAAGCGGCGCCCGAAGCGGACGGGCGGTGCGCTTGCTACAGGCCGCAGGGTTCACGCGGGTGAGGAACCTCGCCGGCGGCATCCTGCGGTGGAGCGACGACGTCGACCCAACGGTTCCGAAGTACTGATCGGCGGGAACCGTTGGGGTAAGGGTTTCTCCCCCAAAGAAGGTAGGCGATTTGGGCAGTACCGCCCGCGGTCACCAGGCGCAATTGTTCGGAGTGCGTTTCCGCTTCCTATCCCTCCTGCTGGCGCCCCTGGCGTCGGCCTTTGCGCAGCGTGTGGTGGGACGAACCGCCTGCAACGGTGAGATCGTTTCGGCCATCGACATCCATAGCCACCCGCCGGGCGCCACCTTCGTTCAGAACGTGTGGGTGGCCGTCGGCAACTTCGCCGGCATACATCATGTCCGGACGCGCGACGGGGTCATCAAGGCATACCTCCGCGTCGAGGTCGGCAAGCGATGCATGGAGCTCGACCGCAGCGAATCCGAACGATTGCTGCGTGCGCAGCGGTTCATCGCGTCCGCCACCGTGAATGCCGTTCCCGACAGCGCGGGGCAGGTCCGGATCGTGGTGGAGGTGATCGATGATCTCGCGCCGATCGTCGGCGGGAGCGTCGGCAGTGGGACCGTTTCGTCGCTTCTGTTGGGCACGGAAAATCTCGACGGACGCGGCATCACCGTGGAAGTCAGCGGCGAGCGAGGCTTCGGGTACAGGACGGGATTCGGCGGAGACGTCATCCAATATGGCGCGTTCGGCCATCCGTTCACGCTCGCGGCCGGCGGTGAACGCCACCCGCAGGGCGACGCGCTCCGCTTCGAGTTTTCGAAGCCGTTCTTGACTGACTTGCAGCCGAACGGATTTCACGTCGGCGCGACCGAGCTGAACAACTACTACGAACTCACCCGGCCGATCGGCGACGACGTGTTCCTCAACGTTCAACGGGTGAGTTACGACGTTGGTTTCGGTGTTCGCGCGCTCCGCCTCACCAGGAGCGGGATCGTGGGAGTGATCGGTGCGCTCGTGATGGGCGAGGACGTCCATACCGCGTCGCAGGCCGTGTTCATGACGGACACCGGTATCGTCGCTGCACCCGGTCTTTCCGAGGTGGACAACCGCTACAAGCCGTTCAACGTTGTGCGGGCCGGAGTGTTCGGCGGCATTCGCGCACTGCACTTCCAGACCGTGCGGGGATTCGACGCGGTGACCGCGGCGCAGGACGTCGGCAAGGGTATGGAATTCGGCGTGTTCGCCGGGCCGAGCGTCTGGGCGTCGCAGCGCACGAACGACTATTTGATCTCCGGATTGCTCTACGCGGGCGTCGGCGATCCGGAATCGTTCCTGGAGATCCGCATCCTGGGCGAAGGGCGGGCCGACCGGCAAGCGCAGCGCTGGGATGGTGTCGTCGGGTACGGAAAGTTCGTGTGGTACATCAAGCCTTCGGAGGCGGTGACGCACATCGCCACCGTCGAGCTGTCGGGTGTCCAGCATCTCACCTTTCCGCTGCAACTCAGCTTCTGGGACCACTACGGCGGACTGCCCGGGTTTCCGAATTCACTCTCGGCCGGTGCCCAGCGCGCGATCGTGCGATTCGAGGAGCGGCGCGTCGTGCCGATGATCACCAAGCGGGCGGACTGGGCCGTCGCGCTGTTCGCCGACGCCGGAAAGATCTGGGCCGGCGATGTGCCGTTCGGACAGACGTCCGCCGTGCGCGCATCGCTCGGGCTTTCGCTGCTCGCCGCGTTTCCGGCGGGCGGCAAGCGAACCTATCGCGTCGACTTCGCGGTGCCCGTGAATCCAGATGGAGCGAAGTTCGAACTCCGGTTCAGTTCGTCCGACGAGACGCGCGCCATCTGGCGGCAGCCGAACGACCTCGCCATGGCGCATTCCGCGGCGGTGCTGCAGAACCTCGGCAGCTGGATCCCTCGATAACCTGCTGAAAGGTCAGCCCGGAGGTCTCCGGCCGGCGCCCGCCGGTGCCGCCTCCGATGGTTTCTCGTCGCGCTTCGGTGCACTCCAGAATCCCGCAGCACCCTTTGCGCGATCGGCGAGTTCGCGGCTGTACATCGTCGAGTTGAAGATCACGCGGAACGTGCCGAACGGCTGCCCGCGCCACTGCGGGCGGAAGCCGATGAGAATCGCGTGGCCGCGCCCGTGTTTCACGTCGACGGCGGCCGCGTAGCCCTGCAGGTATTTCTCGCCGAGCAAGTATCCCGAGACGCGCGGCGACCCTTCCTTCTGGTACTTCGCCAGCACCGCGCCCTCGAATCCGTCGAGCGTGGTGAACACCGGACTGCCGTCCGCGAACACGCGCGCATGGTCGGGCATCCCAGCCATGACGGGATGCGAGGGATCGGTGATGATCTCGAGGATCGAGCCGCTCGCGAAGTAATCCTTCCGCGCCAATCCGCTCACCACGTTCTTCACCGGCAGATGCAGCGCCTCGATCGCGAAATCGGAGCTCGAGTTGAGGCACACGATCGTGCCACCGCCTCGTACGAAGGTGTCGAGCGAGCGCGCTCCGGGGTCGCCGAGGCCGCCTTCGTAGCGCGGCGGGACCGTGCCCTTGGTGAATCCGTCGACGATCGATCGCGTGCGATCCGACGCGATGAGCACCACGTCGAAGCGAGCGCCGAGGTCGCCGGCCTGCACGTCGGCATTCGTGATGACCGTGTACCGGAACTGGTACTGGTCCAGCAGCCATTCGATCCATCCTTCGTCCATGCTCGCGGTCCACGGCTTGTAGACGGCGATGCGCGATCTCACGGGAGTCGACGTGGTGCCCGCCGCCGGCTTTCGCTCGGCGCGCAGCGAAAGTTCGCTCACCCAGCCGTCGGCCTTCGCGGGCGCGACGCCGGATACGAGATAGCGGCCGCCGCGGCTGCCGCCGTCCTCGTACTGCACCGCGCCGCCGTCGGCGAGCGCGCGATTGAGCAGGCGGAACGCGTCGTTTTGCGCGGGATCGACGCTGAGCAGGTCGCCGGCGCCGGTGATGCGCCCTGGTGGCGGGACGATTCCCGCAGCCACGGCGCTCGTGGCGAAAGGAGCGTCGGGTGCGTTGTGCCAGTCGACGGCCTTCCCCTGCACCGGCTTGAGCGCGGCACGGAAATCGGCGGAAAGCGGAACGCGTGCTTCGACGACGTGCACGTCCATCTGATACGGGAGCGTCCAGCCCGCGGCGTCATACGGCTGGTCGGGCGGACCCTCGGAATACTCGCGCAGGTCGGGATACTCCTGCGGCTCGAAAAGCTGCCGCACGAGCTCGGCGTACTCTTGGTCCATGGGAATCACCCACGTGCCGGCCGCATATCGAATGCCGTCGTGCACGGATTCCTTCTCGAGCTGGCTCACGCGCACGCCGTTGAACGCGAGGCGGCGCAGCATTTCCGCCGCCGTGCCGGGATCGTGCTGCTGCTGCGGAATGAGATACGCGTACGGCGGATCGTGCCGGTACTTGTTGATCGCGTTGCGTCCGGCCTGATAGCGGTTCCAGAGCAGCTCTTCGCGGTACTTCGTCGCATAATCGAGCACCGCCATCGACGCCGTGCGCATGTAATCCACCGCGTCCTTCAGGCGCCACCAGCCGCCGGGCCACGGGCTCGGATACAGCGACTGCGGGCGGAGATCCTGATACTCGCGGGGAAAATCGCGGATCGTGTAGAAATGCGGCGTCGCGTACTGATAGAGCGCGGTCTCCGTCCAGAACGAGGCGATGTTCTGGAGCATCGGCATGTAGTCGATGTAGCCGGGATACCACGCGTCGAAACCGGTGCCCATGTGCGTCGCGCCAACCTGCCCGTTCGTCTCGAGTTCCTGCGCGATCGTCATGCCGATGGTGTTCACTTCGCGCGACATCAGCGCGTTCACCCTCGGCGCGATCGGCTCCGCGAACGGCGGCAGCCAGATGCGCGTGGGGAACGGCGCGGTCTGGTGCTGCACGTAGATGATGTTCGGCTCCCATTGCCGCCACGTGCGCGCGACGACGCGTGACTCGACGACGTTGAGCATGTACGCGTCGCGATTGTTGTCGTGGCCGAGGTACTTCTGGTAGAGCTCGTGCAGCGGGGAGATTTCGTACGGCGTGCCGACGTTCTCGCGGTACCAGTTCACGACGATGTTCTGTCCGTCCGGGTTGATCGAGGGCCAGAGCAGGAGAACGGTGTTCTCGAGGATCGCCTTGATCTTCGGGTCATCCGGATGCGCGAGGATGTCGTACGCGAGCTGGATCGTGTGCTGCGAGCCCGCGATCTCGGAGGCGTGGAGGCCGCCGCTGATGTCCACGAACGCGCGTCCTTCGCGAGCGAGCGCGTGAGCCTGATCGTCGGTGAGTCCGTCGGGATGCGCGAGCCGTTGCGCGATTTCGCGATAGCGGTCGAGCTTCGCGAAGTTTTCCGGCGACGTGATGACGGCGAGCGTCCAAGGATGACCGGTGGACGTCTTGCCGACGTCCATGAGCTTCATGCGGTTGCTGGACGCGGCCGCGAGGCGCTCGAAGTAGCGGATCGACTCGTCGTACGTCGCGAGCTTGTAGTCCGCGCCGACCGCGAAGCCGAGGACCGACTCTGGAGTGGGAATCGCGCCCTGCTGTGCCGCGGCAGTATGCGAGAATGCAATCGTGAGAAAAAGCGAAGCCGTGCACGCGGCGAGCGCGTGCGCGCGGATACTGCACTGCATCAGTGTCTCCCTGCGGTGGGGTTCAGGGCTACTGCGTGCTGCGAAAGCTACGGCTTCCTTGGTTCAGCGGTGCGCGGCGGCGGCGATGGCGCGGGCGGCGGACTCGACGAACCAGCGCTGCCGTAGCCGGCGCCCGAGTTGGTATTTCCGGGCGACGTGTTTGCCGAGCGAGGCGTCGCGGTGCCGGTCGACCCATTCCCGCCTTGCGTGTAGCCTTTTCCGTTCACGACTCGGCCATGAGCCGGCGTGCCAGTTCCCTGCGGCACCACCACGGGCCCGCCGCCGAAGTACCCGCCGTATGGGTACCCGCCGTACCCATAACCATATCCCGGGTAGCCGCCGAAGTAGCCATTGCCGTATCCCCCGCAACCGAACTGCGAGGAATAGAGGTTCCATCCTGCGTCGTACGGGCTGTACATGAAGGGCGAGCATCCGAACATCATCCCCGATTCGGATGCATAGATGGGCATGCTGAATCGGTCGAAACCGATGAGGGGGTCGAGCGACGACATCGATCCGAGCGCGCCAGTCGCCATATAGGCACTGTCGGTATTCTGTCGCGCCACTCCATAACTGACCGGGTTCACGGCGAGCACGTGCGGATACGACAGCCCGAGCATCACGTCGATCACGATTGCCGGTACTCCGGCGTCGGCAAGTTGCACGAGCTGCTTCGCGTTCAGCGGCGTTGGCCTGTGCATGTCGAGTTTGTCTGCTTCGATAAGCCAGGTGGAGACCACGCTGGGGTCGAGTTCACGCGAGGCCTCCGCCACATCTGAGAGCGACAGCGGCTCGGTCACCGCGAGCATGGCGGCCCTGCGCGCCATCGTGCGCCCCTCGAGCTTCTGCGTGATCTCTTCCGGAAGAGATCCCACATCGACAGCCTCGCGATAACGCACCGCACGCACGCCGCTGTTCTTGTCGACCCGCATTCCCTGGACGTCGATCCACTCGCCGGATCCTGCCATGGCGTAGACGGCGCTCACATGAGTGGCGGGTGCGCCACTGCAGTTGACTTCGGACTTCAAATACACGCGGTGTGCTGATGGCGACCACTTCGCGCTCTGCCATCCGGTGCAGCCTTGCTTCGCGAGCGCGTGCGGCTGGCCGTCGGTATCCACATGCGTGCGATCGACGATCTTCCCGGCCGAGACGGTCACGACATCCACCGCCGAGGCGGTCGACGTGGGAACGACGCACACGACCGACGTCGCAGATTTGCCGATGGTGCGAATCAGCGTGCCCGCGGGCGTCCAGCAGCCGAGCCACGCCTGCCAGCGTCCTTCAGTCTGCGCGTTCTGTGCGGCGGCAGGCATGGCGAACGCGATCGCAAGCGAAGTGACCGCGAGCGTCGACATCGCGGACCGCACAACAGAATTCAGTCGAACGAGCATGGTGTCCGTCCTGTCAGAATCTGACGAAAAAGCCGACATTGGTATTCACGCCGGACAAATCGATGCGGTGAAAACCGGGAAAGTCGCTGCTTGGTGTTGCACCCGCCGTAAGGTAGCGCGCCTCTGTCCTGAGCGCCCAGCCCGGGCCCATCGACCACTCGACGCCGGCGAGCAGCTGTGCCATCGGCGCCCAGCCACTCGAGTGGAACGTGTCGGGGAACACGGCCAGCGTCGTGTTGTCGACCCAGTCACCCTTCTGGTCGAACCCGTAGTTCATCGCGCCGGCGCCGGCGCCGACGTACGGCACGATGCGATTCGGCACCCAGGCGTAATGTCCGATCTGGCGTCCGCGCGCCGTCAGGTAGTAGCGCGCGCTCAGCGTCACGGGTGTGCGCTGGAAGCTCGTCGTCTGCTGGATCGGCAGTTGGTTGTTGTCCACGAAGTTCCGGAACTCGGAGCCCTTGCTCATTCCGGAGTGCGAGACGTCCAGCACGAGGTCGAGCCGCGGGGTGATCGCGAAGGCGAGGTCGGCGCCGTAGTCGAGGGCGCTGAAGTCCCCGCGACTCACCGTCAGGTTGGTCGTGGTGAACGAGAAGAGGTCGCTGCCGGCGCTCGGCTTCGCGAAACCGCCGTGCAGCGACCAGCTGCCGGACGGCCGCTGAAAAAGAAAGCCGTCTCCCGAATCCTGCGCCCGCACCGGCTGGGCGACCGCGAGTGCGGTGGCAACGACCGAGGCAAGAAGCGCAGCGCGCACTGGCATCTTCACGGGTCCTCCTGCAATTGGGTGCATATCATCCTACACTATTGCAGGACGAACCGTTCCCGGGAACGAGTACGAAGCCCCGCTCGCCGGCCTACGCACGGTGGCCTGATCATGCGCCAAGGCTGGGACGCGGGGCTTTTTGTTCTAGCCCCATAACTCCGGTGTCTATGCGCGCGTCAGCGGCTTGTACTTGATGCGGTGCGGCTGGTCGGCGTCGGGGCCCTTCCGCTTCCTGAGGTCGTCGATGTAGGAGCCGTAGTTCCCCTCGAACCAGACGACCTCCGAATCGCCCTCGAACGCGAGGATATGGGTCGCAATGCGGTCGAGGAACCAGCGATCGTGCGTGATGACCACCGCGCAGCCGGCGAAGTCGAGGAGCGCCTGCTCGAGCGCGCGCAGCGTGTCGACGTCGAGGTCGTTCGTGGGCTCGTCGAGCATCAGCAGGTTTCCGCCTTCCATCAGCGTCTTCGCGAGGTGGAGGCGGTTGCGCTCGCCGCCCGAGAGGCTGCCGACCTTCTTCTGCTGGTCCGCCCCCCGGAAGTTGAAGCTCGAGAGATACGCGCGGCTGTTGATCTCCTTCTTGCCGACCATGATCAGCTCGTTCCCGCCGCTGATCTCCTCCCACACGTTCTTGTCGTTGTTGAGCGTGCGCGTCTGGTCCACGTAGGCGATCTGCACCGTCTCGCCGATCTTCAGCTCGCCGCCGTCCGCTTTCTCCTTGCCGATGATCATCTTGAACAGCGTCGTCTTGCCCGCGCCGTTCGGGCCGATGATGCCGACGATGCCGCCGCGCGGGAGCGAGAAGTTCATGTTCTCGAACAGCAGGCGGTCGCCGAACCCTTTCTTCAGGTTTTTCGCGATGACGACGTCGTTGCCGAGCCGCGCCGGCGGCGGAATGACGATTTCGTTGGTCGCGACCCTGGCCTGCTGCTCCTCGCTCTGCAGGTCCTCGAACGCCTGGATGCGCGCCTTGCTCTTCGCCTGCCG
>JADGQS010000094.1 GCA_017881585.1 Gemmatimonadaceae bacterium | reverse complement strand
CGCGGTCGGGCTCGGGGGTGTCGCTGCGGCGGGCTCCGCTCGTAACGCTTCGAGCCGCGCGCGTTCGCGCGCGAATCTCTCGCTACTCGCTAAGCCCGCCTGCGCGACACCCCCGAGCCCTCCCTGTCGAGGCAGCGGCGTGAGGGTTGGCTTGGCCCTCTGTATCATCGGTCTTGCGCGGGCGACAGTAAATTGACTCACCGCTCACCAACCCGGCGCAACCCAAATCTCGGCTGACCGGGCCGTGTAAGGATCCGACGACTGTCGGCATTACGGAAGTTTCCCAATCCGTGCTGGTACGCTGGAAGGGAGGGACCGTCGGTTTCGCGGAGACGGGCTTAGCGAGTAGCGAGAGATTCGCGCGCGAACGCGCGCGGCTCGAAGCGTTACGAGCGGAGCCCGGCGCAGCGAGACCGACGGAACCGACCGGGCCATCCGAGTCCAGGCCGCTTGATTCCGAGCGCCCCACTCGCGAACGTGAAGAGTACGCATCACGCCGGCCTCCGAGGATAGCATGCACCGCTGGATCAAACACACCACCGTCGCCCTCTCCATCTCCGTCGCCGCGTGTGCGAGCGGCGGCGGCGCTCCGCCGGCCACGCGATCGATGGAATCGATCCCCTTCGCCTCCGCGCTCGACGTGAACCTCGCGCGGATGACCAAGACGCCGGCCGGGGTCTATTACCGCGACATCGAGGAGGGCACCGGGCCGATCGTGCGCGGAAAGGAGGACCTGAAGGTGCACTACACGGGCTGGCTTTCCAACGGCGTGAAGTTCGATTCCAATACGAATGACCAGCAGCCGCTCGCCGTGCCGCTCGGGCGCGGCCGCGTCATCAAGGGCTGGGACGACGGGCTCGTGGGGATGCGCGTCGGCGGACGGCGCCAGCTCGTGATCCCGCCGGAACTCGGCTATGGATCGAATCGCTCCGGCCTGATTCCGCCCGACGCGGTGCTGGTGTTCGAGATCCGCGTGGTCAGCGCGAAGTAGCGGCCGTCGCTGCCTCACCGGCGGCGCGCCACGCCGCCGCGAACTCGCGAACGATGTCGCCGGCGGGCCGCACGTCGTGGATGCCGGCGACGCTCTTTCCAGCCTGCCAGTACTCGCCGTCGCCGCTGGTCTTCGAGAGACCGGCCTTCAGGCGGCGCACGGAGTTGAGCGCGTACAGAGTGCGCATCCAGTGCTTCGTCTTGTGCCCCCTGAGCATCCAGCGGGCGAACGGGCCGGCCTTCGTTCCCAGGCGGCGGATGTAGTCATTGTTGATCACCGCGACCGGGATGCCGCTGAGGCGTTCGGTCAGGGTGATGTCGCTTTCCTGCGCGGTCACGATTGCCTGTTTGTATGCGTCGCTCGCCTTGCACTCGGTGCTCGCGATGAATCGCGTGCCGAGCTGCACGGCGGCGTAGCCGATGGCAAGATCGTCGACGAACTCACGCGCGGTGCCGACGCCGCCGGCCGAGACGAGCGGGACGCCGAACGATGAAAGCTCCTCGAACAGTTTCGCGGGAGACAACCCGCCGGCGTGTCCGCCCGCGCGGTTGTTCACCGCGATGAGGCCGTCCACTCCGCCGTCGATGGCTTTCTGCGCCCACTTCCGCTCGGTGACGTCGTGATAAACCACGCCGCCGACGGCGTGCACGCGCTCGCACACCCACTTCGGATTGCCGAGCGACGTGATGAAGAACCGCACGCCTTCCTCGAGCGCGACGTCGATGTATTTCACCATGCGCTCGAAGTAGATCTTCGACGACGCCTCGATGAGCGCGTTGAGGCCGATCGGCTTCGACGTGAGCCGCCGGATGAACCGCAGCCCCTCGCGGTATTCGTAGCCGTAGACGTACGTGAGCGAGACCGGCTGCACGATGCCGATGCCGCCCGCTTCGCTTACCGCGGCGACGAGCTCCGGATTGCTGCACGGATACATCGGCCCGCAGATGAGCGGCACCTCGACGCCGGTCTGCCGGAGGAAGGTGCCCTGCGCGGCGACATTCATCGCGTTGCCCGCTGCGGCATGGACGCCGCGTCCTTCGCCGGAACCGGACCGAGTTTCCAGCGCACCGTCGCGCGCGCGATGAGATCGCCCTTCTGGTCGGTGATCTCGGAGATGAAATCGTACTCTCCCTCGACGGTGAGGTCGGGAAGATTCGGCCTGCTCTCCGCCGTGACCGTTCCGCGGGCCTTCTTGAAGTATTCGATGGTCATCTTCGTCACGATGCCGCGATAGCCCGGCGGCAGCGCCGTCGTCATCGCCGCGCCGCTCGCGAATTCGGCGACGTTCATCAGCGCGATTGCGTGGATCGAGCCCAGGTGCTGTTCGAGGCGGCGGCGCTGCGTGATCGAGATGCGCGCGAAGCCCGGCTCGAGCGTTTCTACACGGGGCGAGACCGACCCTGTGTACGGGATCATCCACTTCACGAGCTGGGTGAAGAGCCAGTGGCCGCCGGGCAGTGGTGAGAGCCTGCGCCATGCGCTGAGCAGCTTGGCGCCGGGCGAATCGTTTGCGGACATGGGCGCGTTCGTCTCAACCGTTGAGGTTCGGATAAATCTAGCGAGGCACCCCAACAACAGCTGAGAGCTTCGGGCTTTGACCTCAAAGCTTTCAGCTGTCAGCTGTTGTGGTTGTTCATCCGACTAACTTTCGATCATGCCGGATCCCATCTCCCCTCCCAAAGCGAAGCTCGCGCCGACACATGTCACGCTTCACGGAGAGGTGCGCACCGACGAGTACGCCTGGCTCCGCGATCGCGCGAATCCCGAGGTGATCGCGTATCTCGAAGCCGAGAACGCGTACACCGCGGCGATGATGCACCACACCGAGCCGTTGCAGGAAGCGCTCTACACGGAGATGCTCGGCCGCATCAAGGAGGACGACACCGAAGTGCCCGTGCGGCGCGACGACTGGCTCTACTATTCGCGAACTGAACAGGGGAAGGCGTATCCGATCTACTGCCGCCGGAAGGACGCCGCGGGCGCGGCTGAGCAGGTGATCTTCGACCAGAACGCCGCGGCTGAGGGTCACCCGTTCTACCAGCTCGGCGGATTCGAGGTGAGCCCGGATCACGACCATCTCGCGCTCCTCGTTGACACGAACGGCTACGAGGATTTCGTCCTGCGCGTGAAGGACCTGCGCACCGGCGAGTTCCTTGCGGACACGGCGGATGCCCTCGGTTTCGGGCTTGCGTGGGCGAGCGACGGGGGCACGCTGTTCTACCAGACGACCGATGCGGCGAAGCGCGCCGACCAGGTTTGGCGCCACCGGCTTGGCGATGCGCGCGCGAACGACGTATCGGTATATCTGGACCCCGATCCGCTGTTCAACGTGGGCGTGCGGCGCTCGCGGAGCGGCGCGTTCGTCTTCCTCACGAGCTCGAGCTTCACGAGCACGGAAACGTGGCTGCTCGACGCGCGCGCGCCTGAGCGTGCGCCGGTTCTCGTGGCGCCCCGCGCACCGGACGTGGAGTACGACGTCGACCACGGCGGCGACTGGCTCTACCTGCTCACGAATCGTGACGGTGCGCGCGACTTCAAGGTTATGCGCGCGCCGGTTTCCGATCCGGCGACTTTGACGGAGTGGCTGCCCGCGAGGGACGGCGTGTTCGTGGAGGGCGTGGAAGTGTTCCGCGATTTCGCCGTCGTGCTGGAACGCGCGGGCGGGCTTCGCCGACTGCGCGTGACCGAGCTGGCGAGCGACGGCTCGCACTACGTGGATTTTCCGGAGCCGGCGTATGGCGTCGTCCTGGAAGAGAACCCGGAGTTCGCGACGGGGACAATTCGGTTCACCTACTCGTCGCTGATCACGCCGGATTCCGTCTACGACTACGACGTGCAGGCTCGTACGCGCGAGCTTCGGAAGCGTGACGAAGTGCTCGGCGGATACGATCCGTCGCTGTACCGGGTCGAACGCCTGATGGCGCCGGCGCGCGACGGCGCACGGGTGCCCGTGTCGCTGGTCTATCGCGCGCCGCTGGCACGGGACGGCCGGCGGCCGCTCGTGCTGTATGCCTACGGCGCGTACGGCCACATCATCGAGCCCACGTTCAGTTCCGCGCGGCTTTCCCTGCTGGATCGCGGCTTCGTGTACGCGATCGCGCACGTTCGCGGCGGCCAGGACATGGGCCGGGCGTGGTACGACGAGGGAAAGATGTTCGGCAAGATGAACACCTTCTTCGATTTCATCGACTGCGGCGAGTATCTCGTTCGCGAGCGCTACACCTCGAGCGATCGCCTCGTGGCGCACGGTGGAAGTGCGGGCGGCCTGCTGATGGGCGCCGTCGCGAACCTCGGCGGCGATCTCTTCCATGCGGTCGTCGCCGACGTGCCGTTCGTGGACGTGATCAACACGATGCTCGACGCGTCAATCCCGCTTACGGCGCAGGAGTGGGAGCAGTGGGGCAATCCCGCGGACGCCGGCGCCTACGGATACATGCGGAAGTATTCTCCGTACGACAACGTGCGGCGCGGCGCGTATCCGCGCATGCTCGTGACGAGCGGAGTCAACGACTCACGCGTCGCATTCTGGGAGCCGGCCAAGTGGGTCGCGAAGCTTCGCACGCACAAGACCGACTCCCACCCGCTGCTGCTCAAGATGAACATGGGAGCCGGCCACGGCGGCGCGACGGGCCGGTACGAGCGGCTGAAGGAGACGGCGTTCCGCTATGCCTTCATCATCGATCAGACGATTTCGAGGGCGTAGCGCATAGACATCCACAACTCACAACATCACAGCTTGCGAAGGTGCACCGATCCGGAGCCCGAGCGAATCCGGATATGGCCGCTCCCATCGCCGATCTGTCCGCGCAAGCGGTTGCGTTCCATCCGATTCACCTGGACGGGGAAGTCGCTGTCGATGCCGCCGCTGCCCGTAGAAACGTCCACCTCCGCGTTCACCGCGCCGGGCAAGGTCACCGTCACGCCGCCCGATCCGGTGCTCGCGTCGAGTGACTTCACGGGCGAGGCGAAGCCGACGCGAATGCCTCCGCTTCCCGAGCTGAGACGCGCGCGGGGGGCGCGGGCGTCGTCCACGCGAATGCTGCCCGACCCCGCGCTGATATCGAGGTCGTCGGAGGAGAGACCGGAGCCCGTCACGCCGCCCGAACCTGTGGAGACCCTCAGCCGTTTGCCGCCGACATCGTTGGCCGTGATGGAGCCGGATCCGGCCGAGATCCTGACGTCGTCACCGTTCGCGCCGCGCACGTCGACGCCGCCCGAGCCTGTCGCCGCGACGAGATTTCCCTTCGTATCCTTGACGGTGACACGACCGGACGAGGCGCTCAGGCGAAGGTCCGCGCTCACGTGCGTCGCACCGAGTTCACCGACCCCGATGTACACGGCGACCTCCTTGCCGGACGGAACGAGAATCCTGAGATCCGCCCACGCCTCCGTGCCGCTCCCGCCGCCCTTGATCCGGACGCGATGGCCGCCCCACCAGTGGTCGTCGCGATCGTCGCGATCGTTGCCGCCCCACGTGCCGTCGCTGTTGATTCGGAAATCGGAACTCGACCAGCGGCCAAGGTCCGGATACACGATGTCGTCGTCGGGGAAGCGCACGCGCAGCGTATTCCGGCCGCGCAACTCGCCGACGTCGATCGTGAGTTTCTTCGCGTCGTGGCCGCCGCGCGTGATCTCGACCACGACCTCGCTCCCCGATCCCTGCTCGACCTGCACGCGGCCGGCGAGATCGTAAATCGCGATGGAGGATCCTGCGAGCGTGCGGTGCTCGGTCTGCGCGGCCGCGGACTGTACGATGAGTGCGGTAGCGGCCGCTGCGAGACCGGAGCGTAGGACAATCGACATGGTCATGGCCATCGGGGTGAAGGGGTCGGACACCGGTCCGCGAATTGACGACAACCGTTCGACAGCCGGCCAGGCGCGAACGGTTTGAACGGAACCACCCGGCCGCGATTACGTTTGGAGGACCCCGATCCCGAGGAGCCCGTGAGCGAGCGCACTGCATGACGGAATCACGACAGCCGGTCCACACGGTGTTCGGCGGCGCGCATCTCTTCCGTGCAAACGTCGCCGAGCGATTCCAGTCGGTCGCGCTCCTGTCGCTCTCGGCGTTCGCGCCCGATGCGGCCACGCTCGGCGCGGCGCTCGGACTCGAGTCGGGCGCGCTGGCGGACGCTGTGTTCTCGCGGGTTCGCGAAAAGCTGCTGCGCGAGCCGGTCGAGGATTACCGCATCGATTTCGAAGATGGCTACGGCGTTCGCTCGGCGACGGAAGAGGATGGGCACGCGGTCGGCGCGGCCCGCGAAGTGGTGGCTGGCATCGTGGCGGGCTCGCTCCCCTGGCGAGTCGGAGTTCGCGTAAAGTCGCTCGACGATTCGCAGCGGGAGCGCAGCGAGCGCACGCTGCGACTCTTTCTCTCGACCGTGATCGGCGACGCCGGCCGCCTGCCGTCGAACTTCATCGTCAACCTTCCCAAAGTCACGAGCGCGGAGCAGGTCGCGGAGTTCGCGCAGATTCTGGCCGCGTTCGAGCGCGAGTTCGGCCTCGCCGACGGCGCGCTGCATTTTGAGGTCATGATCGAGACGCCGGAGATCGTGCTCGGCGCGGACGGGCGCTCGCCGCTGCCGCGGTTGATCGAAGCCGGCGGCGAACGCCTCACCGGGGCGATTTTCGGCGCCTATGACTTCACGGCCGCGCTCGGGATCACCGCCGCCCATCAGTCGCCGCGGCATCAGGCGTGCGATTTCGCGAGGAACATGATGCTGGTCGCACTCTCGGGCTCGCGTATCCGGCTTTCAGATGGAGCGACCGCTGTCTTGCCTGTAGCCGTGCACGAAGCGACGGAGCGCGCCGCGCTCACCGCCGCGCAGATCGAAGAGAACCGTCGCGTCGTTCGCGACGCGTGGAAGGTGCATTACGAGAGTATCCGCCACGCGATGGCGAACGGGTTCTATCAGGGCTGGGACCTGCACCCCGCGCAGCTCGTGAGCCGGTATGCGGCGACGTTCGCGTTCTTCATCGAGGGACTCGATGCGGCCGGCGCGCGGTTGAAGAACTTTGTCGCGAAGTCGGCGCAGGCGACGCGGGTGGGTGCCGCGTTCGACGACGCGGCCACAGGGCGGGGACTCGTGAACTATTTCCGGCGCGCAATCAACTGCGGCGCGATATCGGAGGACGATGCCTTCGAGCGCACTGGAGTGCGCGGGCTGGGTTCGTGTATGGAGCTTTAAAGCGTTAACACGGATTACACGGAAAACGGCGAAGGCGACAACTACTTGATCCGGTAGTTGTCGCCGTTTGTTTTCCGTGTAATCCGTGTTAACGCTTCTGCAGTTCGCTGTTAGTGTCCCTCATCCAGCGCCTTGATCTCCTTGACGAGCGATCCCAGCACGCCCTTCGCATCGCCGTACAGCATCAACGTGTTGTCGCGAGTGAACAGCGGATTCTCGACGCCCGAGAATCCAGTTCCTTTCCCACGCTTGATCACGAACACGGCCTTCGCCGTCCACGGCCGGAAGATCGGCATCCCGTACAGCGGGCTCGACTTGTCATCTTCCGCGTCCGGGTTCACGATGTCGTTCGCGCCGATGACGATCACGACGTCCGCCGTCGCGATGACGCGGTTCGCGTCGTCCACGTCGGTCAGCAGCGCGCCGTAATCGATTCCCGCCTCGGACAGAATCACGTTCAGGTGCCCCGGCATGCGGCCCGCGACGGGATGGATCGCATACTTCACCTCGCCGCCCTTTTTCTCGATCAGCTCCATGAGCTCGCGGCACACGTGCTGCGCCTGCGCCAGCGCCATGCCGTAGCCCGGAATGATCACCACCGAGCTCGCGTAGGCGAGCTGCACGGCGGCGTCCTCGGGCGTGATGCTCCTGGGCTCCTTCGCCTCTCCCTTCGCTGCTGTCGACTTTGTAGGAGCCGCGCCGAACGCGCCGAAGATGATGTTGCCGAACGAGCGATTCATCGCCTTCGACATCATGAGCGAGAGGATGAATCCGCCCGCGCCCTCCAGCGCGCCCGCGATGATCAGCACGTTGTTGCCGATCGCGAATCCCGTCGCCGCGGCGGCGAGTCCGGCGTAGGAGTTGAGCAGCGAGATCACCACCGGCATGTCGCCGCCGCCGATCGGCAGCACCATCGAAATGCCGAGCAGGAACGCCAGACCGAGCACCGTATAGAACGCGGCGCCGTTCATCGGATTCACGATCAGGAGGCCGAGCGCAGTGAAAGCGACGGCGATCATCAGCAGATTGACCGCGTTCTGTCCCTTGAACGTGATGGGCCTGCCCGTGATGAGCTCCTGCAGCTTGCCGAATGCCATGAACGAACCGGTGACGGTCAGCGCGCCGAACAGCACCTCGAGTCCGAGCGCCGCGGCCAGGCCGTGCGACAAACCTTCTTCTCCGGTCGCACCGCTGCGAACGCGGTATTCCACGACTCCGACGAGCGTCGCCGCGATCGCGCCGAACGCGTGCGAGAACGCGATGAACTGCGGCATCGCGGTCATCTTGATCTTCATCGCCATCGGGTAGCCGATCATGCCGCCGACGACGAGTCCGATGAGGATCCACTGATACGTGAGGATGTTCGAGTTCAGCAGCGTGCCGATGACGGCGAACAGCATGCCCATCGCCGCCTGCTGCATGCCGAGCCGGGCCTGCGGGGGCTTCGTGAGCGAACGCAGTCCGAGGATGAACAGGACCGATGCCGCGAGATACGATGCCTGGATGATCAGGTCGCGCGTGCCGAGCTCGTTCACTTGGCGGGCTCCGTCTTCGCGACGACCGCCTTGGTCTTCACCTGGCCCTTGAACATCGCGAGCATGCGGTCGGTGATCAGGAATCCGGCCGTGACGTTGGTCATCGCGCAGACCACCGCGACGAACCCGAGGATCGTCGAGAGCCGGCCGTACTGCCCGCCCGCGGCGACGATCGCGCCCACGAGCGAGATGCCCGAGATCGCGTTGGTGGCCGACATCAGCGGCGTGTGCAGCAACGGCGGCACGCGCTGGATGATGATGAAGCCGACGAAGCCGGCGAGGATGAAGACGTAGAGCTGGAAGATCTGGATCATGGCTTTACCAGCATGGCTCCGGTGATTTCGTCGGACGCGTCGATGTTCAGCGCGCCGTCTTTCGTGACGTGCGTGATGAACGTGAGGATGTTGCGGCTCAGCATCTGCGAGGCGTGGAACGCGGCCGTGCTGGGCAGGCCGAGCGGTCCGATGATCTGCACGCCGCCGGCGTCCACGGTCTCGCCGGCCTTGGTGAGCTCGCAGTTGCCGCCGGTCTCGGCGGCAAGATCGACGATCACGGACCCGGTCTTCATGCCGCGGACCGCGGCCGCGGTGATCAGGACCGGCGCGCGCTTGCCCGGGATCGCGGCGGTGGTGATGATGAGGTCGATGCCGGCGATGTGCTTGGCGATGCCTTCCTGCGTGAGGCGCGCCTGGTCTTCGGATTGCGCCTTGGCGTAACCGCCCGTGCCTTCCGCGTCGCCGCCGAGGTCGATCTTCAGCGGTGTCGCGCCGAGCGACTGAATCTGCTCCTGAACCGCGGCGCGCACGTCGAAGGCGGTGACCACGGCGCCGAGGCGGCGCGCCGTCGCGATCGCCTGCAGGCCGGCCACGCCGGCGCCGATCACGAACACGCGTGCCGGCGCGAGTGTGCCGGCGGCGGTGGTCAGCATCGGCAGCAT
>JADGQS010000022.1 GCA_017881585.1 Gemmatimonadaceae bacterium | reverse complement strand
GCGGGTTCCGACGCTCGTCATGACCGATCAGGCCGACGCCGGAGCGGCCCGCGCTCTCGAGGCCAAGGGCGTGCTGGTCGAGCGGGCGCCGGATATCCTCCCGAAGCTGGAACTCCTTCACCAGCGCGGGGTTCGGTCGCTGCTCGTCGAAGGCGGTTCGATACTCGCCGGAGCCCTCCTGGCCGCCAAAGCAGTGGACCGCCTGATTATCTTTCAGGCGCCGGTAGTGCTCGGGACCGGTTCGATTCCGGCTTTTGCGGGGGTCGAGGCGATGGCGCGATTCACGGTCATTGAACGCCGGGAGTTCGGCGAGGATCTCATGACCGTGTTCGCGACGAAGGCGAACGACGAGTAATCGGTCGTTGGTCATTGGTCGTTGGTAATCGGCATACGTGCCGGAGCATTCGCGCTTGCCAAGAACCAATGACCAATGACCAAGTACCGATTACTCGTTCTTACTTTTTCACTGAAATGTTCACAGGCCTCATCACCGATGTCGGCACTATCGACCGCGTCCAGAGCACGGATGCCGGCCGCGAGTTCCGCATCCGCACGTCGTATTGCGATCTGTCCGCCGGCGAGTCCATCGCCGTCGGCGGCGCGTGCCTCACGGTGCGGGAGTTCGGCGACGGCTGGTTCACGGTGGCCGCGGTGCTCACGACGCTCGGCCGCACGACGATGGGCGATTGGGAGCCCGGCCGCCGCGTGAACCTCGAGCGCGCACTCGCCGCGGGCGACCGGCTCGGCGGGCATATGGTGCAGGGACACGTCGACGCGGTCGCCGAAGTGATCGCGGTGCAGCGGCTTGGCGATGCACTTCTCATCGACCTCGCCATTCCTGCCGAACTCGCGCCGCTCGTCGTGCTGCACGGTTCGATCGCGGTGGACGGCGTCAGCCTCACGGTCAATGCGATTCCGGACGCGCACACGGTTCAGCTTTCCCTGATCGATTTCACGCTCAAGGCCACCACGCTGGGCAACCTCCGCGTGGGCCATCGCGTGCAGGTCGAGGCCGACGTGATCGGCAAGTACGTACAACGACTGGTGGTGCCGCATCTCGCGGCGGCCACGGAGTGACGCATATGCCATTCGGGACGATCGAGCAGGCCATTGAAGACTTGCGCGCGGGGAAATTCATCGTCGTCGCCGACGACGAAGACCGCGAGAACGAGGGCGACCTCATCGGCGCCGCCGAGTTCATCACGCCGGCCAAGGTGAACTTCCTCATGAACGCAAAGGGGATGATCTGCCTCGCGCTCAGCGCGGAGAAGGTCGCGCAGCTCGACTTGCCCATGATGGGCGCCGAGAACACCGACGCGCTGCGCACGGCGTACACCGTCACGGTGGACGCCGCGCCCCACTTCGGCGTGACCACCGGCATCAGCGCGAGCGACCGGGCGGCGACGATCCGCGCAGCGGCGAGTCCGACCGCCGCGCCCGGAGACCTCCGGCGTCCGGGGCACGTGCATCCGCTGCGCGCGCGGGAGGGCGGCGTGCTGCAGCGCGTGGGACACACCGAGGCCGCAGTGGATCTCATGCGGCTCGCGGGTCTCCAGCCCGCCGGCGTGATCTGCGAGATCCTCACCGCCGAGGGCGCGACCGCGAAGCGTCCCGACCTCGATCGCTTCAGGCAGGCGCACGGGCTGACGTTCATCACCGTCGCACAGCTCGTCGCGCATCGGCTGCGGACCGAACGCCTGGTGCATCGCGTGGCCGAGTCGCGTCTGCCGACGGAGGCCGGCGAGTTCAAGATCATCGGGTACCGCAACGACGTCGATTCGCACGAACACGTCGCGCTCGTGTACGGCGACATCTCGAGCGGTGAGGGCGTGCTCGTCCGGATGCACTCGAAGTGCCTCACGGGGGACGTGTTCCATTCGCTGCGCTGCGATTGCGGGTGGCAACTGCACACCGCGATGCGCCTCGTCGCGTCGGCGGGGCGGGGCGTGATCGTGTACCTCGACCAGGAAGGGCGCGGGATCGGCCTGCTCAACAAACTGAAGGCATACGAACTGCAGGACAAAGGCGCCGACACCGTCGAGGCCAATGAACGGCTCGGCTTCGCGCCCGACCTGCGCAACTACGGAATCGGAGCGCAGATATTGCTCGATCTCGGTCTCAAGTCGATCAAGCCGATCACGAACAATCCGAAGAAACTCATCGGGCTCGAGGGATACGGACTGTGCGTGGAGGAACGTGTGCCGCTGGTCGCGCCGGAGTCGGCGGAGAACGCCGAGTATCTCGAGACGAAGCGCCGCAAGCTGGGCCACCTGCGCGCACTCTGATGGCGGAATTCACTGGAGAGCGAAGTGGAACGGGCCGCCGCTTTGCCGTCGCTGCCAGCCGCTTCAACGAGGAAGTCACGACGAAGCTCGTCGAGGGCGCCCTCGAGTGCCTCGTGAAGCACGGCGTCTCGCTGGACGATATAGACGTCGTCTGGGTTCCGGGCGCGTGGGAGCTTCCCGCCGTCGTCGAGCGGCTGCTCGCGAGCGACCGCTACGACGGCATCGTCGCCGTCGGCGCGGTGATCCGCGGCGAGACGCCGCACTTTGATTATGTGGCGGGCGAAGCCTCCCGCGGTCTTGCCGAACTGCAGCGCGAGTTCGACGTGCCGATCGGCTTCGGGCTGCTCACGACCGACACGGACGAGCAGGCCGAGGCGCGCGCGGGAGGTGCGCACGGTAATAAGGGATTTGACGCGGCGCTCGCCGCGCTCGAGATGGTGGATCTCTTCGCTCGCCTCGATCACGCCCACGACGACTCCGCGGACGATGGCGAGAGTTGAGTCGCGGGGCCGCGCGCGAGCGCTGCAGGCGCTCTACGCGTGGGACCTGCGCGAGAACCAGGATCTGCTCCGCGTGTCCGCCCTGATCTGGGACGACCTCGCCGTCGCGACGGACGAGCGCGAGTTCGCCACGACGCTGCTGCGCATCGTCGCGTCCGACGGCGTCGCGCTCGACGCCGAGCTCGCCGACGTCACTACGAACTGGCGGCTCGAGCGCATCGGCGCGATCGAGCGCTGCGTGCTCCGCCTCGGCGCCGCAGAGCTGCAGGCGGGCGTCACGCCGCCCCGTGTCGTCCTGCAGGAATCGGTGCGGCTCGCGGAGCGGTTCGGCAGCGAGCAGAGCGCACGCTTCGTGAACGGCGTGCTCGACGCGCTCGCGCGCCGGATGGGTCGGCTCCGGTGAAGGTCCTCGTCGTCAACTGGCAGGATCGGGAAAATCCGCTGGCGGGCGGCGCGGAAATCCACCTTCACGAGATTTTCGAACGGCTCGCGTCGCGCGGCCACGAGATCACGCTGCTCTGCGGCGGCTGGCCCGGCTGCCCGCCGCGCGCCACGCTCGACGGCATCGACGTGCATCGCGTCGGCACCCGGCACACGTTCGCGCTGAAGGTCTTCCGGTATTGGGCGCGCCACCTTCGCGGCCGGCCGTTCGACATTCTGTTCGAGGACATCAACAAGGCGCCGCTGTACACGCCGCTCTGGCGCGGAAACGCCCGCCCGGTGGTGTGCGTTCCGCACCTCTTTGGCGGGACCGCGTTCCAGGAACTCGCCTGGCCGCTCGCCACCGCGGTCTGGCTGAGCGAGCGTCCGCTGCCGCTGGTGTATCGCCGGGTGCCGTTCCAGGCGATCAGTGACGGGACGGCCGACGATCTCGTGCGTCGCGGCATCGCGCGCGAGCACGTGACGGTGATTCATCCCGGCGTGTCGTTCGACCATTACACGCCGATGGCGTCGGAACGGGCGACGCATCCGACGTTCGCGTACGTCGGCCGTCTCAAGAAGTACAAGGGCGTGGACCTCGTGATCCGCGGGTTCGCGCGTCTTTCGGATCCGTCGGCGACGCTCGAGATCGCCGGAGCCGGCGATTTCAGGCCGGCACTCGAGGCCCTCGCCGCGTCGCTTGACCTCGGCGCCCGCGTGCGGTTTCTTGGCTTCATCAGCGAGGAGGAGAAGCTCGCGCTGCTGCGTCGCGCATGGGCGGTCGCGCTCGCGTCACCGAAAGAGGGATGGGGACTCACCAACGTGGAGGCCGAGGCCTGCGCCACGCCGGTCGTGGCGTCGAACTCGCCGGGCATTCGTGAGTCCGTGCGCGACGGCGAGACCGGGTTCCTCGTGCCGCACGGCGACATCGAGGCGCTGGCCGCCGCGTTCCGCCGGCTCTCGGCCTCGCGCGATCTCGTCACGACGATGGGTGCGAAGGCGCGCGCGTTCGCCGAGACTTTCACGTGGGCGCGAGCGGCCGACGAGACCGAGGCGCATCTCATGGGTGTGATTCAGCGCGGGGGACGAGCGTAACATGGCACCACTCACCGTCGGCACGATGTACGAGCGGCTGAAGGACGTGCTTCAGCTCGAACTGCTCGGCAGCCTCAAGGGGCTCGACCGGCCCATCACGATGGCGGACGCGTCCGGCCCGGGTCTCGTGCTCGCGGGCTATGTGGGACGGTTCGTCGAGGCGCGCGTGCAGGTGCTCGGCGAAACCGAGGTCACCTACCTCCGTTCGCTCGGCGAGGTCGAGCGCAAGAAAATCCTGCGCCTCTTCCTGTCGTACCCGATTCCATGTGTGATGGTGACGAAGGGGCTGGAGCTTCCCACCGGCATGGAACCCGAGGCGAAGAAGGCCGGCGTCGCGATCCTCCGCTCGCAGCTCAAAACGCAGGAGTTCTACAAGCGCATCACGCCCTTCCTCGAAGCGGAGTTCGCGCCCACCACGAACCTGCATGGGTCGCTGGCCGACGTGTTCGGCGTGGGGCTGCTCTTCACCGGCATGAGCGGCATCGGCAAATCCGAGTGCGTGCTCGATCTGGTCGAGCGCGGGCACCGTCTCGTCGCGGACGATCTCGTGATGGTGACGCGGCGCGGCACCGACGTGCTCATCGGCCGCGGCCACGAGCTCTCGCACCATTACATGGAAATTCGCGGTGTGGGATTGATCGACATTCCAAAGATCTTCGGCATCCATGCCGTGCGGCAGCAGAAGCGCATCGAGGTGATCGTGGTGCTGGAAAAGTGGGACGCGCTCGCCGCGGTGGACCGCACCGGTCTCGACGGCGAGACGATGACGATCCTCGACGTGCAGCTCCCGAAGATCACCGTGCCGCTCAATCCGGGCAAGAACATCACGGTGATCGCCGAGGTGATCGCGATGAATCACCTGCTGCGCTTAGGCGGGGTGCACGCGGCCGAGAGCTTCAACGAGCGGCTGAAGGACTCGATGCAGAGGAAGGTGGACCTCGGCCGGTACCTGCAGGACGATGACGAGTAGCGCTCCCGGTGCGGCGGTCGTCCGGCGCGCGGTGGTCGCCGGACACGGCGACTACGCGGCGGGCATGATCTCCGCGGTGCAGCAGATCAGCGGAAAGGGCGACACCTTTCGCGCCGTGAGCAGCCGCGATCTCAGCGCGGTCGCGATCGAGGAGCTCCTGCGCGCGACCGTCGGTGCGCACGAGGCGCAGGTGATCTTCACGGACCTTCCAGCCGGGAGCTGCACGATCGCGGCGCGGCGCATTGCGCGCGACCTCACGGGAGTGATCGTCGTCACCGGTGTGAATCTCTCCGTCTTGCTGAGCTGGGCGCTCGGTTCGGACAACGGCGTCGCCGCCTGTGAACATGCACTCGAACGTGGCCGCGGCGCGATGGCGGTGCTGCCGGCCATCGTGCAGACGGAGGGCGGCGATGCCCATTGAGCTGTACCGCATCGACGATCGACTGGTGCACGGCCAGGTCGTGGTCGGATGGGGACAGCCGCTCAACGTGACCTTCGTAGTGCTCGTGGACGACGCGCTCGCGACGAGCGACTGGGAGCAGGAGTTGTATCGCATGGGCGCGCCGCCGGAGATGACCGTTTCGTTCGAGTCGGTGGACAGCGCGCTCGCGCACCTTGCCGAGTACCAGTCGCGGCCGGGGCACGGCATCCTGCTCGCCGGGGACGTGGAGACCATGCGGCGGCTCGTCGATCGCACCGGCACCATCCGGCAGGTGAACCTCGGCGGCATCCATCATCGAAGCGGTCGTACCGCCCGCCTGCGCTACATCTTCCTCACGCCCGAGGAGGAGACGTCGCTGCGGGAGCTGGCGGCGGGCGGCGTGACGATCACCGCGCAGGACGTCCCCGCGACGCCGCCGGTCCCGCTCGAGCAGGTTCTCGCGAGGACCGGCGACTGATGCCGCTCGCGCTCGGCCTCATCCCGCTCGCGCTGCTCGGCGCGTTGCTCGGCCTCGACGTCGTGAGTTTCCCGCAGGCGATGATCTCCCGCCCGCTCGTGGCCGCCACGCTTGCCGGCGCGCTCGTCGGCCGGCCCGGGCACGGACTCATCGCGGGCGCCGTGCTCGAACTCTTCGCGCTCGAGACGCTGCCGTTCGGCGCCAGCCGTTATCCCGAGTGGGGATCGGCGAGTGTGGTGGGCGGTGCGCTCTACGCCGTGCAGCCCATCGGAAGCCGGGGCGCGCTCATTGTCGCCGTGTGCGCGGCGCTCGTCACGGCATCGATCGGCGGATGGACGATGGTGTGGCATCGCCGCCTCATCGCGCGCTGGGCGGCGGGGATGCGCGGCGCGCTCACGTCGGGCTCGTGCGATGCGGTCACCGCGCTCCAGCTTCGAGGGCTCACGTCCGACGCGGCGCGCGGCGGCCTGCTCACCTGGACCGCGCTCATGGTGCTCGTTCCGCTCGAGCGCGGGATACTCGGGCAGTGGAGCTTCACCGGAGCCCAGTCGCGCGCGGCGGTCGTGATCTGCGCCGGCGCGGTCGCCGGCGGCGCGATCTGGAAGATCGTGCACAACACGAAGGGCGCGCCGTGGTTTCTGGTCGGCGGCCTGGCGGTCGGTTCGCTCCTGCTCCTCGTGACGTGACCGTGACCGCACCCCGGCTGCCCGTGCGTACGCGCGCGGCGATGTTTCTCCGGCTGCTCGCCGTGCAAGGCGCGTGGAATTACGAGACGCTGATGGGCAACGGCATCGCCTTCGCGGTTGAGCCGGCGCTGCGCCTGCTGCCGGGCGGACGGAACGGCGAGGCGTACCGGGCAGCCATGGCCCGGCAGAACGGGTACTTCAATGCGAACCCGTATCTCGCGGGCATTGCCGTCGGCGCGCTCGCGAACGCCGAGCTCTCGGGCGAGGCGACGGACCGGATCGAGCGGTTCCATACGGCGTGTTGCGGTCCGCTGGGGAGCGTGGGCGACCGCCTCGTGTGGGCGGGCTGGCTGCCGGCGTGTTCGTTGCTGGCGCTGGTTGCGTTTGGCCTCGGCCTGGGTCCGGCTGGCGTCGTGCTGCTCTTTCTGGGATCATTCAACCTCGGCACGATGGCGCTGCGGGCCTGGGGGCTGCGTGCGGGGTACCGGGATGGACTGCGAGTCGCATCCGCGCTCGGAGCGCCGCTGCTCCGGAAGGGACCCGCGCAGGTGGCGAGGGCATCGGCGCTGCTGGCGGGCATTGCGATTCCGCTCGCCGTGCGCGGGGTGATCGGGCCTGCGCGCGGGGCCCTCGAAATCGTGTTCGCCGCCGCCGCCGTCGGCGCAGTGGCCCTCGCGCGCTTCCATGGCCGCGTCGAGGGGTGGCGCCTCGCCGTGGTGGGGCTCGTCCTGTTCATACTCTTCGCGGTGGTGCGCTGATGGTCGAACGTCGGGTGACGGTCGTGAACGCTCACGGCATCCACGCGCGGCCGGCGGCCGAAATCGTGAAGACGGCGGCCCGATTCTCGTCGAGCATCAAGCTCGAGAAGGACGGCCTCGAGGTGAACGGCAAGAGCATCATGGGCGTCATGATGCTCGCGGCGGAGTGCGGGTCCGAGGTGATCATTCGCGCCGAGGGCGCCGACGCCGATGCCGCTGTCGACGCGTTGGCAGAATTGATCACGAGCAGGTTCGGGGAGCAGTGAGCCGCCCATGACCCCCTCGATGCTCACCGGCATTTCGGCCTCGCCGGGAATCGTCGTAGGCCCCGTCCATCTGCTCCGCTGGGAGGTGCCGGAGGTTCCGGAGCGGGCGATCGACGAATCCGCCGTGCCGCGCGAACTCGAGCGGCTGCGGCACGCGTACGACCGCGCGGTGGAGCGCCTCCGCGGTGTGCGCGTGCGCGCCGAGAGGCACGCGGGTCCCGCCGAGGCCGCGATCTTCGACGTGCAGGTCTCGATCATCGAGGACGCCGATCTGCGCCGCCGCGTGGAGGACGTGATCCGCCAGAACTTTTCAGCGGAACGCGCGTTCGACGTGGTGATGCTCGAATGGCGCGAGCACTTCGCGCGATCGGCGCACGCGATGATGCGCGAGCGCGTGGGCGACCTGATGGACGTGCACATCCGCGTGCTCTCCATCCTGCTCGACCTCCCCGACTACGATCCGGTGGACCTGCCGAAGGGCTCCAACGCGATCCTCGTCACGCACGACCTCACGCCGAGCCTCACGCTGCAGCTCGATCGCGAGTGCATCGCGGGCATCGCGACGGACGCGGGCACCCGCACCTCGCACGTCGCCATCCTCGCGCGCTCGCTCGGGCTTCCCGCGGTCGTCGGGCTCCTCGACGCGACCTCGCGCCTCACGAGCGGTGAGAAAGTGATCCTCGACGCCACGGCCGGCGTGCTCGTCGTGCGTCCGACGGCCGCCGAGCTCAAGGACGCGGCGGCGCGGGCGCGCCGCGAGCGGCGCGAGGGCGAGGTGCTGGCCCGGCTCACCGGCGAGGAGGCGATCACGGTGGACGGCGTTCGGATCCAGCTCCTCGTGAACGTGGACTTGCCGGAGGAGGCCGCGGGCGCCGCGTTGAGCGGCGCCGAGGGCGTTGGCTTGATGCGCACCGAGTTCCTCGTCATCGGCCGCGCGTCGATGCCGGATGAGGAGGAGCAGTACCAGGCCTACACGAACGTCATCAGGGCGTTCGACGGACAGCCCGTGGTGATCCGCACTTTCGACGTGGGCGGCGACAAGCTCCCGGTCGGGGGGTATCCGCACGAGCCGAATCCGTTCCTCGGCTGGCGCGCGATTCGCATGTGCCTCGACGAGCCGGATCTCTTCCGGACGCAGCTGCGCGCGCTCATGCGCGCCGCGGTGCACGGCAACGTGCGCATCATGCTGCCGCTCGTCGTCACCATCGACGAAGTGCGTGAGGCCAGGGCCCTGCTGGCCGAGGCGGCGCGCGAGCTCGAGGACCGCGGTGTGGCGCATCGCGCCGACGTTCCGCTCGGCGTCATGATCGAGACGCCCGCGGCGGTGATCACCGCGGATTCGCTGGCGAAGGAGGTGGCGTTCTTCAGCATCGGAACGAACGACCTCGTGCAGTACACGCTGGCGGTGGATCGCGGGAACGCGCGCCTCGCGACGCGGTTCACGCCGCTGCATCCCGCGGTACTGCGGCTCATTCACCGCACCCTGGAGGCGGGGCGCGCGAACGGCCTCGACGTGAGCGTCTGCGGCGAGATGGCGTCCGAGCCGCTGATGGCGTTCGCGCTGATCGGTCTGGGGCTGCGCACGCTGAGCGTCGCACCGCGCTCGGTCGCGCGCGTGAAGCAGATCGTGCGTGGCATTCACGCCAGCGCCGCCGCGGAAGCGGCGACGTCCGCCCTTGACGCGGGCACGGCACATGCGGCCGAGCAGATCTTCCGGGAGCGCCTGAACGCGGAGCTATCCTGACGGATAGCGATGAGAGCTGAGTACGAGAGCGAGGGATGCGTTTGAGAAAGTAGATCTGAGTCTGAGAGGGAGTAGTGGGAGTGGGAGAGTGAGTAATGGGAGTGGGAGGGAGTGGGAGAGAGTGCGAGCGATACGGGCAACACAGTCGCGTTCACCTCCGACTCCCTCTCCCTCTACTCCCACTCCCACTAGCCTCACCGCTGTCGTTCAGCGCCCCGCGCCCTTAACATTGATGGACCAACAGCAGACCAGCCTGCCTCTCATACCACTCGATAAAACCGTGCTTCGTCGCCACCTCTTCACCTCAGAATCCGTCACCGAGGGCCACCCGGACAAGGTGGCCGACCAGATCTCCGACGCCGTCGTCGACGCGCTGCTCGCGAAAGACCCTGCGTCGCGTGTCGCGTGCGAGACGATGGTCACGACCGGACTGGCGACGATCTTCGGCGAAATCACGACCGAAGCGTACGTGCACCTTCCCGCGCTCGTGCGCGAAACGATCGCGCGCATCGGATACACGGAGGCCGGGTACGGCTTCGACGCGCACACCTGCGCGGTGATGTCCACGATCGACCAGCAGTCGAAGGACATCGCGATGGGCGTGGACACCGGCGGCGCCGGCGACCAGGGGATGATGTTCGGCTTCGCGTGCGACGAGACCGAGGAGCTGATGCCGCTTCCGATCACCCTCGCGCACCGCCTCACGCGCGCGCTCGCGGACCGGAGAAAGGACGGCACGCTGCCGTGGCTGCGTCCCGACGGCAAGTCGCAGGTCTCGGTGATCTACGAGAACGGCCGGCCGGTGTCGGTCGACACGGTCGTGATCTCGACGCAGCACAGCGACAGCGTCAACAACAAGACGATCACCGAGGCGGTGAAGCGCGAGATCATCGACGCGACGATTCCGAAGGAACTGCGCGCGAAGTCGATGACGCTGCACATCAACCCGACGGGCCGGTTCGTGATCGGCGGTCCCCAGGGTGATGCGGGGCTCACCGGGCGGAAGATCATCGTCGACACCTACGGCGGGATGGGGCGCCACGGCGGCGGAGCGTTCAGCGGCAAGGATCCGTCGAAGGTCGACCGCTCCGCGTCGTACGCGGCGCGGTGGGTCGCGAAGAACATCGTCGCGGCGAAGCTGGCGACGAAGTGCGAGGTGCAGGTCGCGTACGCCATCGGCGTGGTGAAGCCGGTGTCGGTGATGGTGGACACCTTTGGCACCGCCACCGTGGACGAGGGGAAGATCATCAAGGCCGTCGAGCAGGTGTTCGACCTCACGCCGAAGGGGATCATCGACGCCCTCGACCTGCGCAAGCCGATCTACAGCGACACCGCGGCGTACGGTCACTTCGGGCGCTCGTGCGAGCGTGCCGTGCGGCACGGAAAGAAGGTCACGCTCTTCACGTGGGAACGCACCGACCGCGTGGCGGAACTGAAGAAGGCCGTTCGCGCGTAGCGGCAACGTACGCGCCGCGCCTGAAGTCATCTGGAGGGCTCGTGGTCGAGGTCATCGTTTCGCGTCTCGGGCTCGACAGCGGGTCGAACTCGTTCGTCGTCATCCTGCAGGAAAAGGGCGGCGATCGGATCCTGCCCATCTGGATCGGCCGGGCGGAAGCCGAGTCGATCGCGGCACATCTCGACGGTGTGCAGCGCGAGCGCCCGATGACGCATGACCTGGTCCGCTCGCTGATCCTCGCGCTGGGCGGCGAGCTCCAGCGTGTGAACGTCACGCGCGTGGAGGACGGCACGTTCTTCGCGGAGATGCATCTCGAACGGGACCACGTGTTGCATGTGGTGGACGCGCGCCCCTCGGACAGCATCGCGATCGCGGTGCGTCTCGACACGCCGATCTTCGCCGCCGAGGAGCTGCTCGCGGAATACGAGGCGCCGGCCGCCGGGCCGGACGAAGCCGCGTCCGACGAAGCCGCGCCCGAGCCCGGGACCGACAGCGGGCCGGACCTCAGCGCGTCGTCGCTCGACGCACACGTGCGCGGCGCCGAGCAGCTCAAGCGCTATCTCGAACAGCTTCGTCCGGAAGATTTTGGAAAGTTCACGCTTTAGCGCCCGGGTGTGCATCGGCAGGGCACTGGTCACCGCGGCGCTGCTTTCTCTGGCGGCAGCGGCGCTCCTCGCGCAGGCGCCGCACCGCACCAGGGGTACCAAGGCTGCCGCTGGGGAACCCGCACCGGTGCGCGAGGCGCGCGGGCTCGTCCAGCGCATCGTCGCCAAGGGGGAGGTGCCGCTTCCCCGCGCGTGGGTGGTGCTGCATCGCGTCGGCAGCGACGTGGCCGCGCCGATCGATTCGATGCGCACCGACGCGAGCGGGCACTTCGTGTTCCGGTACCGCGCGACCGGCGACACGAGCGCGCTCTATTTCATCGCGGCGAGTTACGACGGCATCGCGTACTTCACGCCGCCGCTCCGAAAGCCCGTCGCCGGCGGCGGCGACGCCGACCTCCTCGTGTACGATACCACGAGCGCGCCGATCCCGGTCAGCGTTCGCGGACGGCACGTGATCGTCACCGCGCCCGACACCGGCAAGGGTCGCCTGGTGATCGAGGTGTTCGAACTCTCGAACGACACGTCACTGACGCGGGTCGCCGGCACGCCGGAGAAGCCGACCTTCGAGACGGCGCTTCCCGACGGCGCCACCGATGCCGCCGCGACCGACGGCGACGTGCCCGCCGAAGCGGTGAGATTCGAGAAGGGGCGCGTGCGGGTGTTCGCGCCGATCGCGCCGGGTGTGAAGCAGCTCTCGTTCCACTATCGGCTGCCGTTGAACAAGGCGCCGGTCGTCTTTCCGGCGCTGACGCCGGCTGCGGTGCTCGAGGTGCTCGTCGAGGACACGCAGGGGAGCGCCAGCGGCGCGAAGCTCAAGAAGGTGGCGTCCGTGAATCTCGAAGGCCGGCCGTTCAGGCGGTTCCTCGCGCAGGATGCGCCGGGCAGTTCCGTCGTCACCGTCCTCGCGCCCACGCAGGTCGGCGCGATGTTCTCGGCGCGCATGGCGTTCGTGATCGTCGCCGTCGGCGCGGTGATGCTCGCCGGACTCGCCGCGAGCCTGATGCGAAAGGGGCCGCTCGTGGCGCGTGCGCATGAACTGGGTGACGCGGATCCCGACGACATCGCGCGGCAAGTCGCCGCGCTCGACGACGCGTTCGCGAAGAAGGACTCGCCGACCAACGACGAGCGCGCGGATCACTACGAAGCGCGTGCGCGACTGAAGTCGCGGCTGACGTCGGCGCTTGCGCGACGCGACGGCCTCTAGGTCTCGCGGCGCTTGCGCGCCGCGTATGGCTCGTATAGCTTCGCCGTACAATTGATTGCGAACGCGGGACACGGAAGCCGGTGCAAAACCGGCGCGGCCCCGCCACTGTAACGGGCACGTGCGTCTCGCCTTCGCGAGCAGCACACGCCTCCTCACAGCGCCACTGACTGCAGAGTCGGGAAGGCGAGAGAGGCGGCCCGGAGCCAGGAGACGACCCACGTTCGCGCCACGTAAACACGTCCTCGGGGGAGGGCTGGTGGCGTACGATGCTGGCGCCGTGATCCCTGCGGTATTCACCATCCTGCGTTGCGGGCTTCTTCCATTCGGGAAGGAGTCCGTTTTGTTTTTTAGTCGGCGCGCAACGACAGTCGTGTTTCTCTCCGCGTTGGCGGGGGCGTGCGGCACGACGGCGCAGCCGCCGGTGTCGCCGTTCGTGTTGGACGATTTCGGCGACACGATCCACACCGCGCGCCCCGCCCGGCGCATCGTCTCGCTCAGCCCCGTCACCACCGAACTCTTCTTCGCGCTCGGCGCCGGAAGCCGGCTGGTGGGACGCACACACTACGACTCGTATCCCGCCGCCGCACTCGCCGTGCCCGACCTCGGCGACGGCATGCTGCCGAACGTCGAGGCGATCCTCGGCGTGCATCCCGATCTCGTGGTGATCTACGCCAGCCAGTCGAATCGCGCGGCGGCGGTGCAGCTCCGCCGGGCGGGCGTGAACACGCTCGCGATCCGCGATGACCACATCAGCGATTTTCGGCGGACCGTCGCGCTCCTCGCCCGCGCGACCGGCGATACGCTCGCCGGCGTGGCGATCGCCGATTCCGTCGAGCGCTCCCTCGCGGCAGTGAGCGCCCGGCCGCGCCCCGCAAGACCGGTGACCGTATTCTGGCACGTGTGGGACTCGCCGATCCTCACGATCGGTCGCGGCAGTTATCTCGACGAGCTCGTCACCATCGCCGGCGCGAAGAACATCTTCGGCGATCTCGCCGATCCGTCGCCCCAGGTGACGCTCGAGGAAATCGTGCACCGCAATCCGGATTTCATTCTCGTGGGAACGGTGACCGGACAGGCGCTGCGCAAGAATGTATTGTGGCGGTCGATTCCCGCCGTTCGCGAGGGCCGGCTGCTCGTCGTCGACACGGTTCTCGTGGGTCGCCCTGGTGTTCGACTGGGCGAAGCCGCGCGCAGCCTGCGCGCGCTGATCCTGAAAGACACGGTTCGGTAGAGGCCGATGCGACCGCGTACCTGGATCGCGCTGCTCGTCGCGCTGCTCGTCGCGGCGCTCGCCGGCCTTGCCCTGGGCCCCGTGTCGCTCGCGCCCGGCACGGTCTGGTCCGCGCTCTTCGGCAACGGCGACGCGAACGCCATCGCGATCGTGCAGACGCTGCGCCTGCCGCGCATCGCGCTCGGCATCGTGATCGGCGCGGGCCTCGGCGTGAGCGGCGCGGCGCTGCAGGCCACGCTGCGCAATCCGCTGGCCGAGCCGTACCTCCTTGGTGTCTCGGGCGGTGCGGCGGTCGGCGCGGTGACGGCGGTCGCATTGCACTTCACGTCGCTCGCCGTGTTGCCGATAGCCGCGTTCGCCGGCGCGGCGCTCGCGGTGACGCTCGTGCTGCTGGTGGCGCGCGCAGCCGGAGCACGCGGCGATCCGCGCGTGCTGCTCATGGCCGGCGTTGTCGTGGGGGCGTTCGCGAACGCGGCCGTGATGGTGCTGCTCGCTGGCGCGCCCGGCGACACCGTGCGCGGGGCGCTTTGGTGGATGATGGGATCGCTCAGCGACGCGACCTGGCAGGGCACGAGGTGGATCGCGGTGTACGTCGTGATCGGCGGCACGCTGCTGCTCGCGCTCGGCCGCGAGATCGAACTGCTCGCGCTCGGCGAGGATCCCGCGGCCGCGCTCGGCGTGGACGTCGAGCGCGCGACGCGGCGTGTGTACCTCGCGGCGAGCCTGCTCGCGGCCGTGACGGTCGCGGGGGCGGGGCTCGTCGGCTTCGTGGGACTCGTCGTGCCGGCCATCGTGCGCGCACTCGGTGCACGGTCGGTGCGCAGCGTGATGCTTGGTGCGGCGATCGCGGGCGGCGCGCTCGTGGTGGCGGCCGACGTCGTGGCGCGCACGGTTCGCGCACCGGCCGAGTTGCCGCTTGGGGCGGTGACCGCGCTGATCGGCGTTCCGTTCTTCCTCTCGCGCCTGCGGAGGATGACGTGATCCGGTTCGACGATGTCGTGCTGCGCTACGCATCAGCGACGCGGCCTGCGGTGAACGGCGTCTCGCTCGACGCGCCGCGCGGCGCGATCACCGCGATCGTCGGGCCCAACGGGAGCGGCAAGAGCACGCTCGTGCGCGCGCTGCTCGGGCGCCTCGTGCCGGAGCGCGGGACGATTTCGCTCGACGGCATTCCGATCCAAACGCTCTCCAGGCTCGAGGCCGCCCGGCGCGTGGCGCTCGTTCCGCAGCGCGAGGAGCCCGCGTTCCCGCTCGTGGTCCGCGACTTCATCGCGCTCGGCCGCTACGCACACGGCGGCGTGTGGAGCGGCGAGACGGCGGACGACCGCGCGGCGATCGCATCGGCCGCACAGCGCGCCGGCGTCAATGAATATCTGGGGCGCCGCACGGTCGAACTCTCGGGCGGCGAGTGGCAACGCGTGCGCATCGCCCGCGCCCTCGCGCAGGGCGGTGACGCGCTCGTGCTCGACGAGCCGACCGCGTTCCTCGACGTCGCGCACGAAATGGCGGTGTTCGAACTGCTCGACGCGCTCGCGCGCGAAGGCCGCGCCGTGCTGCTCGTGAGTCATCAGCTCAACCTCGTCGCGCGGTTCGCCACTCGCATCGCATTGCTCCACGCCGGGGCGCTCGCCGCGTTCGGCACGCCGGACGACGTCATGCGTGGCGACCTGCTCGAGCAGGTCTACGAATGGCCCCTCGTCGTGTCGCGCGATCCCGCCGTCGGCGCACCGGTGCTCGTGCCGCTGCGGCACCGTGCACCGCGCTGAACCTCGCTCCACCTCACCCTCAACGATCGCTGGAGACCAAAGGATGACCCGCCGCACCATCGCCACAGCGCTGTTCGGAACCGCGTTCGCCGTTCTCGCCACACGCCCGCTCGCCGCCCAGGAGCTCGCGAAGCCGCCGCACGATTCGCTCGCCGCCGTGGTCGTGACCGCCACGCGCGTTCCGATCGCGACGGCAGCGCCCATCGCGATGTCGACGATCCTCAAGGGCGACGACCTCCGCGCGCAGGGCATCACTCGTGTGGAGGATGCGCTGCGGCTGGTGCCTGGCGCGCAGGTCGTGTCGGGCGGTCCGATTGGATCACAGACGTCGCTCTTTTTGCGCGGCGGGAACAGCAACTTCGTGCGCGTGCTCGTCGACGGCGTGCCGGTGAACGACGCGGGCGGCGCGTTCGACTGGGCGTCGCTCACGGTCGACAACGTGGACCGCATCGAGGTGGTGCAGGGACCCGCGAGCGTCCTCTACGGATCCGACGCAGTGGCCGGTGTGGTGCAGATCTTCACGAGAAACGGCCAGGGCCCCCTCAGCACCCACGCGTACACGGGCGTGGGATCGCGGGGTGGACGCCGCGACGAGCTCGGATGGTCGGGCGGCGACTTGAATGCGGGCTTCACGCTGAGCGGCTCGCATCAGTACACGGATGGCATCCTGCCGTTCAACAACGGATTCCTGGACGACGTGCTGAGCGCATCGCTGCGCGTCGCTCCGGACGTGAACACCGACGTGCGCGTGGCCATGCGCTGGTCGTCGCAGATCTATCACTATCCCACCGCGTCGGACGGCTCCGTGGTCGATCACAACGCGGAGCAGACGGATCATCGCCTCGTGATGTCGCTCGACGCGGGACGCCGGCTCGGCAATCGCGCCGACGTCCGCGTGTCCTTCGCCTCCAACGAATATCTGCCGCGGTCGAACAACGGCCCCGATTCGCCGGCCGACACGGTGGGCTTTTTCGGCTACTTCTCCCGCTCGGTGGAGACGCACCGCAGCGGCGACGCGCGGCTGAACCTCCGGTACGGCGCGCGCGGCGTGTTCACGATCGGCGAGGAAATCGCGAGCGACCGCGAGAACCAGACCTCGCTTTCGCTCAGTCAGTACGGAAACTCACCGGGCGCGTTCGAGGCGCTTCGGCACAACTCGGCGACGTTCGTGCAGGCGATCGGCGACGCCACCGGCCGGCTCTCGTACGTCGTGGGGGGGCGGCTCGACAAGAACAGCGCGTTCGGGTCGTTTGAGACGATGCGCGCGAGCGCTGCGTTCGTGCTTTCCGGTGAGGCACGGGTGCGCGCTTCGGTGGGGAGTGCGTTCACGGCGCCGAGCTTCTACCAGAATTTCGCCACGGGCTACGTGACCGGGAATCCGAACCTCCAGCCGGAGCACGCGCGAAGCGCCGAGCTCGGCATGGACACCTTTCTGGCCGATGGAAGAGTGACGCTCAAGGCGACGGGTTTCTTCCAGCAGTTCCACGACATCATCGACTACTCCGGCAACGCTCCGTCCGGCACGCCCAGCTACTTCAACGTCGCGGCGGCGAACGCGAACGGCGTGGAGCTCGAGGCAGAATTGAAGGCGGCGGGCGGCGTCACGCTCTCCGGCAGCTACACGTACACGGACACGCGGACGACGAGGATCGGATTCGACTCGACGACCGGCGCATCGTACGTCCCGGGCCAGCCGCTGATTCGCCGGCCGCGGAACGCGTGGAACCTCTCGGCGCTGCAGACCTACCCGAATGGCGCGCGGCTCACGCTGGTGGCCGCGTACGTCGGCGAACGGGCCGACCGCGACTACGTGCCCTATCCCGCGGTGCCCGCGACGCTGCCGGGTTACACGAAAGTGGACTTCTCGTTCGTGCAGCCGCTCCCGTCGCATATCAGGGGCGGGGTGTCGCTCGAGGGACGCGTCGACAATCTCTTCGGCTCGAAATATCAGGAGGTCACGCATTTCCCGGCGCCGGGAAGGATGGTGTTCATCGGGGTTCGCATCGGGAAGTAGAGACCGTCGCGCATCGCTCTTCGCCAGATCGCCCCTCACCCGTCGCTCGTCCCTCCGTTGTAGTTTTGATGAGTGCGCCTCATCGAGTCCGATTCCCTCGTCCTCCACTCGTTCGATTACCGCGAGACCTCGCGCATCGTCCGCATCGCGACGCGGGAGGCGGGAGTGCTCTCGGTGATCGCCCGCGGTGCGCGGCGGCCGAAGAGTCCGTTCGGAAGCGCCATCGACCTGTTCACGAGCGGCGTCGCGCACGTGCGGGTGCATCCGTCGCGCGATCTCCACGTGCTCACCGGCTTCGACGCGACCCGCACGCGGAGCGAGCTCGCCGGTTCGCTCGCGCGATTCACCGCGGCATCGGCCATCTCGGAACTCTGCCTGCGTTTCGCGCGGGAGGACGACTCGGGGCGCGTGCACGACGCCGCGACCGCGGTGCTCGACGTCATCGGGCAGGCCGCGCCGGACGAAGTGCCCGCCATCGCGCTCGCCGGCGCTTGGCGCGTCGTGGCGGAGCTCGGGTTCGCTCCCTCGCTCGACCAGTGCGCCGGCTGTCACGCGGATCTCGCCCCGAACGATGCCCTGACGTTCGACCATCGCGCCGGCGGCGCGCTGTGCGAGCGCTGCGGCCGCCTTGGGCCCCGCGGCCGCCCGCTTCCGGCGGAAGCGCGCGAGACATTGCGCTGCTGGCTTGCGGGCGCGGAATCCGCGCTCGCCGACTCATCCACGCGCCGCGCGCACCAGCGGCTCCTGCGCGAATTCCTCGAGGAGCATCTCGGCGACGGCCGGCCGCTGCGCGCGTTCGTGACGTGGGAAGGGCAGGCCGCCTCTCCAGCGGCGGTGGAGCACGCGTGATCCTCGGCACGGCGGGCCACATCGATCACGGCAAGACCTCGCTGGTGCGGGCGCTGACCGGCGTGGACACCGATCGCCTTCCCGAGGAGAAGCGGCGCGGCATCACCATCGAACTCGGGTTCGCGCCGCTCGCGCTCGCCGAGGACTCGTTCACCGGAACTCTCGGCGTGGTGGACGTCCCCGGTCACGACGCGTTCGTGCGCACGATGCTTGCCGGCGCGACGGGAGTCGACCTCGCCCTGCTCGTGATCGCCGCCGACGAAGGCGTGATGCCGCAGACACGCGAGCATCTCGCGATCCTCACGCTGCTCGGCGTGCGCGGCGGCGTGGTGGCGCTCACCAAGTGCGATCTGGTGGAGGGTGACTGGCTCGCGCTCGTCACCGAGGACGTGCGGAACCTGCTCTCGGGATCCGCGCTCGAGAGCGCCGAGATCGTGCCGTGCTCGGCAGCGACCGGCGCGGGGCTCGATACAATTCGCCGCGCACTCGCCGCGGCCGCGGGCCGCGTCCCCTCGAGGAATGCCGGCGACCTCACACGATTGCCACTGGACCGCGCGTTCTCGGTGAAGGGAACCGGCACGGTCGTCACGGGCACGCTCTGGAGCGGCGCGATCGATCGCGAGTCGACGGTGCGGCTCTTTCCGAACGGAGGAACCGCCCGCGTGCGTTCGCTCGAGTCGCACGGTGCCGCGGTCGAACGCGGGCTGCCGGGCACGCGCGTGGCGGTCGCGCTCGCCGGCGTGGATCGCGAGGAGGTATCGCACGGCGGCGTGCTCGTCTCTAACGACGAGGCATGGAGGGAATCGGCCGTCCTCCGCGCCGATGTCGCGCTGCTCGACGGCGCGACATCACTCGGCGTGCGCACGCGAGTGCGGTTCCATCTGGGAACGTCTGATGTGGGCGCGCGGCTCGTCGCCGCGGCCGGCCGCGTGGAACCGGGGGCGATCCATCCTGTGCGCATCGCGCTCGACGCACCGATCGTCGCACGTGCGGGGGATCGCTTCGTGCTGCGCACGACGAGTCCCGCGATGACGATCGGCGGCGGCGTCGTCACCGACCCGCAGCCGCCGGCGCGCCGCGCCAAGCCGTGGCGGTCGCCGGGCGCGAGCGAGCAGCTGCGGCTCGAGTGGACCGCGGCGGAATGCGCGGGGCAGGGCCTCGCGCTCGGCGACATTCCCGTGCGCGTCGGCATTCCACCCGGCGAAGTCGCCCGCCTCGTCGAAACGACGCGCGCGGTCGTCCGGCTCGCCGACCGCGTCTACGACGTCGCGCTGCGGTCGCGGCTGCGTGACCGCCTGGCCGCGGACGTGCGCGCGTGGCACAAGGCGCATCCGCTCGAGGCCGGCCTTCCGTTGCAGCACGCGCGGTCGAGCATCCGGGCGAGCGAAGTGCTGTTCGACGACCTCGTGCGCGAGTTGTCGGAGCGCGGAAAGATCGAGCTGCGCGGAGGCGTGCTCACGCGGGCCGGATGGAAAGCCGGATCCGGCGCGGACGCGGCGAAGATCGCGGAGATCGCCGTGGCGCTCGAAGCCGGGGGAGTCGCGCCGCTCAACGTGGGCGAGCTGGCCGACCAGTTCGGCAAGGAGACACCGGCGCTGCTGCGGGTGCTCGAACGCGAGGGGCGTGCGGTGGCCGTGGCTCCCGACCGATACTACAGCGTGAAGGCGGTCGAGTCGCTTCTCGCCTCGCTACGGGGAGCGACATCGGATGGCGCCGAGAAGACCGCGTCACAACTCCGTGAGGTGCTTGGACTTAGCCGCAAGTATCTGATCCCGTTTCTGGAATACTGCGATCGTATCGGGGTCAGCAGGCGGAGGGGAGACCTTCGATCGTTTCACTGGAAGCCGTGAGCGGCCCCCGCAAACTCTCGGCAACTGCTTGCCAGCATGTTGCTTGACGTTGCTTGACACTCCCGCAGCCCGTCAGTACGATAGGACTAGAGTACCTAGCCTGAATAGGTTAGAGTACTCCTGACCGAAGTAGTGATGTTCACCTTTTCAGGAGCTCGCTCCATAGCCCCTATCTAGTTAAACGGAGAAAACATGAGGTTTCGTTGGTCGGCACTGTGTGTGGTGCTGACCCTCATTCTCATGCCACGAGTTGGAACTGCGCAGGTCGGTACGGCGACTGCACAGAAAAGTTCGGTTGCCAAGCTAGAACAGAATTACCCGAATCCGTTCAATCCGGAGACGAGGATCCCGTTCAGTATCGGAGGATATCCGAACTGCACGGATCCGAGTCATCAGTACAAGGTGACGCTGCGCATCTACAACGTGCTGATGCAGCTCGTCGCGGTTCCGGTGATTCAGGGCGGAGCGGGCAACGTGGCAGGGGGTCAGCCGCTGCAGAACGTGTTGGTGCCCTGTGGCCAGTACATCGCGTACTGGAACGGGAACTATCTCAACACGTCGAAGGAAGCAGCCTCGGGAGTGTACGTATACGCGCTCGCGGTCGATGGACAGAAGTTGCTGAACAAGATGATCGTGATGAAGTAGCACGCAAAAACGCCCGGACGATGTCCGGGCGTTTTTGCGTGCTACTTCAGACCGAAGACCGAAGACCGAAGATGGAAGATGGAAGATGGAAGATGGAGAGGCCGCGCGTGCCTCGACGGCGCGATGTACGGACATTCCTGCCTGTGCTCGTGTCACAACGGCGTACTTTCAATGGTACCGCCCTTGCCCTGGCTACGGTATTCGATCTTCCATCTTCCATCTTCGATCGTCTGGTCCAGATGCTCAATCCAGATCGCCTCACCGTAAAGAGTTCCGACGCCCTGAACGACGCCCTCACGTTGGCGCGTCGCGAGGGGAATCCGCTCGTGCACGATGCGCACCTGCTCCGCGTGCTCCTCGACCAGGACGAAGGCATCGTCGCGCCCATTCTTCAGAAACTCGGCGTCGCGATTCCGGCCTTGGCGCAGGCGATCGACCGCGAGATCGCGCGCTACCCCAGGCAGAGCGACGCGAGTCCGACGCTCTCGCGCGAATTGTCGAACGTCGTCGACGGGGCCGAGAAGTTCGCCAAGGCATTCGGCGACGAGTTCGTGTCGACCGAGCACTTGCTGCTCGCGCTCGCGGGCACGAAGGGCGCCGACAGCGTGGCTCTCCTTCGCGATGCGGGGGTGACTCCAAAAGGACTCGCCGACGCGGTGAAGTCCGTGCGCGGCGCGCACAAAGTGACCGACCAGAATCCGGAGAACCAGTACCAGGCGCTGCAGAAGTTCACGCGCGACCTCACCGAGATGGCGCGGAAGGGGAAGCTCGATCCGGTCATCGGGCGCGACGAAGAAATCCGGCGCGTGATCCAGGTGCTCTCGCGCCGCACGAAGAACAATCCGGTGCTGATCGGCGAGCCCGGTGTGGGCAAGACCGCCATCGCCGAGGGGCTCGCCCAGCGGATCGTGAACGGCGATGTCCCGGAGTCGCTCAAGAACAAGCGCCTCGTCTCGCTCGACATGGGGGCGCTCATCGCCGGCGCGAAGTTCCGCGGCGAATTCGAGGAGCGCCTCAAGTCCGTGCTCAAGGAGATCACGAGCGCCGAGGGGCAGTTCGTGATGTTCATCGACGAGATGCACACGCTCGTCGGCGCGGGAAAGGCCGAGGGCTCGATGGACGCGAGCAACATGCTGAAGCCGATGCTCGCACGTGGAGAATTGCGCGTCGTCGGCGCGACCACGCTCGACGAATACCGCAAGAACATCGAGAAGGACGCTGCGCTCGAGCGGCGCTTCCAGCCGGTGTACGTCGGCGAGCCGACGGTCGAGAACACGATCGCGATCCTGCGCGGGCTCAAGGAGCGCTACGAATCGCATCACGGCGTGCGCATCACCGACGGCGCGATCGTCGCCGCCGCGACGCTCTCCAACCGCTACATCGGCGACCGCTTCCTGCCGGACAAGGCCATCGACCTCGTCGACGAGGCCGCCAGCCGCCTGCGCATCGAGATTGACTCTCTCCCGCAGGTGATCGACGAGGTGGAACGCCGCGTGGTGCAGCTCGAGATCGAACGGCAGGCGCTGCAGAAGGAGAAAGACGCGGCGTCGAAGGAGCGCCGCGCCGTCATCGAGCGCGAACTCGCGGAGTTGAAGGAGCGGGCGTCGTCGATGCGGGCGCAGTGGCAGAACGAGAAGAACGCGCTCGGCGAAGTCGGCAAACTCAAGCAGCAGATCGAAGAAGCCCGCACCGAAGTCGAGCGGGCAACGCGCACCGGCGACCTCGGGAAGGCGGCCGAGATCCAGTACGGCACGGTGCCGAAGCTCGAGGCGGAGCTGCGCGAGACGGAGTCGAAGCTCGCCTCGCAGCAGTCGGGCGGTGCGCGCTTCCTGAAGGAGGAGGTCGGCGCAGATGATATCGCCGATATCGTCGCGCAGTGGACCGGGATTCCCGTCACGCGAATGATGGAGAGCGAGAAGGAGCGGCTCACGAAGCTCGACGCCGAGCTCGCGCGCCGCGTGGTGGGGCAGCCCGAGGCCGTGCACGCCGTCGCGAACGCGGTGCGGCGCTCGCGCGCGGGGCTTCAGGACCCCAACCGTCCGATCGGCTCGTTCATCTTCCTCGGGCCCACGGGCGTCGGCAAGACGGAAACCGCGCGCGCTCTCGCCCAGTTCCTCTTCGACGACGAGCAGGCGATGGTGCGTATCGACATGTCGGAGTACATGGAGAAGCACGCGGTCGCGCGGCTCATCGGCGCGCCGCCCGGTTACGTCGGGTTCGAGGAGGGCGGGCAGCTCACCGAGGCGATCCGCCGCCGTCCGTATGCCGTGCTCCTGTTCGACGAGATCGAGAAGGCGCACGCCGACGTGTTCAACATTCTCCTGCAGATTCTCGACGACGGGCGGCTCACCGATTCACAAGGCCGCACGGTGGACTTCCGCAACACCGTGATCATCATGACCTCGAATATCGGTGGAACGGCGATCCTCGAGCAGGGCACGGAGGACTGGGCGCTCGTCGAGACGATGGTGACCCAGGCGCTGCGGGGGCATTTCAAGCCCGAGTTCCTGAACCGCGTCGACGATATCATCGTGTTCCATCCGCTCGGCGAGGCCGACATCGAGCACATCGTCGATCTTCAGCTCGCGCGCATGGACAAGCTACTCGCCGAGAAGAAGATCACGCTCGAGTTCACGCCCGAGGCCAAAGCGCTGCTCGCGCGCGACGGCTACGAGCCGGCGTTCGGCGCGCGGCCGCTGAAGCGCGCGATCCAGCGACTGGTGCAGAATCCGCTGGCGATGGCCGTCCTCGAGGGGAAGTTCAAGGACGGCGATCACGTGAGAGCCATGGTGCGCGGGAACGCACTCGATTTTCAGAAAGCGGAGTAGCCGCCGGGCAGCCGCCGGGCGGCCGCCGAGCGACTAGAGGCCATCCCGCATTCATCTCGCCCCTCTGCATTCCCTCACCACACCCTTCAGCATTGGTTTGTGAGACGTGCTCTAGTTACCGGCTATTGCGTGCGGATGAGCAGCATCACGACGTTCGCCGGAACCGCGCCGCCTGCTGCGGAAATGACGATGGACCCGGTACCGCCGGTGGCAACGCGGAACCTGCCATATCCGACCCCACCGCCGGTCAGGCCGAACGTCGCGCTCCCGGCGAGCGACTGCATCGCGAGCGGATTGACCTTCTTGTTGAGTCCGTTCCCGATCACGTCGCGATAGTTCCAGCTCGGGAACGCGTACTTCGGATCGACGGCGATGCCCGCGCCGCCGAAGAAATTGGCGAGCACCTGCTGCTGAACGGCCGTGAAGATGTTCGGGAAGGTTCCCGCGAACACGGTGTTGTAGTTCACGATGCCCGTGTTCTGCGTGTTGATCAGCGCGTGGAGATACACGTTATTCGGCTGGGCCGACTCGTCCATCGAATAGCGCAGCAGCTGGTAGGTAGAGCCTCGCGTCGGGAGGCTGTCGTTTTCCGCGTACGGCGAGTTGAGGCCCGGCGCCTTCAGGTACTCCTCGAGGCGCGCCAGGTTCTGCACCTGATAATTGTTGATCGCGTCGAGCGCCGCCTGGTTCCCCGCGACCGTCGAGAGCCCGAGGTTCAGCTTCGGCGCGAAGCCCGCCTCGTGGAAATAGAGGATCTCCTCCGCGATGTGGCTCATGCCTTCGTTGAGCCAAACGTCCTCGTCCCAGTTCGGCGTCTGCGTCACGTACAGCCGGCGGGACGCGTTGATCAGGTGCTGGAACTCGTGCGCGAGCGTGCCGATAAGCTCGATGCGGAGTGCGGTCTTGTCGACAAAGAATCCGTTGTATAGCGAACTCGCGTCGACGACGGGGACGTAGAACATCTCGCCCTGATTGCTCGCGGGGCAGGCCTCGAGCAGCGAGTTCTGCGTGCTGTCGGGAAAGAGGTCGCGCGCGAAGAAGAACCCGCCGATGTAGCCGCCGGAGCCCGGAGGCGTGAGCTGGTTCACGGCCTGCGTGAAGAAGATCAGCACGCGGCCGTTGTTGTCGAGATCGGCGGGCGCGCCGTACGCCGCGGTGTCGAGCGGGAAGATCAGCGTGTCGAACGTCGCCGCGAAGCTGGCGTACTCGGCATCGGTGAAGCCGCCGGCCGGGGCGAGCGAGTCCACGGCGATGATCGCGGCGTTCGAGACCGCGGCGATGCGTGCCGTATGGTTCTGCCGGTTGGTGCACGCGTCGTTGCCGTTCGCATTGAGCTTGAAGAACGTCCCGAGCGCAGGCGTCGACGGCAGGTTGAAGATCGCGGAGCGATTGGCCGACGCGCGCTGCATGCTGCGGAGCAGTGTGCTGCGCTGGCCGGCGGTGACCAGCGGCGTGAGCTGGTTGCGCTCGATGACTCGCATGCGATGTTCGAAGGCGGCGCCGAACGCGCCGTGCGTGACGGAGCTCAGCAGCCGCGCGTTCGCGGGCGCCGGCAAGAGACTGGCCGCTGCGGCCGCCGTCGGCGCGCCGCTCGTCGCGAGCGTGCCACTGCCCGTCATCAAGACCGAGACCGGCGCGCTGACGGTATCGGCCTTGAACGGCACCAGCACGTACTCGCTGCCAGCCGCTCCGCCGGAAATGCAGAGCGTCGAGCGCTCGGCCCCGGTCAGCGTGTGGACCGCGCCGACGCTGAGCGACAGCGGCGTAACGCCCGAGCACGACGTCGAGATCGGCGGCGTCACGGTGATGTTCGTCTGCGACGATTTCGTGCCGATGGTGGCCGTGATCGCCGCCGAACCCGCCGTGACGCCGGTCACCAACCCGGCCGTGACGGTCGCGATGGCGGCTGAAGACGTCTGCCAGGTGACCGTTCCACCCGTGGTGGCCGTGCCCGAGGCGTCGAGCGCAATCGCGGTGATCGTCGTGGTTTGGCCCACAGCGATCGTGTTCGTTGGCGCGTTGAGTTGCACGGAGGCGACGGCAGCCGGCCCGGTCGAGCCGCCGCCGCTGCACGCTGCGCAGAGCAGCAGGCCCAACGTGATATATCGCATATGACTACATGGTACCTGCGCACGAGGGAAAAGTTCGCGAATGTCGGCGGAAGGTCAGCTGGTTCGACACGCGAACCGGTCGTTCCCCGTATTATTGCTTGCTGCATCCCCCCGGAATTGCGACGGAGATCACATCTGACGTGACGACTTCACGCGCGAAGCGAGACGAAGCCTGGATGCGCCTGGCCCTGGACGAGGCGGAGGACGCCGCCGAGGGCGGCGAGGTGCCCGTGGGTGCCGTGATCGTCCGGGAGGGGGAAGTCGTCTCGCGTGCCGGCAATTCAAGTGTCTCGTCGGCCGACGCCACCGCCCACGCCGAGCTCCTCGCCATCCAGGCCGCCTCGGCGGTCCTTGGCGACCAGCGGCTTGCGGGGTGCACCCTCTACGTGACCCTCGAGCCGTGCGCGATGTGCGCGGGCGCGATCGTGCTCTCGCGGCTGGATCGCGTGGTGTTCGGGGCATGGGACGAAAAGGCGGGGATGGCGGGGTCGGTGGAGGACCTGCTGCGCAATCCAAGGCTCAATCACTCCCCGGAAGTGCAGGGTGGCGTCTTGGAGGCGGAATGCGGGAAGATCCTTTCCGAATTTTTCCGGGAGAAGCGCTAGGGGGAGGGCTTACGGCGAGTAGAAAGTTCTTGGTCATTGGTCATTGGTTCTTGGCCGATCACCAACGACCAACGACCAATGACCGACTACTCGCCGTTGGGTTCTCGAAACGCAGCCTCGCGCGTTGACTCGCCTCCTCCCCCCGTCTAATTTTCCCCGGCTAAGCACATTGTTGGACAGGTGGCCGAGTGGTTGAAGGCACCGGTCTCGAAAACCGGCGTACCGGCAACGGTACCGTGAGTTCGAATCTCACCCTGTCCGTTAACAGGAATCCCCTCACTCGTCGCTCCTCGCATCAGACGCGAGTAGAGTCTGGGCCGGATACGGGACTCAGTTCGTACTCGCGAATACGGCGATGCAGGATGCGGGTTGTTGTTTTAGGGACGGGTGGCCGAGTGGTTTAAGGCGCACGCCTGGAAAGTGTGTGTACGTGCAAGCGTACCGTGGGTTCGAATCCCACCCCGTCCGTGATGGCGCAACGGCTTGGCGCCCGTTGCGCCATCGTCGTTCACGACCTATCCGTCTCGACGAGCGTCGGCTAAGATAGGGTCCTGCCAACTCTCCGGGAGAGGAAAATGGTCGAAACCATGCTCAGGACCAGCCTCGGCGAGACCGCCGCTCGCAACCTGGCCGACGTCACCAAGACGGCGCCCCAGATGGGCTCGATCAGCCCGCGCTGGCTGCTTCGCATGTTGCCGTGGGTCGAGGTCGAAGCCGGAATGTTCCGCGTCAACCGCGTGCGGGTGATCGGGTCGGAGTTCCAGCGCGTCGAGACGCGCGTCGACGGCGAACGCGCACTGCTGCTGCCGGAGAACCTGCGGGCCATCCCGCTCTTTCGCACGCTCGATCTCAAGGTGCTCTCCGAACTCGTCGGTCGCTTCAAGTCCCGGCAGGTCCCGGCCGACGCTGTGATCGTCCGGGAGGGCGAGCCGGGCGACGAGCTATTCATCATCTGCCGCGGAAAGGTCGAGGTGGTGCGGAACAGCCGGTCCGGGGAACGCTCGATCCTGTCGTTTCTGCGTGACGGCGACTTCTTCGGCGAGATGGCGCTGCTACGCTCCGAACCGCGCAACGCCACCGTTCGCGCGGTTGCCCCGACGTTGCTGCTCGTGCTGAACCGCGCCTCGGCGAAGGCGCTCATGAAGCGTCATCCGAAGCTGCTGGCCAGCCTCAAAGAGGCGGCCGCCGCACGGTCGTCCGAGAGCTCGAGCATCCAGCTCGAGACCACCGCCACCGAGGACGGCGAGCCCACGATCATGCCGACTTTTGTCGACTACGAGGAACACCCCCTCGAGATCGCGCTCTCGTCGATCATCACCACGCTGCGCGTGCACTCGCGCGTGATGGATCTCTACAAGCAGCCGTTCGACCAGCTGCGCGAGCAGGCGCGGCTCGTCATCGAGGCGATGAAGGAGCGCCAGGAGTGGGAGTTGATCAACAACGACCGCTTCGGCCTCGGCAGCAACATCGTGCCGTCGATGCGGATCACGACCCGCACCGGGCCACCGACGCCGGACGATCTCGACGAGCTCCTGTCGCGTGTGTGGAAGGAGCCGGCCTTCTTCCTGGCCCACCCGGCGGCCATCGCGGCCTTCGGCCGCGAGTGCACCTCGCGCGGGGTCCCGCCGCCGACGGTCACGCTCTTCGGGTCGACGTTCCTCACTTGGCGCGGCGTGCCGCTCGTGCCCTCCGACAAGTTCGTCATCGACCGCAGCAGGAAAGTGCCGACGACGCGCATCTTCCTGGTGCGGTGCGGCCAGGAGCGGCGCGGGGTCGTCGGCCTGCATCAACCGAGCATCGGCGACGCGCGGCTGCCGAGCTTTGCCATCCGCTTCAACGGCATCGACGAGAAGGCGATCGCCAGCTACCTGGTGACCGTGTACTTCTCGCTCGCCGTCCTCTCCGATGACGCGGTCGGATCGCTCGACGGCGTCGAGATCGGCAACTACAGCGACGATGCTGCCTGAGCGGCCGGACGGGGGCGGATCCACCCAGCTCGACGAGCTGGTGAAGGGCGCGCTCGTCGACGCGCTCGCGGGATCCGACGCGTCCCCGGCGACGCTCGTCGCGCCGCTCTCCGCGCCGCTCGACGCGCCGCTCGACGCGCCGCTCGACGCGCCGCTCGATCCCCTGGCGAGGGGCCCGTTCGATCTCCTCGGCGTCACGGAGCGCGGCGGCTGGAATCTCCTGCCGGCGTTGATGTTCCCCGGATCGGCGCCGGTGCGAGGCGGGGCGTCGGGCGCGCCGCGCCCGGGACTCTCGCGCGACTTCCCCGCGCTCGACCAACAGGTGCACGGCCGGCGGCTGGTCTGGCTCGACAACGCGGCGACCACGCAGAAGCCGCGAGAGGTGATCGACGCCATCTCGCGCTTCTACGAGTCCGATAACTCGAACGTGCATCGCGGCGCCCACGAGCTCGCTGCGCGCGCGACGGACGCCTACGAGGGCGCCCGAGCCACGGTCCAGCGGTTCCTCGGCGCGCGCTCGGAGGAGGAGATCGTGTTCGTTCGCGGCACGACGGAGGCGATCAACCTCGTGGCGCAGTCCTGGGGTCGCGCCAACGTCCACGCGCGCGACGAGATCCTGGTGACGCATCTCGAGCACCACTCGAACATCGTCCCGTGGCAACTCCTGTGCGAGGAAACCGGCGCCGTGCTGCGCGTGATTCCCGTCGACGACGCGGGCGACGTCCGCCTCGACGCGTACGAGGCGATGCTGGGGCCGCGCGTGAAGCTCGTCGCGCTGCCGCAGGTCTCGAACGCCATCGGGACGCTGGTTCCCGTCGCCGCGATGGCGCAGATGGCGCATCGCCAAGGAGCCCTGGTGCTCGTCGACGGCGCGCAGTCCGTGGCGCACGTGCCGGTCGACGTGACGGGCCTCGGCGCTGACTTCTTCGTGTTCTCGGGCCACAAGATTTACGGCCCGACCGGGATCGGAGTGCTCTACGGGCGCGAGGAGGTCCTCGAGCAGATGCCGCCGTGGCAGGGAGGCGGAAGCATGATCGAGGACGTGACGTTCGAGCGCACGACCTACGCTCGACCGCCGGCGCGCTTCGAGGCCGGCACGCCGTCCCTTGCCGACGCGGTCGGCCTCGGCGTGGCACTCGACTACGTGGAGCGCGCCGGGCGGCCCGCGATCGCGGCGCACGAGCAGCGTCTCATGTCGAGCCTCGTCGCGGGGCTCTCTTCGGTGAGCGGGCTGTCCCTCGTGGGAGCGCCGGCGGTCCGCGTCGGGGCGGTCTCCTTCGTGATGGCGGGGCGCGAGCCCAGGGCGATCGGCCAGTACCTGAACCGCAAGGGCATCGCCGTGCGCGCCGGTCACCACTGCGCGCAGCCCGTCCTTCGCCGGTTCGGGCACGAGGCGACGGTCCGGCCGTCGCTGGGCATCTACAACGACGAGAGCGACATCGCGCTACTCGTGATGGCTCTCCGCGAGCTCAGCTCGGGCCGGGGGCGCTGAGAGTCGAGCGCCTCGTTGGAACCAGTATCGACAACTGCCCGGGCTGCAGTGTTTCAGGGTCTCATTGATCGGTGGCGCGTTCGCTCTCCGCCACCTGACGTCGGCCAGCACGAATTGCCACGCTGTCGAGAACGGCCAGGGTAGCCGAAACGGCGTTAATCCGGCACGCCTGGAAAGTGTGTGTACGTGCAAGCGTACCGTGGGTTCGAATCCCACCCCGTCCGTTGAAGCGCGAGGATTCGGCCTATTGCGTTCAGGCGCTAGCCACCGCGACGACCTCACGGCATTGTTCGATACCGCCGTATTCGCGCCATTTCGGGTCGCGACCGGGCGCTGGATGCGAGGCCATAATGGGCGCGAGGCGAAAACGGAAGGTCGATTCGGCTGAGTGCACGGCACGGCCTCTGTGACCGCGGAGGCTGCCGCGACCCTCGCGGAGATCCGGCGCGAGGACGACTCCCTCGTCGCGGTGCTGTCGGGCGAGTGGAACTTGGAACGCCCCGCGCCGCGCTTCGCGCAGTTGATGGAGTCGGCGCTGTCCGCGGATCCGCCGGGCGCTCGGGCGGCGCGCGTCGTCAACGTCGACGCCTCCGCGCTCAGTACCTGGGACAGCAGCCTCCTGATCTTCCTGCGGCAAGGCCAGGAATACTGCGAGGCCCATCAACTCGAGTTCGGGACTGAGGGCGTCCCCGAGCGGATCGCGAGTCTGCTCGCCCTCGCCCGCGTCGTGCCGGAGCGCGTCACCGACCGCGAGGAGCCGCGCCTTTCACCGGTCGCGAGGTTTGGGCTCGCCGGCATCGCCGCGTGGGATGCGGCGCACGTCGCGGTTACCTTCACGGGCGAGGTGATCCAGCGCGGCGCCCAGTTGCTGCGCGGGCGGGTGCGCATGCGCTGGCGCGAGTTCTGGGTCGTCGTGCAGTCGAACAGTTCCGGCGCACTCCCCATCGTGACGCTGATCGCGCTGCTCATCGGCGTGATAGTCGCCTTCCTCGGCGTCGTCGTGCTCAAACGCTTCGGCGCCGGCTACTACGTCTCGTACCTGGTCGGATACGGAATGCTGCGCGAGCTGGGCGCGCTCATGACCGGCATCATCATGGCAGGCCGCACCGGCGCCGGATTCGCGGCCGAACTGGGAAGCATGAAGATCACGGAGGAGATCGACGCGCTCAGTACACTCGGCATTTCTCCCATCGATCACCTCGTGCTTCCGCGCGTGCTCGGCCTCTTCGTGATGATGCCGCTCCTCGTGGTCTACGCCGATCTCGTTGGCATCGCCGGCGGGATGGGTGTCTCCCTCGCGATGCTCGACCTCACGCCGACGCAGTTC